>DATLHO010000211.1:0-16329 GCA_035539855.1 Kapaibacterium sp. (SeqCode) | reverse complement strand
ACCCCACCAGTACCTCCCGCAACACCCCCACCATCTCATCGACATGCTCCCTTCCATAAATCATCGGCGGTAGCAGCCGTAGTACCGTCTCGCTGGTTGCGTTGGCGATGACACCGCGCTCGAGCATCGACTCGACCACCTGGCCGACCGGGACGGTGAGCTCGACGCCGAGCATCGCGCCGGCGCCGCGGATCTCGCCGATGACCTGCGGGAGCTCGGCGCGTAGTGCTTCTAGCTTCGCGATCGCGTAGGCTCCGACGTCGGCGACGCGTGCCATCAGGCCTGATCGCAATTCGGCCAGGACGGTCGAGCCGGCCGCGCAGGCCAGCGCGTTGCCGCCGAAGGTCGTTCCGTGGCGGCCGGGTCCCCACACGGTCGCGAGCGACTCGGGTATGAGGATCGCGCCGAGCGGCAGTCCGCCGCCGAGGCCCTTGGCGACGGTGACAATGTCCGGGCGCACGCCGTAGCGCTCGAACGAGAAGAACGTGCCGGTGCGTCCGCCGCCGGCCTGGACCTCGTCGGCGATGACGAGGAATCCATGCTGCTCGCGGAGCTCGAAGAGCCTCCGGACGAAGTCCTCGGCGACCCAGTGGATGCCGCCCTCGCCCTGCAGGAACTCGAGCATGACCGCGCACGTGCCTTCGCCGACCGCGGCCTCGAGGGCGGCGACGTCGTTGAAGGCGATGACGCTGGTGGCGGGCAGGAACGGACCCATCCCGTCCTTGTATCCCGGCTTGTCCATGATCGACAGCGCGCCGTAGGTGCGGCCGTGGAAGCCGCCGCTGAGGCCGATGATCTCGCTGCGACCGCTCGTGCTGCCGTGCATGCGCGCGAGCTTCATCGCGCCGTCGGTGGCCTCGGTGCCGCTGTTGGTGAGGAACACACGGTCGTAGCCCGAGGCCGCCACCAGCGCCTCGGCGAACTCGACCTGGGCGTCCTGGTAGAAGTAGTTCGACATGTGGGCGTAGCGATGCACCTGCCGCTCGATCGCCGCGATCACCGCGGGATGGCAGTGGCCCAGCGAGTTGACCGCGATGCCGCCGAGGAAGTCGAGGTAGCGCCGTCCGTCGCGCGTGAAGACGTGCATCCCCTCGGCACGGTCGACCTCGAGCGGAAGGCGCTTGTAGGTGGGGATGAAGTGCTGGTGCTCGCGCTCGATGAGCGATGCAACGGTGTGATCTGGTGTCATGGGTTCGGATGCGTGACGAAATGCAACGTGGGCGTCGTACCTGCTGTCGGGGGCGGATTCGTTCGTCGTAACGAGAAGCCCCTGCCGCCCGCGAGCGCGGAGGACAGGGGCAGAACCATCGTCGGGGTCAGCGGGAGACTAGCGATTCTTCTTCTTGTGACGATTCTTGCGAAGTCTCTTCTTCCGCTTGTGCGTCGCCATTTTATGGCGCTTACGCTTCTTTCCGCAGGGCATGTGCTTACTCCTTGATTGATCGATCTATGCGGTATGTATTGGTCACATCTGGAAAGGCGACAAATATACGACGGGAACGAGTAAAAAACATTGACGGATCGTCGAGCCACGGATAAATTGACCGACATGACCCTCACGCGCTCCCTCGGATCGGCCCTCCTGATCGGCTGTGCCGCGCTCGTCATCGGCGGCTGCCAGACGACGCGGAACTTCACCACGTACTTCAATCTGTTCTACAACATGGAACGGATCATGGATGAGGCGGAGCAGGAGCTCCTCTACATCCGTGAGCAGAAGGCGCCGGAGCCCACCTACCACATCGCCTTCGACGACCAGCTTCTGAAGCCCGGTGTGCCGACGTACAACCACCTCGATCGCCGGTCGATGACCAACGACGAGATGAAGGCCAACAAGATCAAGCTCGACTCGATCGTGATCAAGGGCTCGAAGCTCCTGGCGCGCGCGGCGAGCAGCGACTACGTCGACGACGCGGTGTACTACATCTCGAAGTCGTACTTCTACCAGCGGGAGTGGTACCAGTCGCAGAAGAAGGCCGAGGAGCTCATCAAGAACTTTCCGGAGAGTCCCTGGCTTCCCGACGCGCACCTCGTGCTGGCGATGGACCAGTTGCACCAGGGCAATCCCGAGCGCGCGCTGACGACGCTCTCGCGCACGATCGACGTCGCGTGGGCGCACGAGCGCATCGACGTCCTTGTCGACGCGTTCCGGCTCAACGCCGACGTGCACCTGGCCGACGGCAACGTCAAGGAGGCGATCCGGCCGTTCGAGCGGGCGGTGAGCCTGTCCGAGGAGGACGACGACCGGGCGCGCTGGCGCTACGAGATCGGCGTCGTGCACTTCCGCAACGGTGACTTTCCCGAGGCGCTCGCGGCGTTCGACGCGTCGCTGGCGCTGTCGCCCGACTACTTCACGCAGTTCCAGGCACGGCTGCAGCGCGCGGTCACGCTGCGCACGCTCGGCCGGCTCGACGACGCAGAGCGCGATCTCGAGGAGCTGCGCGACAACTCGAACTTCGAGCCGTGGTGGGGGCTGGTCGAGGTCGAGCAGCTCAACGTCGCGTCGCAGCGCGGCGAGACCGTCGCCGACAGCACGCTGGCCGCCGTCGACTCCGCACACCCCGGACGCAGCTACGCCGCGTACGGCATCTACGAGCGCGGCGTCCGCGCCTTCCGCGCCGGCGAGTACGATCAGGCGCTCGGGCACTTCCAGAAGGTGCAGGCGATGAGCGTTCCGTTCCAGCGCAAGGCTCAGCGCTTCGCGCAGTTGCTCGGGCAGTACCACGAGCAGCAGGCGCGCGCCGCGGCCCTGCACGGCTACCCGGTCAATCCCTTCCCGGACTCGGTGCGCTCGGCGCTCTCGGAGGCATACTACAACCTCGCGCGCCTGTTCACGACGTTCAAGCGCGACGATTCGATGGAGGTGTACTACGGCCTGTCGGAGAAGTGGGCGCCGCAGGGCTCGCTGGCGATGGCTCGCGTGATGTTCGCGCGTGCGGCGATGGCGCGCGCGGCGGGGCGCGAGGAGCAGGCCGACTCGCTGCTGGAGATTCTCGTCGCCGACTACAGCATGACCGACTACGCCGCCGAGGCGCGCCGCCAGCTCGGCTACACCGAGTACGCCAAGCGCGACACGGCCGAGGATCGCTATCTCTCCGGCACCGCGTTCATGCGCACCGGCGACAACGCCAACGCCCTGAACCAGTTCCATCGCGTCATCGCGCAGTACCCGGAGTCGCCGTACGCGCTGAAGTCGTACTACGCGATCGGGCTGATCTACGAGCGGGAGATGGAGAACCGCGACAGCGCGTTCGTGTACTACTCGGAGATCCTCAACCGCTATCCGCTCAGCGAGCAGGCGCAGGAGGTACGGCCCGTCGTCGACGCCTACATGAGCCGTCGCGTCCGCGGCGACTCGCCGCCGCTCGAGTCGCAGATCGGTGGCGAGCCGGCGGAGTCCGATCCCAACGTGACGCTGACGCCCGAGGGCATCCCGCGCTTTGGTGAGGAGGCGCTTCCGCTCGGGGGCGAGCCGCCGAAGATCGACGATCCGAAGAAGGAGACCGTGCCGAAGCGCTAGCGAGGTGGCGGGGATCGCCATCGACGCCGTATCTTGCGCGAATGCTTCAGCATCTCGCACCGATCACCCGCTTCGAGAAGGTCGCCGACAACGTCTACACGCTCGAGTTCGAGTCCCCGGACATCGCGCGCCTGGTCGAGCCGGGACAGTTTCTGAACATCAAGCCCGGCACGTCGTTCGACCCTCTGCTGCGCCGTGCCTACAGCGTCCACCGCGTCCGGGGCAGTCGCCTCGAGATCATCTTCAACGTCGTCGGCCGCGGCTCGGCGATCTTCGCCGGCAGGCGCCCCGGTGACCTGCTCGACGTGCTCGGCCCGCTCGGCGTTCCGTTCCACCTCGACGGCGACTATTCGAGCGCGGTGCTCGTCTCCGGCGGCGTCGGCATCGCGCCGATGCCGATCCTCGGCGAGGCGCTCGCCGCACGCGGCGTTCGCGTCGTCAACATTCACGGCGCCCGCACGGCCGCCATGCTCATCGATGACGGCCGGCTGATCGACCCGGTCTTCGCGACCGATGACGGATCGCGCGGCACCCACGGCACCGTCGTCGACGCTCTCGCCGGCTTCGTCACCGACCATCCGGGTGAGCCCTTCCGCGTCTTCGCGTGCGGACCGAATCGCATGCTGGAGGCGCTCGGCGCGTTCTGCTCAACCCACGGCATCGCGCTCGAAGTGTCGCTCGAATGCCAGATGGCCTGCGGCATCGGCATCTGCCAGGGCTGCCCGGTCGAAATGGCCGACGGCCCGCGCAAGTACACCCTCGTCTGCACCCACGGACCGAACTACGACTTCGACGACATCGTCCTCTCGTCACTGCCGTCGGTACACTGAGAGCCCGAACAGCAACCGCCAATCCGCAACCCGCAATCGAACCCGTGGCAGACACCTCACAGACGATACGCTCGGCGACGTTCAAGAACCCGGTGCTGACCGCGTCGGGGACCTTCGGCTACGGCCTCGAGTGTCCCGACCTCGTCGATGTCGCGCAACTGGGCGCGGTCGTCACCAAGAGCATCAGCCGCAAGCCGCGCGACGGCAACCCGCCGCAGCGCATCGCCGAGACGACCGCCGGCATGCTCAACTCGATCGGCCTGGCCAACGTCGGCGTCGACGTGTTCCTGGCCGAGAAGCTCCCCGCGCTCGCCGAGCGCGGCGCGACGACGATCGTCAACATCGCCGCAAGCTCGATCGAGGAATACTGCTACGTGCTCGAGCGCTGCGAGGAGCACGAGGGCTTCAGCGGCTACGAGATCAACGTGAGCTGCCCGAACGTCAAGGACGGCGGGCTCAACTTCGGCACCAACTGCGCCTCGGTCGCCGACATCACGCGCGAGCTGCGCCGCCGCACCGAGCGCTTCCTCGCGATCAAGCTCACGCCCAACGTGACGTCGATCGGCGAGTTCGCCCGCGCATGCGAGGACGAGGGAGCCGACGCGGTCTCGTGCGTCAACACGTTCGTCGGGATGGCAATCGATGCGCGCACACGACGGCCGAAGATCGCGACGATCACGGGCGGGTACTCCGGCCCCGCGATCAAGCCGATCGCCCTGGCGAAGGTCTACGAGGCCGCGCGCGCGGTGAAGATTCCGGTCATCGGCATCGGCGGCATCGTCACGGCCGAGGACGCGATCGAGTTTCTGATTGCCGGCGCATCGCTGGTGCAAGTTGGTACCGCACTGTTCGTCGAACCGGAAGCGGGTCTGACGATCGCACGTGGCATCGAGCAGTACCTCGACGCCAACGGGATGCGCTCCATCACCGAGCTCATCGGATCGCTCGACACGTCGCTGCAGCCCTCGCTCGTCGCCGCCGGCTGGTCGTAGGCTCCGAACGGAGTCCGTCTCTAACCAGTCGCCGGCTCGACACGTTCGGCTGTTTCGGCGTCGTTTTCATCCTGCGCTCATCTGCGCACCGCATCTTTCAACCACTGACCGAGAGCGTTTCCCTACGTGGCGAAGCTGACGCTGAAACGGGCCGATGCCTCGGCTCCCAATCTCTTCGAAGGAGCCGATCCGCAGCCGCCGGCCGCGTCGAGCGCCGCCGCGAGCGCTGCAGCGGGCGCTGCAGTGAGCCCTGCAGCGGCTGCTGCCGAGAGCCCTGCAGTGAACGCCTCCGGCAGTGCCGCGCCGCCTGCGGAGCGTCCCGCCGAATCGGTGTCGCAGGCGTCGGCCGCACCGCGTGATCTGCGGTTTCTCGCCGAGCTCAACGACGTGCAGCGCGAGGCGGTCACGACCTCCGACGGTCCGCTGCTGATCGTCGCCGGCGCCGGCAGCGGCAAGACGCGCGTGCTCACGTTCCGCATCGCCTACCTGCTCGCCAGCGGCGTCCGGCCCTGGAGCATTCTCGCGCTGACGTTCACGAACAAGGCCGCCCGGGAGATGAAGGAGCGCATCGCCGACCTCGTCGGCCACCAGAGCGCTTCGCCCCTGTGGATGGGCACGTTCCACTCGGTCTTCAGCCGCATCCTTCGCCGCGAGGCAGCGACGCTCGGCTACACGTCGAGCTTCACGATCTACGATACCGACGACTCGCTCGGTGTGGTTCGCTCGGCGATGACGCAGTACGGCATCACGCAGCAGGACTTCCCCGCGAAGATGATCCTCCACAGGATCTCCCAGGCGAAGAACAACATGATCTCCCCGGCCGAGTTCCGCACGCGCGCTACGAGCCTGTCGGAGGAGAAGATCGCCCTGGTGTACGAGGCCTACGAGAGTCGACTGCGCACGAGCAACGCGATGGACTTCGACGACCTGCTCGTCAAGACGATCGCGCTGTTCGAGAAGGATCCGGCGGTGCTCCGACGCTATCAGGAGCAGTTCCGCTACGTGCTCATCGACGAGTACCAGGACACCAACCGCGCGCAGTACGTGGTGGTGCGCATGATCGCCGAGCACTCGCGCAACATCTGCGTCGTCGGCGACGACGCGCAGTCGATCTACCGCTTCCGCGGCGCGGACATCCGGAACATCCTCGACTTCGAGCGCGACTATCCGGACTTCAGGATCTTCCGTCTGGAGCAGAACTACCGCTCGACGAAGACGATCATCGCCGCGGCCGACGACGTCATCCGGCAGAACCGGATGCAGATCCCGAAGTCGCTGTGGACCGACAACGACGAGGGCGAGAAGATCAAGGTGCTCACGCTGCGCGACGAGCGTGAGGAGGGGGAGGAGGTCGCGCGAATCATCCAGCGGCACCAACGCCAGGGACGACCGCTCGGCGAGATCGCGGTGCTGTACCGGACGAACTCGCAGTCACTGTCGATCGAGGACGGACTGCGCCGCGCGAACATCCCGTACGGCATCGTCGGCTCGGTGGCGTTCTATCGGCGCAGGGAGGTCAAGGACGCGCTGGCGTACCTGCGACTATTGGTCAACGAGCGCGACGACGAGTCGTTCCTTCGGGCGGTCAACACACCGGCGCGCGGCGTCGGCGAGGTCTCGGTCCGACGGCTCCGACATCACGCGACCGAGCACGGCCTGTCGCTCTTCGAAGCGGCCCGGCGCGCCGAGCGGATCTCCGATCTCGGAACGCGCGTTGCCCACGTGCTGCACGGGTTCACCGAGATGCTCGACAAGTACCGCGGGCACCTCGGCGACATGTCACCGGCCGAGCTCTCGCGCACCGTGCTCAGCGAGTCCGGACTGCTGCAGGCGTTCAAGGACGAGAACACGCCCGAGGCCCTCGCGCGCTGGGACAACGTCCAGCGGATCCTCTCGCACATCGCGGAGTACAGCGACAACACGTCCGACGGCTCGCTCGACCAGTACCTGCAGGAGATCTCATTGCTGTCGGAGGTCGACCAGTTCGACCCGACGATCGAGCGTGTGACGCTCATGACGGTGCATTCGGCGAAGGGGCTCGAGTACGACGTGGTGCTGGTGACGGGGCTGGAGGAGGGGCTCTTCCCGGTGGGGAACTCGGCGCAGGAGCAGGAGGATCTCGAGGAGGAGCGGAGGCTGTTCTACGTGGCGATCACGCGGGCGCGCCGGCATCTGTACTTCGTCAACTGCGAGCGTCGCTATCGCTTCGGCGAGCTGAGCTATCCGACGCCGTCGCGGTTCCTCAACGAGATCAGCGATCACCTGCTCGAGTTCAACGCGACGGCGCCGCCGGCGAGTCGCTCGAGGCCGAGCGGCGAGGGGTTTCTCGGAGGCGGCACGACGCGGCGCGAGCGCACCCGGCCGGCCGCGATCGACACCGAGTCGCAGGAGATGCCGGCCGACGACTACTCACAGGTGCCGAGGGCGCTGCAGGTGGGATCGCGGGTCGCGCACGCGACGTTCGGAGTCGGAAAGGTGGAGGCGGTCGTCGGAAGCGGCGATAAAACGAAGATCACGGTCCGATTCGAAGGGATCGGACGGAAGCAGCTGATGCTGAAATTCGCCAATCTGCAGGTGTTGTAAGGCGCCTCGGGAGCCCGGAGTTTTTGCTTGATCGAAGCGGAGCCGATCGTATATTAAACGGCGTCTTCAGCACCTTCATCGCGCGGACCATTCAGGGTAAACGCCCAGCGACGCGGTTTTGTTCCCTCCCCCGCGCAGCGCTCGCTCCCGATCCTCGAAAGTTTAGTATCTGATCAACCCAGAGGAATCCTAGAACATGTCCAAAGGTGGAGCCGGCAAGGTCTACTTCGTGTTGTACCTGGCCGTTATTCTCGAGCTGCTCATCATCTTCATCGAGCGCGATGAGGCCGAAGAGCATCTGCGCCAAGAGCAGAGGCAGGCGATCCAGATCGTGCAGACGATTCTGTCGCAGCTTCAGACCGGCAGCGGAACCACAGGCATCACCGTCAGTCCGAAGGACAACATCGTCCTCGACGACGAGAAGCCGGCGAACAACGTGCGCAACTACGACGTCGCCGTCTCGGTGGGTGATCCCCGCGCGACGCTGACGGTCAGCGGCCGGACGTTCCGCGGCGACGACGTGCCGCTGCTGGAGTACATCGTCTCGCACACGCCGAACCCGGATCGACCGGAGGAGGAGCTGGGCGACGACACGACCGACATCGCGGGCGGGGAGAAGATCTTCACCGCGCAGCTCGGCACCGAGGTCGGCGGCTATACGACGCCGCGACAGGTCTTCGGCGCGGGCATCCCGTCGGACAACCCGAACAACTACTTCTACCTGAACGACACGCTGACGGCCAAGCAGCTCGCTGCCGGCCGCAAGGCGAAGGTCTTCAGTGTGAACTTCAAGCCGAACCGCGGTCCGGGCTGGTACCGTCTGCGGTTCAACTCGCAGACGAACAAGATCCTCGGCATCGCCGGCGGATCGACGCCGTCGCCGAACGACACCATCCGCATCGGCAACGTCAAGCTGACGGTCAAGCAGCTCCGCCAGGTGCAGAAGGCACTGTTGCGTCAGCCGCAGGCCGCCGGCGAGACCTCGCAGGTCGG
The DNA here is from genome assembly GCA_035539855.1 of Kapaibacterium sp. (SeqCode). Taxonomy (GTDB): domain Bacteria; phylum Bacteroidota; class Ignavibacteria; order OLB7; family OLB7; genus DATLHO01. The sequence goes on along the minus strand of DATLHO010000211.1, from coordinate 7,411 downwards.
CAAGTACATCGAGACCCTGTTGACGCCGGACGCCTACAAGGCGCTCGACGAGAACAAGGGCTTCCAGTCGTTCAACGTCCGCGTCACCAAGCCGCCGACACCGAAGCCGCAGGATCCGGTCGCGGAAATCCTGCTGCCGCGCGACACCGTCTACTGGTACAATGTCGCGGCCTTCAGCGTCCCGGTCCGACTCGGTCCGGCCGAGGGCTCGAAGGACATGTCCGGTGGTGCGCGCCTGGTGCTCGCCGATCCGGCGACCAACCGCTACAACGCGATCATCGACCGTCCGACCGAGGGCATCACGCCGCTCGTCGCGAAGGCGGCGAACAAGGAGGGACGGGTCGACGTCTCCGAGAAGACGCTCGTCGTGTTCTCGCCGCAGCTCAAGGGCGGCATCGAGAAGTGGCGCGGCATGAAGGCGACGGTCAGCCGCAAATACAACCCGACGACGGACTGGATGGCCACGGCGATCCCGGAAGACCACTACCAGACGATCGTCGAGATCAAGGGTCGTGAGGTCTTCAACCGCGCGGGCGTGTCGTTCAAGGACGCCGAGCTTCCGCCGGATCTGACGGTGACCGAGGCGATGACCAATCCGGCCGACATCCGGCTGACGGTCTACTGGAAGCCGGGCGGCAACTCCGACCGCACGACGTGGGTGCCGCTGATGTCGAATCAGCAGGACGCCGACGTGCCGATCAAGCCGGCCAAGGGCTTCGTCGTCAGCTACCCCGCGCCGGAGCACTTCGAGGGCTTCGAGTTCTCGTGGACGATCTCCCCGAAGAACATGAAGACCGACCTGGGTCCGATCGACCTGCGTCAAAAGATCGCCGAGGGGCGGATGGTGCCGGTGACCGAGGCGACGGCGTCGTGCACTGAATGCGCCGAGAACGGCCTGAACGCCCGTCTGGTCAACGACGGTGAGAAGTGGTCGCTCCGCATGGAGGTGGCCGACCGCACGAAGCTCACCCGGGCGCTCGACGGCAAGCGCTTCGAGATCACGATCGACATGCAGGGTCGGGGCAACGCCTCGGGCGTCGGTGTCGTCGTGGTCACGACACGCGTCGGCAAGTAACGTATCGCATGACGGCCGCCCCGCGCCTTGCGGGGCGGCCGTTGCTCATCGCCCGCGCGTCGCTTCGCGACGGTTGAAAACGCTTCGGAGAAAGGCGCTCGTTTCCTAAGTTGTGCCCCTCGTTCCGAAGTGTGCCGTTCGGGGTCGACGAGTCCTGACGCGTCCGTCCATACATCTCAACTTTCCGGAAAAGACAACATGGTGATCCCTGTCGCCCGACTGGCGAACTGTGCGTTGTGCGTGCTCTTCGTCGGGCTAGCCGCAGCGTTCGTCCAGCCCCTGAGCGCGCAGACGACGGAGGACCGCGAGGTCACGAAGCTCAACCGTCGGCTCAACAGCCTCATCAGGTCGATCGACGACATCAAGTGGAACAACATCACGATCTACCGTCTCGAGGATGAGTTCCGCCAGCGACTGATCAGCGGCATGCAGGCCGAGGATCGCGCCGACCTGGACCGTCTTGCCGGGTTCTGTGAGACCATCTACGACGAGCCCCTGCCGGGCGACTGCGCCGAGGCGATGATCAGCATCGCGTCGTCGACCCGCGGCCGTACGCCCGCGGGATTCAAGTCCGCCATCGCGCAGCGCTACAACATCGACGCGGAGTACATCGACGAGGAGGAGCTCTCGCAGGCCTACTCGCTCGCCCGCTCGATCGTCACGCGCCGCGACGCCCGTCCGAAGCAGTTCTACCTGATCACCTCGCGTGACAAGAACCCGACCCGCCTGATCGCGCTGCTCGGCGTCTCGGTCAGCGACGCGACCGGTGAGATCGCCATCAAGAACGTCTGGGCAGGCAGCGACCTGTTCACCTACCTCAGCACCAACAGCCCCAACAGCTCCGACGGGTCGACCTATGAGGAGCTCCGCTCCCAGGCCAGCGAGCAGAGCCCGTCGGGTCTGAGCAACCAGATGTTCACCCTTCGCAAGCTCGACGAGATCCTGATCACCGATCGCACGACCGTTCGCGCCACGGCCATCGACGAAGGCCGCTATCAGAACGTTCTGATCGGCGTCAGCGAGGGCCGTCCGCTGCGCGCGCCGTACAAGGCGCCCGTCGACGAGTCGGACTCGACGGCGGTGCCGGAGGAGGAGGGAGATCTGTTTGGTCCTAGCGGGGGCGGCGATGGCCTCTTCGGCGAGACCGGCGGCACGCCCTCAAACGTCTTCGCAAACTCGACGCAGCCGGGCACGCAGGAGTATCCGTACGAGATCGGCATCGGCACCGACGTGCTCGCGTCGTTCCGCGCCTACGACCTGAGCGGCCCGATCGCGGCTCCGAAGTGGGGCATCGAGCTCGAGGCCAACTACGACGAGCTCAACTACCCGTCGATCTGGGGTGGACGCATGACGCTCAGCGCCATCCTCGAGAACATCCGCATCGGCGCGGTGCTCCCGATGATCCGCTTCGGCGACTCGACGATCGCCACGAGCGGCATCGGCTCGCGTCCGCAGAAGATCATCGGCGGCTACGGCATCGCCTTCGAGGGAGACTTCACCGCTCCGGTGATCCAGAACTCGGGCCTGTTCAACTTCCACGGCTCGTACACCTTCAGCGAGGTCGGGCCGGAGCAGATGACGCCGTTCATGTTCCGACCGGGCACGACCATCGGAGAGGAGGCGTACCTGATCCGCTACGACTTCCAGGCGTTCTACTCCTTCGGCTTCTTCGCCGATCCGGCCGCGCGCCATCTGTTCCGTCTGAAGGTCGGTGGCACCGTCTACGGTGTCGAGACGCTGCGCCGGGAGGAGGACACGACGCTTCCGGTCAGCGAGACCGAGACTCCGGAGTACACGCTGGTCAAGCACAACAGCGAGGCCAACGGCGGCGTCTCCGGCGCGATCGAGTACATGCGCACCGGCACCTGGGTGCCGTTCGGCGCCCGCCTGCAGTACGTCGACAACTCGATCCTGACGAACCTCTGGATGCAGTTCGCCGTCGCGCGCAACCTCGATCTGAAGTTCGACATCAAGTACTTCACGCCGGTCTTCCGCGATCCGTATGCGTGGGAAAGCTCGAACCTCGTCGTTCCCGCCGTCACCGTGCGCTATCATTTCGGCCGCGTCAACAAGTAAGCAAGCACTGGATTCACACTCCCTGGATTCATAAAAGAGCCAGCAAGAATGTCCAACAGGAATCTGTTCGGTGTAGTGGCAGCGGGTGTCCTTCTGGCGCTCGGCACGACCGCGACCGACATGTCGGCCCAGCCCACCGAGGGCGAGCTCAAGGAGAACATCCGAGATCTCACGACGCTCGATCCCGAGATCGAGCGGTACCTCCCGCGCTGGCGGGTGCTCGAGTCCGACCTCAAGATCAAGATCGCCCAGTACTTCAGCTACCAGGGCGTTCCCGTGCGCGAGTCGGATTCGATGATCGTCACCGCGACGTTCCCCGATCCGTCGACCAACGCGCAGGAGCTGCTGTCGCTGCGTGTCGGCGAGTCGCAGGCCGCGGTCATCAGCGGCACCGACAAGCTCCGCAACGAGCTGGGCGTCAGGATCTACGATGAGATCCTGCGTCGCGACTACCAGCACATCGTCATCGAGCCCGCCGTGCCGGTGACCGAGAACCCGCGCGACCGGATGCCGAACGTGTTCTATCCGGCGACCGCCCGACAGTTCGTCGCGATCTCGGCCTTCCGCCAGTCGGTGCAGCTCGGCCGCTCCGGCGCCCGTCTGGAGCACATGCTCGGCAACGACGAGATCGGCTATCACTTCTGGACGTCGGGTCAGGGACGCGCCTGGGCGCACTACCCGATCATCCCGCTGACCGATCCGGGCCTGCGCTCGCGCGGCGTGCCGGACATCCTCACGATCGATCTCGGCATCGCCTACCGCATGAAGTTCGGCTCGGCCGAGGACAACTTCCTCGGTGAGCTGATCTCCCCGCGCAAGCTCAACGGCTCGATCGGTCCGAAGGCGTACACGCGCATCGAGTACCGCCTTCCGCAGATCAACGATCTCGGCTTCGCGATCAACGCCGAGGTGCCGTTCAACAAGATGACCTCCCCGCAAGAGGTTCGCGCCGACGCTTCGGTGGTGCGCACGTTCGAGGAGGTCTTCGTTCCCCGTCGCGAGACGCTTCCGACGGCATACTTCCTTCGGACGGTGGCTCAGGGCAATCTGTTCTGGGAGAACTGGCTCGGCGGCGACGACAGCTACGAGCACTTCTTCCGCGTGAGCCTCGGCGTGTCCTACCAGGAGTACGCCCGCGCGACGATCGTCAACATGGTGGATGGAGAGCCGATTCAGATCGACTCGATCAACGACCTGGGTGACGCGGTCATGTACCGCGACCTGATCCATCCGACGGAGTTCGAGGACTGGCTCTACGCGAAGGTCGACTACCTGAACCAGTCGGGCTTTCCGTTCGGGATCTCGGCGCAGCTTGCCAACCGCAACCTGATGCTCAGCGGGTTCATCCCGGTGATCAAGAACTGGCTGTTCCTCGAGGCGAAGTACTCGACGCCGCTGCTTCGTGATGAGCCGGCGCCGTGGGAGTATCGCTCGTTCTTCATGATTTCGCCGATCCTTCGTTTCGAGCTCGACTGAGCCGGGGCGATCGGCCGGCGCCCGACTCAACCTCGGACGCGCTACCGTGTCTCTGCCTACTCATCTGCTGACGCAGGAGAGTAGGCAGAGCCGTTTCCGGCCGTCGGGTTTCTGGTCGCCGGGTTTGCTGCCGTCAGGTTCGGAGTCCGAATAATGTCTTTGTGAAAACGGCTGTGTCGTTTCGGCGACTCGGGTGTTCATTGTGCGTGTGTCATCCCGACGCCATCGCGACGAGCTAACTTCTTGCCGTGGTGGCACCGTTGTAGGTTCAGGCCGTCACTCCTTTCATGCCCAACCCTCGCCCTATCATCATGTTCGCCCGCCTCGTCGTAGCGCTGACGATCCTGCTGCCGTTGGCCGCCGGATCGCTGCACGCGCAGTCGGGACGGGGCGGCGGCGTCGTGCGTGATCGGTCGGGGGACTCGACGCAGATCGAGCGGCTCGAGATGACGACAGTCTTCGCGCGCGATTCGGCGCTGCGCGTCACCGTGCGCAACATCGACATCAGCCGCTTCCCGCTGGTGAGCATCATCTTCGATGTGCAGGACGACCGCAACGTCTTCGTCGACGGTCTTGCCGAGAAGGACATCATCATTCGCGAGAACGAGAGGCCACAGGACGTCATCTCGCTCGCGATGATCACCAGCGACAACCGCGTGCCGGTCGACTTCGTCTTCGCGATCGACCAGACAGGATCGATGGGCGACAAGATCGACGGGGTCAAGCAGAACATCGATGAGTTCACGACGCGACTGGTGGCCAAGGGCATCGACTACCGCATCGGGCTCATCGTCTTCGACGACCACGTCGCCCAGCGCTACTGGCTGACCGACGACCTCGCGAAGTTCAAGGGCTGGATCGGTGCGATCAAGGCCGATGGCGGCGGCGACACGAAGGAGAACGCGCTGGAGGCGCTGCGGGCGTCGACGGGAATGAACTTCCGTCAGAGCGCCAACCGCTGCATCGTGCTGATCACCGACGCGCCGTTCCACGAGTACAACGATGGCAGCGGCCGGACCATGTATACCGCGCGCTCGATCACGACGCTGCTCAACCGCTTCGACACGCGGACGTTCGCGATCGTGCAGCCGACGATCGCCGGGTATCGTGACGTAGCGCTGGCGACCGGCGGACAGATCTTCGACGTCAACAGGCCGTTCGCCGACATCCTCAACCAGTTCGTCTCGACGATGACGTCGCTGTACACCGCGACGTACCGATCGGTCGCCGACCTGATTCCGGATTCGATCCTCGTCGAGCTGAAGCTCAGCAACGGGCAGGTCGCGAAGAAGCGCTTCGCGGTGCTGGAGATCGGACGCAAGCTCGTCGTCGACAACATCCTGTTCGCGACGGGCCAGTCGACGATCGAGCAGCAGTCGTCGCAGTCGCTCGACTACCTCGTGCGCCTGATGAAGGCACGCCCGACACTCAAGCTCAAGATCGAGGGACACACCGACGACGTCGGTGACGAGGAGACGAACCTCAGGCTCTCGCTCGCCCGCGCCGATGCCGTGCGTCAGTACATGGTGCGTCGCGGCATCGATCGAAACCGGCTCTTCACGATCGGCTACGGCAAGACCCGGCCGAGCGCCAGCAACGACTCCGATGTCGGCCGCCGCCTGAACCGGCGTACCGAGTTCATCATCGTGCAGAAGTAGGGCGTCGCCGGTCGATCTCAGCAACGCACGAGGGGACTGCCGATACGGCGGTCCCCTCGTGATTTGACGACGACCTCGCGAACGCCCGGCTCAGACGACGACCCCGCGCACGGCCGGCTCAGACGACGACTCCGCGCACGGCCGCGACGAGCTCCGCCGCGCGCGCGCGGACGACCTCGGGCGGAGCGGCGGCTCCGTCATCGTGAGTCATCCATGACCCGACGTTCAAGGCACTCGCGCCGGCGTCGAGCAGCGTGCGCACGGTTGCCGGCGAGACGCCGCCGCTGGGCGCAAGCCGCACCTCGGGCATCGGTCCGAGCAGCGAGCGCAGGTAGGCCGCCCCGTCGCGCGGCATCGGGAAAACCTTGACGAGATCGGCTCCCGCGCGCCACGCCCGATGGATCTCGGTCGGCGTCAGCGCCCCCGGCATCGTGACGAGCCCGAGCCCCCGCGCGCGCTCGACGAGCGCCGGGTCGATGTGGGGACTCGCAACGAAGCGCGCCCCGGCCATCGCGGCCGCATCCAACTCCGCCGCCGAACGGACGCTGCCGACGCCGATGAGCAGGTCGTCGCGCCGCGACAGCGCCGTGATGATCGCCGACGCGCCCGGCGTCGTCAGCGTCACCTCGAGCACACTGATGCCGCCCGCCGCCGCCGCATCGGCGGCCGCAAGACACTCATCGGCGCCATGAAAACGCAGCACAGCAATCAGCCGCGCCCGCAAGATCTCCGCAAGCACCAGCTCGCTCGAAACAGCAAATGCCATAACCGCTTGTCTTGAAGTGCATCCACAATCACCCTAAGCTCCAGAATACTAATCGTAGCCAGATCCCCGTCCTAACGAAGCTGGCCCCGGGCGCCCTGATACGTGGCGAAGCCCGTCCCCTGGCTCCGCCTGTCCCCTGGCTCCGCCTGTCCCCTGGCGAAGCCTGTCCCTCTTGTCCTCAACACTCGACCCCCAGCAATTCCGGCGGTCGACGACTTCCACGTGACATCGATCGCTCGAATGAAGCTTGCTCCTCCGGCACTCCTCGCGCTGCTTCTGCTGACTGCGTCGGCCATCGCGCAGCCCCGCGTCTCGTATCACACGTCGCTCTTCGGAGCGCTCAATCCCGATCCCAACTCC
>DATLHO010000210.1:0-7906 GCA_035539855.1 Kapaibacterium sp. (SeqCode) | reverse complement strand
TGAGCGACGAGCAGTATCGCGCGCTCCAGACGCTCGGCACATTCGACACGAAGACCTCGAGCTGGCTGCTGACCCCGCCCGCGATCCGCAAACTCGGCGGCGCGATCTTCGGCGACCGCCGCTACGACACGGTGTTCACGTATCACAACGGCGCGGAGTCATACTACGCGGCGCGTGGATGGCGAGGACTGCTGAAAGTGTGAGTGCGGCGGCGGAATGGAACGACCACGAGCATCATTAATCACTGCAAGGGATATTCCCGCAGGGCCGAGTCGAGCGAGTGGTACAGTGCTCGCACCCACGCTCGCGACTCGCGCACGCTCGCGACCGGCGCCACGCGGAAGTCCGTCGGCGCGACGATGATCCGCAGGTTCTCCCGACCGGCGATCGCGGCCATGATGAAGAGATCCTCCGCGGCTTCGTCACCCATCGCAAGACATCCGATCGAAACGCTGTTGCCGTGAATCATGATGTCGCCGCCGAGCTGCGTGCGACCCTCGGACGCGGCGACCGAGCGATCGAGCGCGTTCGGATAGTCCAGACCGATCGACAGGTGGAAGCGGCTGTTCGGGTTGAGCACCGCCGCACGATAGATCCCCTCGGGAACCTGCCGATCGCCCTCGCGCAGCTTCGGACCCGGTCGACCGCTGGCCGCGAGCATGGGATACGCCCGAACGAATCGCCACGCGCCTCCCGCCTCACGTCCATACACCTCGAGCCGCCGCGCGTCCTTGAACGCGACGTAGGCGAGCTCGCGCACCGGCCAGCGCAGTCCAGCACGCTCGACGTCGGGACGGCGCCGGTGCTCCACCGCGGACGCGTACTGCTCGATGCGCTCATCGACGGTGTATGACGTACGTCCTCCGATCGTCGAGTCTATCAGGCCGGGCCCGTCGGGCTCCATGAACACGAGGACCGCGGCCGCGATGACGAGAAGGGATAGGAGGAGGCCAATGGCGCGTCGTGCAGAGCGGCGTGTCATGAGGTGACGGGAGTGTGTCGTCGTGTCGAAGTCATCACGATCACCGGGATGTGCGCGTGACCGATCCGGGCCGAAAACTCGTGACAACGCGTCGGAACTGCAATCCTCGACCGACGATCGAACACCGCTTCGGAATGAATATCTTGGCACTCCATTCGGATCCTGTCCCACATCCCCTGGTCGCCCCGCATGGTGTCACGCTATTACAGCCCCTCCGGTTCGTATCGCGCCGACCGCTATCTGATCGCCGTGCTGGTCGCCTCGCTCGTGGCGCTCGTACCCGCGTACGTGTATGCGTGGATCACGACGCACTTCGCACTGATCTGGGCGCGGGCGTTCTGGATCGTCGGATTCACGGTTGCCGTCGGTGTGATTGCGCGAGACGCGATGCACCGCGGACACGTCCGGCACTCGATCGCCGCCGCGGTCGGAGGGACGATCGTCGCGGTCGTCGCGCTGTTTGGTAGCTGGGCATTCTGGGCTGCAGAGCTCATCGGCATCTACGGTGAGGAGCCGATCTCCATGTTCTGGTTCCTACTGCGTCCCGCGGAGCTCTTCGCGTTCATGGCGGAGGCCTACGCGTACAGTGGGATCGACATCATGTCGTACGGCGCAAGGGCTACGATCGAAGGCGACCTGCTGCTCATGATCTGGATCGGGGAAGCCGCCATGCTCCTCATCCCCGCAGTCGTGATGACCTATCGCGGCGTTTCACGTCGCCCGTATTGCGAGGCCTGCGGCCAATGGTGCAGTGACCGGTTGGAGCTCGTCGAGATCGATGCGATCCTCACGGAGCAGATGCGCGACATGCTCGAGGATGGACGGATCGCCGAGGTCGCTGCGTTGCCGCGGCATGTGCCTGGTGAGACGTTCTGGTTCAGTCTCTACATGAGCGAGTGCGCCGGCTGCGGTGGATTCACCACGCTGTCGGTCGATGAGACCGTGCTCTCGATCGATGACAAGGGACGTGGCTCGAAAGAGACGAAGACCATCGTCGAGAATCTCATCCTGCAGTCGCATGAAGTCGAGGTCGTTCGTGAGCTGCGCGCTGAGCGCCTGGCGAACATATCCGTGGCGAGTCAGGATCGATCTCCGGTCGACGTTCACAGCGGTACTGTCGGGACGAATCGATGACTGAACGCAGACTTGGCACCGGCGATCTCGAAACGGCGCGCGAGCTCTTCGCGATCATGTCGGGGACCTTCGGCGAGGAGTGCGCACGCCTCGGCGACGAGTACCTCATGACGCTTCTAGCGCGCGACGACTTCTGGGCGATCGCCGCGTTCGACGGCGACGCCATCGTCGGCGGCATCACCGCGCACACGCTGCCGATGACGCGCGCCGAGATCTTCGAGATCATGATCTACGACATCGCCGTGCGGCCCGACCGTCAGCGCATCGGCGTCGGCCGTCTCTTGATAACGGCGCTGCGTGAAGCCGCGGCGCGTCTCGGGATCGCCGAGATCTTCGTGCCCTCCGATGGCGATGATACGCACGCGCATCGCTTCTATGAGTCGCTAGGCGGCTCGGCGGCGGAGGTGGTAGTGTACTCCTTCGCGGTATCAGCTACGGATCGGGAGAACGGTGTGTAAAACTGTCGGACATGGTGCATATCTTCCGACGTTTTGACACAGACTCGTTACGATACCGACCGCGTCATCGAACTCGCACGCAAGCTCCGGTGGATTCGCGTGCGCGATGTCGTCGCCGCTGGAATCCACCCCGAGGTACTGCGTCGCCTCTATCGCGCAGGTCGGCTGGCGCAGGTCTCGCGCGGACTCTACATCCTCCCCGATGCTGATGTCGGTGAAGGAGCGTCCCTCGCAGAGGCTGCCCTACGAGTGCCGCGCGGCATCCTCTGCCTTCTCAGCGCACTGCGACTACACGACCTCACGACCCAGTCACCCTTCGAGGTCTGGATGGCCGTCGGCCCGAAGGCCCGTGCACCCCGCGCGGACGGTGTTCAGATTCGGATCGTGAGGATGACCGGTCCCGCACTGACGGAAGGGATCGAACATCGAACCATCGATGCTGTTCCTGTCAAGGTCTTCTCCGTTGCCAAGACGGTCGCAGACTGCTTCAAATTCCGCTCGTCGGTTGGGCTCGACGTCGCGATGGAAGCGCTACGGGAGGCCTATCGGTCCAGGCGCGCAACGATCGATGAGATCTGGTACTTCGCGCAGATCGACCGGGTGGCGAGCGTCATGCGTCCATACCTTGACTCGCTGAGTCGATGAAGGCCCCGCCCTCGAATCTTCCGGCATCGATCCGTGCCCGCCTGCTGGCGCACTCGCGCGACGCTGGCGAGGACTTCGGATTGATCCTGTCGCGTTTTGCTGCCGAGAGATTACTCTATCGCATCGCACAGTCCGAGCACCGTAATCGCTTCTTTCTAAAGGGCGCGCTCCTCTTCGCGCTTTGGGAGGGCAATCCCCACCGACCGACGCGAGATGTCGATCTCCTCGGTCAGGGTTCGTCCGATGTCGATGAGCTTGCAGCGGTGTTCCGCACACTCTGCGCGATGACAGTCGAGCCCGATGGACTGGAGTTCGACCCCGCATCGGTTCAGGCCTTCGAGATTCGCGAAGACCATCATTACGATGGCGTTCGTGTCAAGCTCACAGCGACCCTGTCGGGTGCGAGAGTTGATATGCAGGTCGATATTGGTTTCGGTGATGCCGTCACGCCGCCCGCTACTGAGGTGTCGTTCCCGACATTGCTGGATTTGCCTGCTCCACGCCTTAACGTCTATCCAATTGAGACCGTGATTGCCGAGAAGCTCGAAGCGCTCGTCTCACTCGGCATCGCGAACAGCCGGATGAAAGACTTCTATGACCTTGCATTCGTGGCTCGGCGCCGCGCGCTCTCGGCCAGCATACTTGTAGAGGCCGTCCGCGCTACGTTTGGGCGTCGGCGGACGACGCTGCCCGAAGCACTCCCGATTGGGCTCGCCGATGAGTTCGCGGAGGATTCGGAGAAGATCATGCAGTGGTCGGCGTTCGTCCGGCGAGCACGGTTGAGCGATGCGACTGATCTTCGTTCGGTCGTGTTGCTTCTGCGTGAGTTCCTCTGGCCGATTGTACAGTACGCTCGAATCGCTGAAGCGGCAGCCGACACAGAGGGTTTGCTGTGGGCGCCGGGCGGGCCCTGGCGACGCGCTTGATTATCGGCAGTGCATCTGGGCAGACGAGCAGGCCAGAGATCCTTCATCCGCAAGTGCACACTGTCCCGGAGACCTCACATGCAGTTCATCGTCACAACCGAGGTCGACGCTCCGCCGGAGGTCGTGTACGCCGTCATGACCGACGTCGAGCGCTGGCCCGAGTGGACGCCGACGGTGACGCGCGTCGAGCGCCTCGATGACGCAGGCGCGCCGCTCGCGCTCGGCAGCCGCCTTCGCATCGTCCAGCCAAAGGTGCCGCCCGCGGAGTGGACCGTCACCGCACTCGAGCCCGGTCACGGGTTTCGGATCGTCAGCAGCTCGCCCGGCGCGACGGTCGAAGCGAACCACTGGGCTGAGCCGGCGGCGTCCGGCCGCGGCTCGCGCGTGACGCTCTCGGTGACGTTCACGGGCTTCCTGGGACGTGCCATCGGCTGGATGATGCGCGGCCTCAACCGACGCTACATCGCGCAGGAAGCCGAGGGACTCAAGCGTCGGAGCGAGGAGCGGGCGAACGACACGAATACTACACGACCGATATGAAACTCCTCTCGTCGCCGATGACCTTCTTCTGGAAGCGCGTGTACCCGACCATCTGGCTCGGCGGCGTGGCGTTGTTCCTCGTGTTCGGAGTCTTCTCCAGAGCCGGTTTTCAGGATCCGATCTTCCTGGTCGTGCCGCTGATCATGCTGGCCTTCGGGACGATCCTGTTCAAGACACTCGTGTGGAATCTCGTCGACGCGGTCTACGACGCCGGCGACTCACTCGTGATCCGGAACAAAGGCCGAAAGCACGTCGTTCCGCTCTCGGAGATCAAGAACGTGAGCGCAACGATGTTCATGAACCCGCCGCGCATCACGCTGCGGCTCGCCAACCCCGGAGAGCTCGGCGCCGACGTCAGGTTCATGCTGCCGAGGAGATTCTTCCTCAACCCGTTCGCGAAGAGCAAGGTGGCCGTGGACCTGATCGAGCGGGTGGGTCGGGCGCGGAGGGGGATCGGTGCGGATGCGGGTGGTAATTGACGCTTCACCGACAACTTCGCCACGGCTTCGGCGCCACGTCCTCACTCTGACGAGCTGACCTTCCGAACCTCGCAGAGGTAGGCGCGGTGCGGCACCGAGCCGCTTACCGGATCGATCGCGTCGCAGCCGATCAGCAGGTTGAAGTTCGCGCCATCCCGCCCGAAAGGATCGTAGCCCGGTGCGCCGATCGCCTCGCACGCCTGCCACCATCCATGCTGTCCACAGACGACGCCCGGCTCCAACGACGGGTTCATGCGCGCCCGCGCTCGGACGCTTCCCCGCTCGGTCTCGAGGCGGACCCAGTCGCCGCCCGCAATCCCCCGCACCTCCGCCGTCTCCGGATGCAGCTCCACCTCCGGCTCGAGCGCACGACGACGCAGGCTCGGCAACTGCCTGTTCTGCGACTCGCAGAAGAGCAGGTGCTTCGCGCACGTGAGGATCAGCGGAAAGCGCTCGCGAAGATCGCCGCGCGTCGCGGGACCGACCAGCGGCGGCTCGTACTCCGGCAGGGGAGCGTAGCCGTGCGCGAGCAGAGTCTCCGAGTAGAGCTCGATCATCCCCGACGGCGTTGCGAAACCGCGGGGTGCGCCGTCGACGGTCTCGGTGAATTTCCTGTACGTAGTGCGCGCCTTCGCATCGACGCCGCGCGGGTGTGCGCGCAGCTCCTCGAGCGTGATCCCGGACGGCGCGAGGTGATGACGGTATGCCGCCTCGACGCTGCCATCCCAGAACACCTCGCCGAGTCCGAGCCGGCAGGCGAGATCGAAGACGATGTCGGTGTCGGATCGAGACTCTCCGATCGGGTCGACGACGCGCCGTCGCAACTGAACGTGCGACTGCGCCTCGGGCGAGACCTCGAAGCCGAACCGCAGCGTCTCCGTCTCGAACGCGCTCGCGACCGGCAGTACGATGTCGGCGAGCTCGGCGGTGGGACTCATGAACAGATCGGCGTAGACCGTGAACTCGAGCGCCGAGAGCGCCTCGCGTCCTCGCAGGCCGTCGGCGTGGGAGAGCAGAAGGTTCGTTCCGAATCCGACGAGGCCGCGGATGGCGTAGGGCTGCCCTTCGAGGATGCCGCGGTAGAGCTCCTCCGTCGTCGTGAACCCGAAGCGCGCCGGCCCGAGCGGCCGCTCGTAGAAGCCGAGCGCGTGCCTGCCGTCGGCGCGTGATATCAGGTCGTGGCCTTCGATCGGATTGGCGGCAGCCGATGCGTAGCGAACGTTGCCGCCCTGTCGGTCGAAGCTTCCCGTGAGCGCGTACAGCTGCGCGATCGCCCGCGCTATCTGCGTCGCGGAGGACTGCATCTCGACGCCGCTCCACGCATAGTAGGCGACCGGGCGCTCGTGCCACAGCAGTCGCGCGGCCTCGACGAGATGCGCGCGATCGACGCCACAGATCTCCTCGATGAGATCGGGTGTATGACGGCGACACATCTCCGCGACGAGCGAGAAGACCGTCGTGCAGTCGACCGGCCCCGACCCCGTCTCGATCGTGAGCTTCCGCTCGAGGGCGAGGTGAGCGCGAGCTCCATCGCCGGCGGGTCGTCCGCACGTGACGAGCGCTTCGTCCTGCTCGCTCCACGCCACGAACGCGGCAGCGTCGTCGGTCCCCGCGATCGCGCCCTCGAGATCGCCGGCGCGCAGCAGTCGACCGGTGTCGCCGCGGACGAGCATCGGAGCGTTCGTCCAGTCGCGAAGGAAGTCTGCATCGAACCACCCGCGCTCGATCATGACGCCGGCGATGCCCAATGCGAGCGCGCCGTCGGTTCCTGGCCGCACGCGCAGCCACACGTCGGCCTTCGACGCCGGACCGGTCCGCCGCGGATCGACGACGATGAGTCGCGCACCGCGCTTGAGCGCATCGGTCGTCGCGACGGCGTGCGTCAGTCGCGCGAGATTGGGATTGTATCCCCAGTAGAGAATGCAGCCGGCGTGCTCGAGATCGGGCATGTAGACGCCGGGGACGCTCTCGCCGAACGTGCTGAGCGTCGCGCCGTAGCGTCCCCAGCCACAGAGCTCGAACGCCCCGATGAAGTTCCTGCTGCCGAACGCGTTCTTCAGGCGCTCGACCCAGCCGAGCGCGTCGGAGAGCGCCGAGGTCGAAGGCGAGGCGACGGCGAAGGCGACCGACTCCGGTCCGTGGTCGCGCGCGAGTCTGCGAAGCTGCGCGGCGGTCTCGTCGAGCGCCTCGTCCCACGAGATCCGCTCCCAGCCCGGGTCGGGATCTCCCTTCGGCCGTGTGCGCCGCAGCGGATGCGTCAGGCGCTCGCCATGGTAGACGAGCTCGGGAGCGGCACGCCCCTTTGCGCAGATCGCCTGACCGGTCGGATGCAGCGGATCGGGCTCGAACGCGACGAAGCGCCCGTCGACGACGGTCGCGATCGTACCGCAGCGCGAGACGCACAGGGCGCAGTATCCGGCAACGTGTTCGGTTCGGGAGGAATCGGTGGACATGATGGGCTCTCCATCGGGAAGCGGGGGGGCGCGCGAAGGTATCACGAGTTGCTCGGGATTTCAATTGCGGTGTCGTGCCTCGCTGCACAGGTGAATCGCCCTCGACTATGGAGTTGCGAATCCTGATAAACCGCATAAATCCCCCGACGCTCCGCCGCGAGCTTGCGACTGCGCCGTGCCGAACGCTGCGCGGCCGTCATACCTGCTCGCTTCGCCATGAACGTCTCCGAGTCCTCCTGGCGCACCGTCTACCGCATCGCCGCGGTCTCCGCCCTCGTCATCGTCGCGA
>DATLHO010000209.1:0-4315 GCA_035539855.1 Kapaibacterium sp. (SeqCode) | reverse complement strand
GCGCATCGTGCTGTTTCCCGAGGGGGGCATCCTTCCGGGCGACGGCGTCAAGTCCTTCAAGCCGTTCCTGCTGGCCGCCGCGGCGGACGCGGGCCTGGCGGTGCAGCCGTTCGCGATCGCCTACACGCACTTCGACGGACGGGCGATCGATCCCGACGATGCCGCGACCCGCAACCTCGTCGAGTGGCACGACATGCCGATCCACTCGCACGCATGGCGCATCATGCAGGCGCGCAGCACGCGCGTGCTCGTGCGGTTCGGAACGCCGCAGAGCGCGGCCGGCAATGGCTCCGACGCCGCGCGGCGCTTCGCCGAAAGTCTCCGCGCCGGCGTCGCCGCGCTCAGCCCCGACACGCTCGGCCCCGACGCGCGCCGGTAGAGCATCCGCGGCGGTCATCCGCATGCGGAAATGGCGACGGACCTCCGTCGCCATTTCCGCATGGTCTCAGTTGACGCCTCGGACCGCGTCAGAACCGGATCTTCGCGCCCATGCGTCCGAACGGATAGCTGACGGTCCAGTCGCGGTCGGGGCTGATGGTCGTCAGGCCGAAGCCGTAGCCGAGCTCGCCGAAGATGCGCAGTCCGCCGCGCAGATCGATCGCGCCGCCGATGCCGAGCTCCGGCACGATCGCCAGCGCAAGGCCCGACGGTCCGCCACCCTCATACATCACCATCGTCCCTTCGCCGTTCGGGTAGACGTGATTGGCCGGCGTGAGGATCGTGCGCGTCAGGCGCTCGCTGCTCGAGATCGGCAACGAGAAATTCAGCATGCCGAAGAGGTACGCGCGTCGGTCGACGATGAAGTAGTTCGCGCCCGCGCCGAGCGTGAACATGGCGCTGGATCGCTCAAGGTGGAATTCCTCGGAGATCACCTGTCCGTCGTCGGCGCGTCGCGTGATCGAGTCGGGGTAGCCGAACGCGTCGGCATTCCAGAAGTCGAGTCCCGCGCGACCGACCAGCACGATGTCCGAGCGGTAGGCGAGCTCGGCGCCCGCGTGGAATCCCCACGCGGGCTTGCCCCCGCTGGCGCGCAGCTCGAGCGGGTTGTCGAGCTCCTCGCTGCCTGCCGGAATCGTCGCGTGATGATCGAGCACCGAATACTTGATGAGTCCCGAGAACGTGATCCTCGGCGCGAAGTCGCATGACGCGCCGTTGGGCAGCACGCGCACCGAGATCGAATCCCCCAGCTCGTCGTACTTGACGCAGATCGTCTGATAGCTCGCGTTGCCGGCACGGTCGCGGAGCCTGAACAGCGCGTAGGCGTTGAGCTTCGGATCCTGCGGCATCAGGTTGATCGGCACGAGCGGACTTCCCCGCTGGAACTCGACGTTGCCGATCGAGAGATTCTCGTAGTCCACCGGAATGATCTCCTCGAACCCCTTGTCGCCGACACGATCATCGCGCGCGATCGCGGTGATCGTCGCGGTCGCGCGGTCGAGCCGGACGTCCATCAGCGGCGGCATCGTGTCGGGAAGCTCGACGACGATCTCCACCGACTGGCCGCCGCCGTTGCCGTACGCGTCGTACGCGGCGTCGTCGTAGCCGAAGCCGTAGCTGTAGAGTCCGAACGGCTCCGGTCCCTCGACCGTGTGCGTGCCGTAGGGCACGTCGATCTGACCGATCGAGTAGCGGCTCAGACCGAACGGTCGGAACTTCTTCGCGTCGATGCGCTGCCCGTCGAGCTTGAGCTCCGCCAGCGTCGCGGTCGGCGCGATGAGGTTGACGTAGTGCCGCCACGATCCGCGCACGGGCGTGGCGAAGCGATAGGCCGACAGGAACTGCTCGGTCGGCGCGACGACGATCATCATGGGATCGCCGACGTTGTCGCCGTTGTCGAAGCCCTTCGAGAACTGCGCGACGAGCACCGGATCGCTCGCGGTGATCAGCGTGTGCTCGCGCTGGTCGCGGTTCTCGTAGAAGTCTCCGGCCTTCAGCGTCGAGACCAGCCGTCCGTTCTCGAAGACCTGGGTGTTGTCGACCGAGGCGAGCACGCGCAGCACGGCGCTCGAGCGCGCGGCGAGCGTGCCGACGAAGAACTGTCGGCCCCACGACTGCACGGCCGGGAGCTGCTCGACCAGCAGGTTGCAGGCCTTGACGGTGAGATCGGGAACGTAGGCGCAGTTGTGGCCGCTGAAGACCGCGATCGGCTTGTCGGCCTCGACGATGGTGCCGGTCAGATCGCTCGTCCCGTTCGGATCGTACTTCGGGATCACCTGGTAGGCGTCGCCGCGATTGAGCGTCACCTCGAACGGAACGCCCGCCGGCCGGGGCACCGCGCCGAGACGCGTGCCGCCATTGGTCGTCACCGACGGCGTGATCTTCACGCGCGTGTTCGGCTGCGTCGCGACGATCGCGAGCTGCGAGAGCAGGTCGTTCTGCAGCCACCGATAGCCCATCGCCCGATAGGTCTTGCCGAGCACGTTGACCGGGTGCGCCAGGTAGGTGTCGGTCGTCTGGTAGCGACGGTTCAATCCGTAGACCGCGACCGGCTCTTCGGAGACGATGTGCACGCCGAGCTGCTCGATGGTCTCGGCGCTGCGCAACTGTGCGGCCGAATCGATCTGCACGTTGATGACCCGCCCGGCCCGCAGCGTGCGCTCCTGGTGGAAGTCGATCCCCGGGATGTCGATCGTCACCTTCGTCGTCTTGCTCGACGTGATGAACAGCTCGAGCTCGAGCGCCGCTGCCGGCTCCTGCGCCTGCGTCTTCTCGTTGACGACGAAGTCGCGGAAGTTCTTCTGGAACACCACCCAGAACTCCCTGCCCTCGGTCGTGAACACGTTGCCGCGCGGCACGAGCGTCGTGGCGCTGGTGTCGACGGCATCCTCCTGCGACCACGCGCCGGGCGACGTCGCGACGAGCGTGAGCGCGGGGATGAGGCGAAGCAGTAGTGTTCGAATCGTCATGATCGTCTCGGGTGAATTGGCCGTCGATGCCGTCGTCGCGTGCGATCGCTCAGGCCTCAGCGGCCCAGCAGTCCGATGTCCGGCAGCTCGCGATCGACGGTGCCCGGCGCCTGCGCCGCGTCGAGGTCGATGAAGAGCTGCCCGCCGGCGTTGCCGTAGGCGTCGTAGGCCGCCTCGTCGAAGCCGAGGCCGTACTGGTACAGTCCGAAGCGCTCGCGGCCGGAGACGACGTGCGAGCCATACGGGATCTCGATCTGCCCCACCGAATAGTCGGTCGTGCCGAGCTGCTTGAACCGTCGCTGGTCGACCGGATGGCCGTCGACGGCGAGCTCCTCGATCGTCGACGTGCGCGCGATGATGTTGACGAAGTGACGGAACGGTCCGCGCACCGGCGTCGCGATCGAGTACACGTTGTCGAACTGCTCGACCGGCGGCACCACGATCATCATCGGATCGCCGACGTTGTCGCCGTTGTCGAAGCCCGGCGCGAACTGCGCGACGAGCACAGGACGCGAGGCGACGACCAGGCCGTTGCCCACCAGGCGGTGCTCGAAGAACTCTCCCGCCTTCAGCGTCGCAACCTCCTTGCCGTCGAGCGCCACGAGCGTGCTGTCCTGCCGGGCCATGACCCGGATCATCGAGTACGAGCGCGCCTCGATGCGCCCCACGCCGAACGTCGTTCCCCAGCTCGAGACCGGCGGCATCTGCTCGGCCAGCAGGTTGCAGGCCTTGACCGTGAGATCGGGCACGTACGAGCAGTTGTGCCCGCTGAAGACCGCGACGGGCTTCGTGCTCTGCACGAGTGTGCCGCTGAGGTCCGACGTCGCGCTCGGGTCGAAATGGGGAATCAACTGCAGGACCTCGCCGCGCGCGAGCGTCACCTCGATCGGCTCCTTCGGAATGACCACGACGCGCGCGATCGCGGCGGCGTCGGTGGTCGGATTGCGGTCGGTGAGCCTCACGACCACAGGTTCAGCCTCTCGTCCACCACGGCGATGCTCTCTCTCGGACCTGGTCTGGACTCTAACCTCGGGCGACATCACCGGCGGCGGAAAGGTCGTCTCCGACATCTCGATCGTCGCCTCGATGGCCGGCGCGTCCTCCGCGATGGCCGGCACGGTCTTCGGCCGGCCGCCGAAATTCCGCACCGACAGATCGACCGGAATGCGGGCCCAGGCGCTGACGGCACGGCCGTCCCTGGTCGCCGGACGGTACTTGATCTTCCGCAGCGCCTCGACGATGCGCTCCATGTGCTCCCGCCGGTCGCAGTGGCGCACGAGCACCTCGCCGACGCTTCCGTCCTCGTCGACGAGGACGTCGGCGACGAGCACGGCCTTGTCGCGTCGGTTTGTCCGGCTCTTCATCGCGGGCACGACGATCGTGCGACGGAGCTCGTCGTAGGAGAAGTC
>DATLHO010000208.1:0-3057 GCA_035539855.1 Kapaibacterium sp. (SeqCode) | reverse complement strand
CGGTGATCGCGTGGTGCTGCGCGTGCGCAACGAGCCCGTCCGAAGCGGGCCGGAACGCGATCGGTGCGGTGCGCATGACGTCGGTCAGCTCGACGGCGCGGGCGGCGAGGTTCGGTGCGTTGTGTTGCTGGCCCCGAGGCTTGCTCAGCGACAATTACATCTCGCCATCGACGACAATTAGATCTCGCCACGTCTGAGGGCGCGTCAGCGCGATCAGAGGGCTGTGGTTTCCACGTGTTGGAGGCCAGCCCCCGTGCGTGCAGTGACCGACGCCCAAGTGAGGAAGCTGATGGAAGAGATGAGCAAACACGGACGGATCGGCGATGCCGCCATGAAGGCTGGCATGCATCGTCAGACCGCCCGCAAGTACGTCGAGGCCGGCACGCTGCCGTCGACGATGGCGGCGCCGCGCGACTGGCGCACGCGGCCGGATCCGTTCGAGGAGCATTGGCCCGAGATCGAGGCACGCCTTCGCGCGACGCCGGAGCTCGAGGCCAAGACCGTGTTCGAGCTGTTGCAGGAGCAGCATCCCGGTCGCTACGAAGATGGTCAGCTACGGACGCTTCAGCGCCGGGTGAAGCAGTGGCGCGCGGCGCACGGTCCCGAGCGGGACGTGGTGTTCGCGCAGCAGCATCGTCCCGGCGAGGCGGCGCAGACGGACTTCACACACGCGACCGAGCTCGCGGTGACGATCGCCGGTCAGCTGTTCGTGCACATGCTCTGCGTCTTGGTGCTGCCGTACTCGAATTGGCAGTGGGCGACGGTCTGCATGTCCGAGTCGGTGGCCGCATTGCGCAAGGGCGTGCAGCGGGCGTTGTTCCAGCTCGGGCGCCGGCCCGAATGGCACCAGACCGATAACTCGACGGCGGCGACGCACAAGATCCCCGAGGGCAGCGCAGCACTCGACGAGGCCGGGAAGCGCTCGTTCAATGCGGAGTACGTCGCGCTGATGAAGCACTTCGGCATGAAGCCGCGGACGACGGAGGTCGGCGCCAAGGAGCAGAATGGCGACGTCGAGGCCAGCAACGGCGCGCTCAAGCGACGGCTCGAGCAGGCGCTGCTCGTGCGAGGCAGCCGCGACTTCGAGAGCGTCGATGCGTGGCAAGCGTTCGTCGACCACGTGCTGCGCAAGGCCAATGCGAATCGCGGCAAGCGCGTCGGAGAGGACCTCTCCGCGATGCGCGAGCTCGATGTCGCGAAGCTACCCGAGTACGTCGAGGAGGACGTACGAGTCAGCGACTGGAGCACGGTGCGGGTCAAGCACTGCGCATACTCCGTACCGTCACGACTGATCGGCGAATGGGTGCGTGTTCGGATCTTCGAGGACCGTCTCGAGGTTCGCTTCGCCGACGAGCTTCAGCTCGCGTGCGAGCGGCTGCTCGGTCGCAATCAGCGTCGCATCGACTACCGCCACGTGATCTGGTCGCTCGTGCAAAAGCCTGGCGCGTTCGCGCGCTACGTGTACCGCGAGGAGATGTTTCCATCGCTCGCGTTCCGCGAAGCGTACGACGCACTCCAGGCGGCGCGGCCGGGCACCAAGGGCGACCTCGAGTACCTGCGCATCCTTCACCTGGCGGCGAGCACGATGGAGAGCGACGTCGTCGCCGCGCTCGCGCTGCTGAAGATGAGCGGCAAGCCCGTCGCCGCCGACGCGGTCCGCGAACTCGTTGCGGCGCCCGCTCCGATCGAGGTGCCTGCGCTCGCGGCGCCGACGATCGACCTGGGCGAGTACGACGCGTTGCTCGTCGAGCAGGAGGTGGCGGCATGACCACGATCGCCGACACATCGCCGCTCGCGGCGCTCGTGATCCTTTTGCGCTCGCTCAAGATGCCGACGATCGCGCGGCACGCCGAGGAGGTCGCGCAGCTCGCGGAGCGAGAGGGATGGACGTTCGTGCGCTACCTGCACCACCTCGTCGAGCTCGAGGTGCAAGAGCGCCGGCGGAGACGAATCGAGCGCAATCTCCGTCAGTCGGAGCTGCCGTCCGACAAGACGCTCGCGACGCTCAAGCGATCCCGGTTGCCGACGAAGGTCGCCAAGATGCTGCCGACGCTGTGCGAGGGCGGCTTCGTCGGCCGCGGCGACAATCTCCTCGCGTTCGGACGACCGGGCCGCGGCAAGACCCACCTGGTCTGCGCGATCGGCCACGAGCTAATCCATCGCGGCTACCGCGTGCTGTTCATCGCGACCTACGCTCTCGTGCAGCGCCTACTCGCCGCCAAGCGCGATCTCCGGCTCGAGGAGGAACTCGGGATCCTCGACAGCTTCGACGCCGTGATCCTCGACGACATCGGCTACGTCCAACAGAACCGCGACGAGATGGAGGTGCTGTTCACGTTCCTCGCCGAGCGCTACGAACGCCGCACCGTGATGATCACGAGCAACCTCGTGTTCAGCGAGTGGGACCGGATCTTCAAGGACCCGATGACGACCGCGGCGGCGATCGATCGCCTCGTCCATCACTCCGTGATCCTCGAGATGACCGGCTCGAGCATCCGCATCGAGGAGGCGCAGGCCGGCCGCAGCGAAGGAGGCTTCGACCCGAACCAGGCCCCGACGACAACTACCCCAACGACAACTACCGAGGAGACATCTCCGACGACCACGACCAACTCGAAAACCTCGACGACCACGCCAACCTGCCACCCGATCCCGGGCACAGCACCGATGGCACCTGACCCGGCCACCACCGATCACCAAAGCACCAAGGGGGAAACCACGAACGACCGTAGGCAGCAGATCAAGCAACGCGTTCAACAACGACAATCGGAGGCCGATGGCGAGATGTAGTTGTCGTCAGCGCAAGAACGTAGTTGACGCCGGGCAGCCGCCGTCCGAGTGGCGAACGCCGAGCGTGCCCGCCGGCGAAGACGAGCCCCCGTTCGACGTCGAGGTCCACACCGACGTCATCGTGCGCCCGCGGCGGTAGCGGTCACAGCGTGACGAAGCTCGACTTCGTGCCGTGCAGCTGCTCCGCGTAGCGGCACACCGCCTCGCTGATCGAGGCCGGATACATGTAGAGCGCGAGCGTCATGGGGAGACCTTCGCGTGGGAGAA
>DATLHO010000207.1:0-35606 GCA_035539855.1 Kapaibacterium sp. (SeqCode) | reverse complement strand
ACCCCCGAGAGGATGCGGGCGCTGCGCGCCTCGAAGAGAAACTGTTCGCGCACCCCGGATGAAAGGCCGCTGTCCTGATCGGTCATTCGCTCCGGGTGCCATTGAACGCCGAGCAGGTAGGGCGCCGCCATCTTGCCGGCGAGCTCTATCGCCTCGATGACTCCATCCGCGGAGCGGGCGGCGACCATGAGGCCGGGGCCGAGCTGGTCGATTGCCTGATGGTGGGCCGAGTTGACCTCCCCGACAGTGTCGCCAGCCGCCTTCAAGAGCAGCGTTCCGGAAACCACCTCGATCGAATGGCGGCGATCGCTCTCCCCTTCCTTCTGATGCGCCTCTCCCCCCTCGACACGATCCGGCAGGTGCGCGATCAGCGTTCCGCCCTTGTGGACGTTGAGCACCTGCAGCCCTCGACAGATGCCGAGCACCGGCAGCTCTCGCTCCTCGGCGAGATCGAGCATGCGGAGCTCCATCGCATCGCGTGCCCGATCGATTGACTCGCATATCGGCTCGAGCTCGGGATGACCGTAGTGCTCGGGCGCCACGTCGGAGCCTCCGGTCAGGACCAGACCGTCGATGCGGGCCATGTCAGCGTCGAGGTCCGCCGACACGGAGAGGTCGACGATCTCGATGTCGTCGCCGGCGGCCTCGAGCCAGTTCCAATAGTTGCGGAATTTCGGGCTCCCGCTTCCCTTCGATAACCCGATTGTCAGTCCCATGATCTCATGTTCTGGTTCAACCTCGATGGGCCGGGCCGGCGGCGTGCCGGGGGCTCATCGCTTTCCCGATTGTGCGAGTCGCTCGCGAATGGCGCGCAAAAATCGCTCCTCATCGCTCATGCGCATCGCGACGTCGACGACGTGCAGCAGCGGCGCGAGCGCCTCGACGCGCTCGAGCTTCACGGAGTCCTTGAGGGTCGTCACGAGGACCGCTCCCTGGTGTCGCGCGAGCTCCCGCTCAATGCGCGCGATCGAGGACATCCGATAGCGGTGATGGTCCGGGAACTTCACGTGTCGCACGACCTTCATGCCCAGCTCGAGCAGCGTCTCCCTTGCCCGCTCCGGCCGGGCGATGCCGGTGACGAGGACGACGTCGGTTCCGAACGGCAGAAGGCCGCCGCCGTTGAGCGATCGGACGCCGCGCGCCGCAATCCCCGCATCGTGGATCTTCTCCGCGGGCACATATCGCAAGGCGAACGCTCGGGCGGTGAGCGATGTGGCGACGACCATGTCGGCGCGGCTGATTGCCGACGGAGCTTCCCGGAGCCGGCCGGCCGGCAGACGGCGATGGGGTCCCCTCGCGGTGATGCCGTCGATGACGACGATGTCGACGTCGCGGGCAAGCTGCCGGTGCTGAAACCCGTCGTCGAGCAGAACGACCGCGCCGGGGAGCGAGCTCTCCAATCGCTCGAGAAGGCGCGCCCGATCGGGACCGACCGCGATCGCGCCGCGCTCGAGCGAGCGCGCCAGGAGAGCCGGCTCGTCGCCGAGGATCTCCGGGTCGGGCCTGGCCTCTCCGACGCGCCACAGCCGCTCCTCGGAGCCTCTCCGACCATAGCCGCGCGACAGAACGGCGACGGGTCGGTCGTGTTGGAGACGCTCGATCAGGAGCTGGACGAGTGGCGTCTTGCCGGAGCCTCCGACGCTGATGCTCCCGACGGAGATCACTGGAAGCCGCGAGTGGTAGGCACGACGAAGCCGCCGTGCGGCATCGAAGCCCGCGGCGGCGGCATAGAGCCAGGAAAGGGGCAGCAGAAGAGGCTGGAGAACTCCTGAAAGCGGCATTGCGCCGCGAAGATAACCCGGCAGGGGCGATCGCCGGACGACGGAGTGTAGCGACGCTTGGCGCAGGAAGGGGATTGTCAGCGCCGGTGAGGAATCACCGCCGGCGCCGTCTCGTGCTGGGTCCGCCGGTCGGGTTGTTCGTGGGCGTGCTTCCGGTCGAGACCGAGTCGGGCGTCCCTCCCCCGGTGCCGACCGTCGAGCTCGGCGCCGCCGGGGCTGCCGTTGCCGCCGTGGCCGGGGCGGTCACGCCGTACATCGACGCATACTGCTCGCGCGTGATCAGCGAGCGATACGGCACATAGGCGCGCCGGCTGTTGTAGTACACGACGTACGTGCGGTCGTGCATGTCCTGCTCGTACTCCCAGTTATTTCGGCGCTCGCCGATGACGACGACCGAATCGCCGCGCATGAGCACCGCGAGCGGATCGCTCGAGTCGCTCTCGCCGTCGGTGAGCACGATGCGCTCATCGATCACCTGGAGAAGTCGAGGATCGGAGTACAGATGGACAGCGTACGAAGCGCAGGCGGAAAGGCAGAGCGGCAGAAAGACCACCAGAGAGGCGAGCAGGCGGCGCATGAGACCTCCGGGAACGATGGACTGGACGTGCGGAATCTACGGCCTCGAAGACGCCGGGGCAATGGCCCAATTGTCTCAGTTCTCACAGGGTCCCGCGCACGACCGGGAGCGATGGCGAAACAAAACCGGCCCGCAGCATCGGCGGCGAACGTTCCTTCTGGGGGGTACACCACAAACTCCGGGTGTGCGGCTCTGGCTGCGCACGACGGAATCGTACCGTGGGAAAGGAGTGGCCGCCGACAGCTACGGGCCGGAACTTGTCAACGTTGGGTACGACCCTATCGTTTGCATTCGGTTGAAGTCCCCGACGAAACCGTCGGTAAGCGCCCTCGATGAGCGCCGCGCGCGCTATCTTTGCCGATTGACCAGAATACCTACCGCATTCAGCCCGTGACCTCGTTTTCTGCTCGAGCGCCGTCGTCGCGGCGCTTCTCGGTCGTCGGCACCTTCGTCGTCGTCTTCGCGCTCGTCGCCGGCCTGATCTGGGTCGGCGTCTCGCTCGTCGGTCGCTCGTTCGTGCCCGAGGGGACCGAGCGTGACGCGATAGCGGGGCTCGGCGCCGCCGCCTCGATCACCCGCGACCAGCAGGGCATTCCCTACGTCGTCGCCGCGTCCGAGGCCGACGCGTACGCCGCGATCGGTTACGCCCACGCGCAGGACCGGCTCTGGCAGATGGACATGATGCGGCGCGCCGGCGAAGGCCGACTCTCCGAAGTCTTTGGACGCAGGACCATCGGCTACGACGCACTGCTTCGCACGGTCGGCTTCGAGCGCATCTCGGCGGAGATTCTCCGGTCGATGGCGAAGCCGACGCGCAGCGCGCTCGAGGCGTACGCCCGCGGCGTCAATGCGTTCATCGAGTCGCATCGCGGCCGCCTTCCGATGGAGTTCGATGCACTCGATTACGAGCCGGAGCCGTGGAGCCCGATCCACTCGGTCATGGTCTCGCGCCTGCTGGCGTGGGAGCTCAACACGAGCTTCTGGACCGATGTCGTCTACGGCGCCATCCGCGAGCGCGTGGATTCGCTCCGGTTCCAGGAGATCCTTCCCTCCTATCCGACCGACGCGCCGACGATCATTCCCGGTGGACAGCGGCCCGAGCCGGCTTTCGAGGCGCCCGCTCCGCGGGTTCGCGATTCGGTCGCGACGCCTGTCGCTGCCGACTCCGCGCGCGAGTCCGCGGCGCTGCCGCTCGACGTCCTACGACTCGAACGCTCGATGCGCGAGTTCCTGGGCATGAGCGGAGCGCACCTGGGCTCGAACGCATGGGCCGTCGCGCCGTCTCGCGCGGCCGGCGGTCGTGCGATGCTCGCGAACGATCCGCACCTCATGCACACCGCGCCCTCGCGATGGTATCAGGTGGTGATGATCGTCGGCGACGACCATCGGGCCGGCGTCACGATCCCCGGCGTCCCCTTCATCGTCAGCGGTCGCAACGACCGGATCTCCTGGGGCATCACTGCGCTGATGGCCGACGAAGCCGACTTCTATGTCGAGCGCCTCGACAGCGCGACCGGCACCAGGGCGCTGCACGACGGCGCGTGGGAGAAGCTCCGCGAGATCCGCGACACGATCGTGGTCAAGGACTCGGCGTCGGTACCGTTCATCATCAGGATCTCGCGCCACGGTCCGCTCATCTCCGACGTCCACCCGTTCAGCTCGACCTACCCGCAGCGCGACACGTCCGGCATTCCTCTGGACACCGCGTCGCCGCTGGCGCGCGCGACGCTGGCGCTGCGCTGGCGTGGTTCCGATGTCTCGCAGGAGCTCGTCGCGTTTCACCGAATCAATCGCGCGCGCACGCTCGACGAGTTCACGAGCGCGGTCCGCCTCGGCGGCGTCCCGTCGCTCAACTTCGTCTATGCCGACTCGCGCGGACGCATCGCGGCGGTGCCGTCGGCGCGCGTGCCAGTGCGTGGCGCGGGCGATCCGAACCTGCCGATGCCCGGCTGGGAGAGCCGCTACAACTGGAAGGGCGCAGTGCCGTCGGAGAAGCTCCCTCGCCTCGTCGATCCCGAGCGCGCCTGGGTCGCCAGCGCCAACAACAAGGTGGCCAACGGGCTCGCGTTCACGTTTGGAGACCAGTGGGAGGATCCCTCGCGCGCGTTCCGGCTCGAGCAGCTGCTTCAGGAGGGCGCCCGCTTCGAGGTCGTCGATTTCGTCCAGATGCAGGGCGACGTGCTCTCGCCGCAGATGCGCATGATGGTCGAGCATCTGCTGCGCGCCTTTCCGGACAGCGCGCGTCAGCCCTCGGCCGTACGCGACGCGATCGCGCGACTGCGGGCGTGGGATGGAACGATGGCGGCCGACGGGGTCGAGTCGGCGATCGCCGCGGCGTGGTTTCAGCGGCTCGTCGAACGCACCTATCGCGACGAGCTCGGACCGGTCGTTTTCGCGCACTACGTCTTCATCGCGCAGTCGCCCATCAAGGCGCTGCGTCGCCACGCGCGAACCGACAGCCGATGGTTCGACGACGTCTCGACGCCGGCCGTGCGCGAGACACGCGACATGGTCATGCGCGCCGCGCTCGGCGACGCGCTGCGCTGGCTCTCCGGGCGGTTCAGCTCGTCGACGGCCACGGCATGGCGCTACGGTGCATTCCATACGCTGTCGATGCCGCACCCGTTCGGACGACAGGAGCGCCTGGGCTCCATCGTCAACGTCGGACCGATCGAGCTCGGCGGATCGAACACGACGCTCAACAATGCCGAGTGGGATTTCAATCGTCCCTACAACGTCCGCGTCGGCCCGTCGATGCGTCAGATCGTCGACTTCGCCGACACTGCGGTGTTCCTCCGAAGCATCGTGACGACGGGCTCGAGCGGTCAGCCGCTGAGCCGGTTCTACTCGAACCAGACGCTGCTGTGGAGCGCCAACGGGCACATCAGCATGCTGCGCACGGTTCCGGTCGGTCCGGCAGTCTCATCGCTGACCGAGCTCGAGCCGCGAAGCGAGTAACGGGCGCGGAACGATCCGCGGCGCTCGTTCGTCCTCCAGAAGAAGCGAACAGGTACCGATGCAGTCCAAGCGTGTCATCGTGGGAATGTCGGGTGGTCTCGATTCGTCGGTCGCGGCGGCGTTGCTCGTCGAGGCGGGCTACGACGTCGTGGGCATCACGATCAAGACCTACCGCTACGAAGACGTCGGCGGTGCGGTGGGCTCGGAGACGAGCTGCTGCTCGCTCGACGGCATCAACGACGCGCGCCGTGTTGCGACCCGTCTGGGGATCCCGCACTATGTCTATGATTTCACCGAACCGTTCGGCCGCGAGATCATCGACTACTTCACCGACGCCTACCTCGCCGGCGACACGCCGAACCCCTGCGTGATGTGCAACCGGCACATCAAGTGGACCGAGATGCTCCGGCGGGCGGATGCGATCGGCGCCGACTTCGTCGCGACCGGACACTACGCGCGGCTGCGTACCGGCGATGACGGGCGGATCGTTCTCAGCCGCGGTCTCGACAGCGGCAAGGATCAGTCGTACGCGTTGTGGGCCGTCTCGCAGGAGTCGCTCGCGCGCACGCTGTTTCCGCTCGCCGATCTGACGAAGACCGAGACCAGGGCGATCGCCGAGCGCATGGATCTGCCGGTCGCCGGCAAGCGCGAGTCCTACGAGATCTGCTTCATCCCCGACAACGACTACACCCGCTTCCTCCGCGATCGCGTCGAAGGACTCGAGGAGCGCGTCGCCGGCGGCGAGGTCGTCCGCGACGGCGAGGTCATCGGTCGTCACGACGGCTATCCGTTCTATACCGTCGGGCAGCGCAAGGGACTGGGGATCGCGGCGCCGGAGCCCCTGTACGTGATCGACATCCACCCGCAGACCAATCGCGTCGAGGTCGGCACCGTCGACGCGCTGATGCATCGGGGCCTGCGCGCCTCGAAGGTCAACCTCATCAAGTGGGCGACGCTCGAGCAGCCGCGTCGACTCCTTGCCAAGATCCGCTACAAGGACGAGGGCGCGCCCGCGCTCTGTCGCACGCTCGACGACGGCACGCTCGAGGTGATCTTCGACGAGCCGCGGCGCGCGATCACGCGCGGCCAGTCGGTCGTGCTCTACGATGGTGACGACGTGGTCGGTGGCGGCGTCATCGATGCGTGGTTCGATCCGCCCGCGTAACTTCCCGGCCAATCTCGAATCCGGATTATGGAAACAGCGCTCCGCGAGTACAACGTCCAGCAGATCATCATCGATCTGCAGGACGCGATGGATTTCGTCAACGGCCGCGTGATCAATCGCGGAGACATCGTCGAGCAGATCTTCTGTGCGTTGCTGACGGCCGAGCACGCGCTGATCCAGAGCCGCACCGGTGTCGGCAAGTCGCTGTTGACCGAGCAGATCTTCATGATGTTCGGCGACGCGCGCTACTTCAAGGTCCAGGCCTCGAAGGAGCAGCAGCCGGACACGTATTTCGGCGGACTCGAGTTCGAGGCGCTCCGGCAGGGGCGCATCGTGCACAACACCGCCGGCACGCTCGTCGAGAGCGAGTTCGGATTCATCGACGAGATCTTCGACGCCAACGACTTCACGCTGCGCGCGCTTCTGTCGCTGCTCAACGAGCGCGAGCTCGTGCTCGGCGCGCAGCGCCGCAACGCCGAGATCCACACGGTGATCGCGGCGACCAACTACCTGCGCGTCAGCGAGGTCACCGAGGCGGTCCTCGACCGCTTCGCCTACCAGTCGGTCGCCTTCCCCGACAAGGACCCCCACGATCAGTATCTCATCGCGCAGCAGTACCTGCAGCACGGCGGACGGCCCGCCCCGCCGCCGAAGCAGATCCCGTTCTCTGTTCTGCGCTGGGTCACGTCGATCTGCCGCGGCGAGTCGACGGAGATGCGCATCGAGATCTCGCCGGAGATCGTCTACTACGCGAACCTCGTGATCCGCTACTACGAAGAGCTGCGCAATCGCCAGTTGTCGCAGCATCCGGAGCTGATGCCGGGCCGCGACTACTACATCTCGCCGCGCAAGCAGATGAAGGCCTTCGACCTGCTGCGCGCGATCACGCTGCTGCACGGACGCACGACCGTCACGACCGACGACGTCGACAAGCTCTATCTGCTGTTCACGACGGTGGGACTCGAGGAGGAGCGAACGATCTGGAAGAAGGCCAGCGCGACGCTCGGCCACCAGTTCGCCGCCACCGGCGCGCTCGAACAGGTGCGGACGCTCCTGGACTTCAAGGTGCTTCTCGATCAGATCAAGCGCGATCCGCAGACGCTGCAGCGGCCGCTCTCGTCGCTCGACAACCTGCCGGTCAAGCGCACGCTCCGCGAGTGGGCCCGCGAGACGCTCGGAATGGTCGACGTCGGCGTCGAGCAGAACCGACGGCTCATCGAGGAATTCCTCGTGCGTTTCCAGCCGACGACCGACGAGGTCCGCGATCTGCGCGAGCGGCTGCAGGCCGACGTGAGGATGATCTTCCGTGTGCGCGCCGGTGATGCGAGCTAGCGAGTCACCATGAAGCACGATGTGCTGCGCCATAGCGCGTTCTTCACCCACATGGAGGAGTTCGGCTATCTCCGTGGGCTGGAGGATTACCTGCCCGAGGATTTCACCGCCGTCTTCGAGATCGCGCGCGTGCTCGAGGACACGTCGAGCTCGCTGTTCCAGTCGTTGAGTCGCGTGATGACCGTCGCGAGCGCGCGACCGCCGCAGGAGCTTCCCTCGCGCGAGTGGCGCCCGAACCGCAGCGTCACCGTCGGCGACGAGTACGAGACGGCGCTCATCGGATCGGTCAGCGACATCCGCCGCATTCTCCCCCACCAGTTCCTGCTCCCCGACGACGTCTTCATGCGCCGCCTCGCGCAGCGCTCGCTGTGGATCAACGTCCCGCGGACGCCGCAGACGCGCGGCTTCGGCTCGTCGGCGACCGAGTACGCGCCGAACAACTTCAAGCAGAAGGTCTACCTGCTGCTCGACACGTCGACGTCGATGTCGTCGCACCATCGGATCCAGATGGCCAAGGCGGTGGCGTACGTCTTTCTCAAGCGCAATCTGCGCGAGCTCGGGCACGTGTACTTTCGCACGTTCGATGTCGACATCGGACCGATGCACGTCGCGACCGACGCGCGCTCGCTGCGCGAGCTCATCCAGATCGCGATGCGCGTCGGCCGCCTCGGCAACGGCACCGCGCTCGAGCGGGCGATCGTCCAGGCGGCCGAAGACATCAGGGCGAAGGCGGCCCTGTCCGGAGCGGAGATCCTCGTGATCACCGACGGCGCGGTGCATCTCGATGTCGATCGCGTTCGCACGGCGCTCGGCGAGACCATCCGCCTGAACACGGTCAAGATCGGCAACGCGCAGATCTACGCCGAGGACCGGCAACTGCGCGAGCTCGCCGCGCGCGGCAGCGCTCCGCAGAACCAGGAGCTCGCCCGGCTCGAGGAAGCACAGCGCCGCGCCGAGTTCGACCTGCGCGGCGCGGTCACCGACGCCGATCGCTCGCGCCTGCGCTCGCAGCTCGCGGCCGTCACGCAGCGTCTCGAGCAGCATCGCGCGACGGTCGTCGAGCGCCTGCGCTCGACCTACGGACGGGAGATCGAGACGCTGTCGTCGGTCTTCATCAACATCGATGACCTCGCGACCGACGAGATCTTCGTGCTCCGCCAGAGTGAGATCGAGGAGGTCCGCGAGCTCGTCCGCGACGTCGAGCTCGACATCGAGGACGGCCTCGACGCCGACGGCCTGCGCGAGGCCGCCGTGCTACACGAGCACATCCAGCTCCTGCTCGAGCTCGCGACACCCGGCAGCGAACAGCAGCACGATCTCCAGGCGCTCTCGGCGCGCCTGGAGGAACTGCTCAAGGACGTGCTCGCACGCGAAGGCGGCGTCGCCTCGTCGCTGCGCGGCATCTCGCGCGCGGACATGCGTGACCTGCACCTGATGCTGCACATGAGCGCCGGCGAAGGCGGCTCGATCGCCGCGATGCTGCTCGCGATGCTCCGTCGCCTCTTCCGCAACCTCTTCGCCCGCGGATAGGCCTGCGGCCTGGGGACAGCTTCGCAGGGGACAGCTGCGCAAGGGACAGCTTCGCAGGGGACAGGCCTACGGCCAGGCGACGCAAATGCGAGAGGGCAGTGCCGACGTCGTCAGCACTGCCCTCCTCTTTCTGTGTCCCATCGCTTCGCGTGTCCCCTGCGAAGCTGTCCCCTCGCTCCGCGTGTCCCCTGCGAAGCTGTCCCCTGCGAAGCTGTCCCTTCGCTCCGCGTGTCCCTCTGCCTTATGCGTACTCCATGAGGAACGCCTTGATGAACTGATCGATCTCGCCGTCCATCACTGCCTGGACGTCGCCGGTTTCGGTGCCGGTGCGGGTGTCTTTGACGAGCGTGTACGGCTGGAAGACGTAGTTGCGCACCTGGCTTCCCCACTCGATCTTCTTCTTTGCTCCCTCGATCGCTGCCTTGCGCTCCTCTTCTTCACGCCGGATGATCTCGTAGACCTCCGACTTGAGCATCTTCATCGCGCGCTCGCGGTTCATCAGCTGCGAGCGCTCCTCCTGGCAGGCGACGATGATGTTGTGCTTCTCGCCGCGCGGGCTGACGTAGTCGTAGCGCAGGCGTACCGCGGTCTCGACCTTGTTGACGTTCTGCCCTCCCTTGCCGCCGGAGCGGAAGGTCTCGAGCGTGACGTGGGCGGGATTGATCTCCACCGGCACATCCTCGTCGACGACGGGATAGACGAAGACCGACGAGAACGACGTATGCCGGCGCGCGGCCGCGTCGTACGGAGAGATCCGCACTAGCCGATGCACGCCGTTCTCGGACTTCAGATTACCGAACGCATAGGCGCCGGCGATCTCGATCGATGCCGACTTGATGCCCGCCTGCTCGCCCTCCTGGATGTCGAGCAGCGTGACGGAGTATCCCTTGCGCTCGGCCCAGCGGGTGTACATCCGCAGGAGCATCTGCGCCCAGTCCTGCGCCTCGGTGCCGCCGGCGCCGGCCTGCACCTTGAGGATCGCGTCGCGGACGTCGTCGGGATCCGAGAGCATGTTCCGCGTCTCGAGCGACTCGACGGCCTCGACGAGCGTCTCGACCTCTGCCGCCACCTCCGATTCCATCGACTCGTCGCCCGCCTCCTCCGCCAGCTCGATGAGCGCCGAAACGTCATCGGCCTTCGCGGACGCTTTCTTCCACGAATCGACCCAGTCCTTGCGGACGTTGATCTCGCGCATCGTCTTCTGCGCGGCGACGTTGTCGTCCCAGAAACCCGGGCGCTGCGTCTGGACTTCGAGCTCGGCTATCTCGCGCTCCTTGCCTTCGACGTCAAAGGAACCTCCGTAGGTCGGCAACCCGACCCTTTATCTCCTCGAGCTGCGTCTTGATCGGTTCGAACATGATCGACTCCTTCGTTGCGGTTTCAGGATTTGCGTTGATACGGTCGCGCCCCGCTCCGTTGTCGACGGAGCGAGGCGCAGCGATTCGTGCGGTCGGCGTCAGTTGACGCCGTATTCCTTGAGCTTGCGCCAGAGCGTCGTCGTGCTGATGCCGAGCTTGTCGGCGACGACCGACTTCTGCCCGTCATAGCGCTCGAGGATGTCGAGGATGTAGCGCCGCTCCATCTCTGCAAGCGTGAGCTCTTCGACGCCGGCAGTGCCGTTCGAGGGCGACGCGCCGTGGATGATCTCCTTCGGCAGGTGCTTCTCGTCGAGCGTCGAGCTGTCGCTGAGGATCACGAGGCGCTCGATGATGTTCTGCAGCTCGCGGATGTTGCCGGGCCAGCTGTAGTCGTGCAGGTACTCGAGGAGCTTCGGCGTGCACCCGGTGAACGGCTTGTTCATCCGCTCCGAGAGCATCGTCGCGAAGTAGTTCGCGAGCTCGAGCACGTCCTCGCCGCGCTGACGCAGCGGCGGGAGCTGCAGCGAGATGACGTTGAGACGGTAATAGAGATCCTTGCGGAACTGTCCCTCGTCGACCATCTGCTTGAGGTCGCGGTTGGTCGCGGCGACGACGCGGACGTCGACGAGCGTCGGCTTGTTGTCGCCAACGCGCGTGACCTGCTTGTTCTGCAGCACGCGCAGGAGCTTCGCCTGCGTGTCGAGCTGCATCTCGCCGATCTCATCGAGGAAGATCGTGCCGCCGTCGGCTTCCTTGAACAGTCCGTCCTTGTTGGCGATCGCGCCGGTGAACGACCCCTTGACGTGGCCGAAGAGCGTCGACTCCTCGAGGTTCGGCGGGATCGCGCCGCAGTTGACGGCGACGAAGTTCTTGTTGCGCCGGCCGCTGAGCTCGTGGACGGCTTCGGCGATGAGCTCCTTGCCGGTACCCGACTCGCCCAGCAGCAGCACGGTCGTGTCGGTCGGCGCGACCTTCTCGGCGATCTCGAGCACCGCGCGCAGCTCCGGCGCGTTGCCGATGATGCGCGTCGTCGCGTCGGTTCCCTTGACCTGGATCTGAAGCTGGCGCAGCGCGTGCGTGAGCTTGCGCTTCTCGATCGCCTTGTCGACGAGCAGCAGCAGCTCCTCGGTGTTCGTCTGCTTCGTGACGTAGTCGTAGGCCCCCGCCTTCATCGCCTCGACGCCATCTCGGACGGAGCTGAAACCGGTGACCATCAGGAACTCCGTGTCCGGGTACTGCTTCTTGCCATCGCGAAGAAGCGACATGCCGTCGACGGGCTCCATCTTGATGTCGCTGATGACGAGGTCGACCTGCTCGTCGGAGAGCAGCTCGAGACCTTCCTGGCCGTTCTTGGCCTGGATGACCTCGTGACCGTTCGCACTCAGCAACATCGAATAGGTCTTGCGGACATTTGCCTGATCGTCCACAACGAGTATGCGGGCCATTTGACTCAACGGTTAATCGGAATGCTGTACGACACCTCGGCGCCGGACGCGGTGCCCGGCCGGGCCTCGGCGCTGCCGCCATGCAGCGCCGCGATTCTCCGCGCGATCGTCAGCCCGAGACCGAGCTTCCCTTCGCGGGTCGTGTAGAACGGGTCGAAGACGCGCGACGCCGCCGAGGCGCCGACCCCTTCGCCGTCATCGATGACGCGGATGACGATGTTGCCGTTCTGCTGCTCGGCCGACAGCTCGATCGTCGTCGCGCCGGAATCGACGGCGTTGGCGATCGCCTCGCCGACCATGCGCCCGAGCTGCCCCGGGTCGGCATGCAGCGTCAACGTTGTCACCGCGGCCCTGATCGAAACCGGCGCCGACGGAAACTGCTGCGCGACCGATTCGAGAAGGCGCGGAACGTCGACGTCGACCGGAGACGGTGTGCCGATGGAGGCATAGAAGAGGGCGCGCTCGATGAGCTCCTCGAGGTGGATGGCCTCCTCGAGAATCATCGAGGAGAGCTGCTCGTGCATCTCCGGAGGGACATTCGACTGGAGCATCTCGGCCGACATCCGGATCGTGGCGACCGGATTGCCGAGCTCATGGGCGAGCAGCCGCATGAAGCTCCCGAGAGCGGGCTGAGCGGCGGCCTCGTCGGCGTTAACGTGTTCGATCATTGGATAAACGTCGGTCAGCGCCCATAGAACGCAAGATACTCACTGGCGTTCTTGTTCGTTGGATCAATCTGCAAGGCTGTTCTGAAGTGTTCGCATGCTGTTTCGCCGTCCCGCTTCAAGAGGGACACGATCCCGTCGAGCAGGTGCGGCTCGCCGTTGTGCGGATCGAGCTCGATCGCGCGCTCGAGCTCGGCGTGAGCCTTGTCGACCTCGCCGCGCATGATCGCGCGCTTTGCCTCGCGGACGTGCTCCTCGGCCGTCTGCGCCGCCAGCCCGTGCTCGGCGCGGTCGATGACCTCGCGCACGACGCTGCGGATGGTCTGAATGCTGAATGGCTTGTGGATGCAGTCGATCGCGCCGAGCTCGGCCGCCTCGACGAGCTGCTGCGGCACGCCATAGGCCGTGATGATCACCGCCGGCATCGCCGGGTCGCGCTGGCGCAGCTCGCGCAGCATGTCGATGCCGGTCATGCCCGGCATCCGCAGATCGACAAGGATCAGGTCGTAGCGTATCGAGCTCGTGCGGTCGAGTCCCTCGGTGCCGCTCCCCGCCGAATCGACCGTGTAGCCATCACTGCGCAGCGCGTGCGCCACGGTGAAGCGCACGTTCTTCTCATCGTCGACGACGAGGATGCGTCGGTCGGAGACCGCGCCGGAAGCGCCGCCGGAGGCGTCGTCCGCCATCGGCGCCGGAGCGCCGGCTCCGTTCTGGTGTGGGTACATCGGTTTGGGCCAGGCGTTGGCGAGCGGAACCCGAAGCCGGCCGCAGTGGCGCGCGGCTCTCACCGCGGGCGCACGACTCTTACGGCTCTTCTCGCCGGGACGGGACGATGCTCACCGATGCGCCGGAGGTGTCGCCGGCGCCGTTCTGCTCGGCAAGAGTGGCTATCGGCAGGGCGAAGTAGAACGTGCTGCCACGACCGACGGCACTCTCCACCCAGACGCGGCCCCCATGGGCTTCGACCACTTCCCTCACAATCGCCAGGCCAAGTCCCGATCCACCGGCCCGCTGATCGTCGCGGATTTGATAAAACCTGTCAAAAACGCGCTCGGTCTCCTCGAGCGGAATCCCCGGACCGTTGTCCTGCACGCTGAAGACGACGACGTCTCCCTCCTGCTCGGCCGCGATCAGGATCGTCCCGTGCAGCGGCGTATAGCGGATCGCGTTGGTCAGCAGGTTGGTGAACACCTGGCGGACGCGGTTCGGGTCGACCGCCACCGCCGGCAGCGACGACGCCACCGAGGTCGCATCGATCGAGATCTCCTGGCGCGCAGCCAGCGGCGTGAGCTGGCGAACGGCGCCGTCAGAGAGCTCGCGCGGCGTCGTCGGGATGATCCTCAGGGTCGCCTTTCCCTGTTCGATCCGCGAGAGGTCGAGCAGGTCGTTGACGAACGACTGCAGGCGGCGGACGTCCTCCTGGATGTTGACCAGGAGCTCGCGCTGGATCGGGCTGAACGTCTCGATCGAGCCGGCCTCGAGCAGCAGCTCGAGGCTCATGCCGATCGACGTCAGCGGGGTGCGCAGCTCGTGCGAGACGGTCGAGATCATTTTGCGGCGGATCTCTTCGACCTGCTTGAAGCGGGTCACGTCGTGCAGCCGCGCGAGATATCCGATCCAGTTTCCTTCGGCGTCGGTGAGCCGGCGCAGCTCGTAGGCGAAGACGTGCTCGGTGCCGGCGACCTGCGCGCGCACCGACTCGTCCTGCTCGGCGACCGACTGCCGGGCGATGTCGCCGCTGACTCGCGCGACCACCGGATTGTCCAGCGGCAGCTCTCCGGCGTGCCGGCCGATCACCAGGGGCGCGGGCAGTCCGAGGATCTGCTCCGCGCGGCGGTTGAAGTACTGCACCGTGCCGTCGCGATCGGTGCCGATGATCACGTCGGTGAGATCGGCGACGATCTGCTCGAAGCGCCGTTTCTCCTCGAGCAGCCGGCCGATGTTCATCGCCCGGTACTCCCGCAGGTGCGACGCCATCTCGTTGAAGTGCTCGACGAGCTGCGTCAGCTCGAGCCGGGCGTCGGGGATCTCCAGGCGCTGATCGAAATCCCCCGACGTGATCTTGCGGACGCCGTCGATGAGCTGGTGGATCGGCAGCAGCACGGTGCGCGTGACCTTCCATCCGGCGACGAGGCTGAACAGCAGCAGCAGCACCGTTCCGGCGATGACGACGTAGGCGGCGAGCCGCGCGGACGTCTCGATGCCGCCGAGCGCGTGGACGCCCCGATCGTACGCCGCGCGATCGTAGCGCACGATCGCGTCGGCGACGCCGGCGGTCGCCGTCGCGACCCGGCCGGCGAAGAATGCGACGAGCGCGCTGTCGGTCTCCGGCTCGTTGTCGCGCGCGGCGGTGTCGGAGGCATCGATCGCGGAGATCTCGGAGAGCAGTGCGGTGAATCCGATGTAGGCCGCGCCGATCGAGTCGACCTCGGCGCGAAGTCCATCGCGCTCGGCGTCGCGCGCTTCTGAAAGGGCGCCGTAGAACGACGCGTGCGCCTCGGCCACGCTCGTGCGGGCGCCGGCGCGATTCTCCTGCGTGTACGAGAAGAGTCCGCGCAGCGCGGAGTTCAGCGACGAGGACATCCTCGAGGCGAGCGCGCTCGAGCGCAGCGTCTGCTCGGTCGCGCGCTCGAGACGCTCCTCGAGCCGCAGCAGGTTCGCCACCGACCAGATCGACACGACGGTGAACAACAGCACGACGGTCGTGAAGCCGAGGTTGATCGCGGTCCGCAGTGAATAGACTCGACTCATCGCTCGCTTGGCTCTAGGGTAGATACGGTCCGGGCGGCCGGTACTCGAGCGTGCCGAAGGCGTCGAACGCCTCCTGGCTGCTGATGACGAGCCGGGAGATCCGGCGCTCGTCGAAGTTGTAGGCGACGTCGACGCGCAACAGTCCCCGGTTGAACGCCCCCAGCGTGCTGCCGATCCTGATGCCGCCGCCGATGCTCGAATGGAAGCGGGCGTCGCCGATGGTCGTGCCCTGGTTCCAGACCGAGCCGACGTCGTAGAACGCGGCGGCGCCAATGTCGAAGATCCAGATGCGCGCGAACGGATGCAGACGGTACTCGAAGTTGGCGACCAGGCGGTTGTCGCCGACCAGTCCGGCGAGGTCGTAGCCGCGCAGGCCGCTCGGGTTGTCGAGCGCGAGTGCGACGTAGCGCGGCCAGTTCCAGATCGTCGACTGGTCGACGCGCGCGGCGAGCGCTCCGACCGGCAGCTTAAGGTGTGCCGTTCCGTTGAATCGCTGGATGGTATAGCGCGCGGTCTTGTTCGCCAGGCCCGTCCCCGCTGCGATCATCGCCGAGGCGTGCAGCGGGCCGCTCGCGATCGCGTTGCGCGCCTCGCCGCCGACGTAGACGACGTTGTCGAGTCCTCCGCTGTGCGGAGAAATCTTGCCGATGGAGACCGATCCCATCCCGCCGATCGGGATCAGTCGATCGCCGCTGAGATCGGCATCCTCGACATGCTCGTAGGTGCGCTTGATGGACTCGATGCCGATGAACGCGCCGACGCTGTTCTCGAACGCTCTCGGCGCGAACGGCAGCAGCGAGTCACGCGTCGTGCGATCGACCATCAGGCTCGTCGAGGCATGGAAGAGGCTTCCCCTGGCTCCGCGCGCGATGCTGAACCAGCCCGAAGCGTCGGTCGTGCTCGTGCGACTGACGTAGCGGCGGATGCGCTCGCCCTCGCGCAGATAGAACGACTCGTCGCCGCGATAGTGCGACCCTCCCGCCGCCCAGGCATTGGCGACGCGGCTGCTGTAGTACGGCCGCTCGACGTGAACGCCGCCCGAGGCCTCGACGCGCGAGGTCGCCGCGCGAACTCCAACGTTGATGTGGGTACCGCCGAGATTCGGCTCGTACAGAAACGCGCTCGTGCGCCAGCCGCGATCGTTGACCGTGCTGTACTCGAGCGAGCCGCCGATCTGCAGCCCGAGTCCGAAGAGGTTGACCTCGCGCAGCATGCCGAGGAGCGTCATGTCGTCTCCGGCGGCGCTGAACGCGCCACCGGTGCGCAGCGACCACGAGTCCTTCGTCCTGATGCGCAGCGTCGCACGCGGCACGCGGCGCGACGCGTCGCCGTCGCGCGGCAGCACCTCGAAGGTGATGCGCGAGAAGACTTCGAGGTCTCTGAGGTTCCGCTCGAGCTCGTCGAGGTCGTTGGCGGTGACGGTGTCGCCCGGAGCGAAGAAGATCTCGTCGACGATCACGCTCTCGCTGGTGAGCCAGTGGAACGAGTTCAGAATGTCGAAGATGCCGGAGGTGTCGTAGATCTCGGCGCGCTCGATCGCGACGCTGTCGAGAATGAACGGGCTGATCTCCACACGTGATGGCCTGGCCGCGCGCGCCGAGTCGCTCGACTGCGCGAGCGCCGGGACGTGGAAAGCCGCGGCGGCGCCAAGCGTGGCGGCCGCGAGCACTATGGTGTGAAGCCGGCGATTCAATGTCGTCGTGATGGGCTCGTATTCATGGCGTGGGCTCAATCGGGGTGCCAAGATACGCCCTCACGACGCTTCCGATGGCGACCGTGCCGTCGCCATGCGGAATCATGGTCTAGGCATCGGCATCGCCGGATGCGAGTTCGCGGGCCTCGGTCCGCCGAACGACGACCTTGCGTCCCTCCACCCGTACGACCCGAACGGCCTCACCGGCGCTGATGTACTCTCCCTCGGTGATCACGTCGCATCGCTCATTGCGCAGCAGCGCGACGCCGGCCGGGCGCAGCGTCGTCAGCGCACGTCCCTCGGCGCCGAGCAGGTCGCGCGTCTCGGCAAGTTCGTGGCTCGTCGCGGTCGCGGGGGTCTGCAGCACAAGGTGGCTGAAGGCGCTCGAGCCGGGCAGGTAGCGCACCATCAGGGCGACGATGATCGACAGGCCGACGAACGATCCGGCGAGCGTGTACAGCGGCACAGCCAGCGAGTCGTAGCTCGTCGCGGTGAAGCTGCCGCCGAGCGCAAGGAAGAGACTCGTGAGCATCATGACGATGCCGAGGATTCCCACGACGCCGAAGCCCGGGATCACGAAGATCTCGATCGCGAGCAGCACGATGCCCGCGAGGAACATGAGGATCTCGAGGAAGTTCGCGAGCTCGGCAACGTACTGCGCGCCGAAGAACAGCGAGATCGCTCCGAGACCGATCGTCGCGACGACGCCGAAGTGCCCCGTCTTGATGCCGTAGAAGAGCCCGCCGAGACCGAGCATGATCAGCAGCGAACTGACGAAGGGAGATGTCAGGAATGTCACGAGATGCTCCGACCAGCTCATCGATATGGTTACGATCGGCAGACCGCCGAAGCCCAGCTTCTCGAGGGCGACCGGGAGCGTTGCGGCGTCCGCGTCGGCGTAGCCGACGCGGAGAGCCTCCTCGGTCGTCAGCGTCAGAAGCTGTCCCGGACGCTGAAGCAACGAATCGGTGATCGCCAGAGTCTCGTCGACCATGGCCTCGGCGAGAGCGGGATTGCGGCCGCTCTGCTCGGCGGTCGCGCGCATCTCGCCGCGCATGTAGCTCACCATCTTCTCCGACGCCTTCTCTCCGCTGCCGTCGACGGGTGTCGCCGCGCCGAGACTTCCGCCCGGCGCCATCGCGATCGAATCCGCCGCGAGCGTGATCAGGGCGCCGGCCGAGATCGCGCGCTTGTCGACGAACGCGATCGTGGGGATCGCCGAGTTGAGGACGATGTCGCGCACCTCGGTCGCGACGTCGACGCGGCCGCCGAAGGTGTTGACGTGCAGCACGACCGCGGCGGCTCCGGCGGCGTCGGCCTCCGCGAACGCGCGGCGCACGTAGCTCGTCAGGCCGAGGTCGACCTCGCCGGTGATCTCGACCACGTAGACCGGGCGGTCCTGTGCGCGGACCTCGCCGGCGACGATCAGCGCCAGCGCCGCGAGCATCGCGGCAAGCATCGGCCTGGACGGTTTCATGGACGTTCTCCCCGTTGACGAAACGGAGCCTGGTGATCGAATCGTCGACTGCAGCCCCCGGCTACGCGCGTTCGCACGCCGGGATGCACGTCGGCAGTTCGCTCAAACGTACGGACGAGCGAGCTTCGATTCGAGCGCGGCGATCTCCCCCTCGAGCGCGACGCAACGCGCCTCGAGTGCGACGGCCTCCTCCCGCGCCTGCTCGGCCTCCGAAGAGAGACCATGGAACTCGTACTGTTTCGAGCTGAGACGGCCCTCGATCGACGCGACGTCCTCGCGCAGCACGGCGTGCTCCTGGCGCCGGCTCTTCATGTAGAGCATGCGGCCGACGAGCAGTGAGAAGACGAGCAGGAACAGCGCGCTCATTGCCAGCGCGGCGGTGCGGACGAGGTCGCGCGTGCGGTCGTCGATCGGCAGCGCGTCGGCGCCGAAGATCATCAATACCGAGACCGCAAGCAGGAAGAAGCTCGTGCGCGCGACGAGCGACTCGCGAGGCGACAGCCGCTGGTACCACCGGCGGCGTGCCCGCGCAAGCTCGGTCTCGAGCACGCGGACGCTCGAGTGCGCCGACTGCTGCAACTCGACCTTCATGTGCCCCTCGCTCAGCAGGGATCGCACCCGCTGTCTGGTCGCGGCGAGCTCCGATCGGCGATCCTCGATCTCGCCTCGCAGCTCGCGCGCGCGCGCCTCCCACAGCGTGTGCAGCGACTCGGTCGTCTGCCGATAGACCGCGCCGTCGGCGTATCGATTGTAGCGCGCCAGCCGCCTGCGCGCGTCGGTCTCCATCCGCCAGGCGTCGGCATCGACGCTGAAGAGATCGGGCGCCTCCTCGATCAGGTCGTGGACCTTGTGCGCCTCGCCGCCGAAGAACCGCTCGATCGCGGACTCGTCGAAGAGCGAGAAGTACGCGAGCCGGCGCACCAGCGCACGGTGCTCGGCGCCGAAGCGCGCGAGCAGTTCGCTCGCGCCGTAGAACGCCTCGGCCGACTCCCGGTAGCTCTCGGCGCGCTCGCTGCTCTGTTGAAACGTCGCGTCGCGGAGCGCGCGACGAATGATCTCGTGGAGCTCGAACTTCCCCGGGCGCGAGCGGCTGGGCCGCGCGACCTCGCTACTGTTGCGTAGGTATTCGAACGCGCGCGACGCGTCCTCGCCGACCGCCTCGAAGCAACGCAGGGCATCGGCGTCGAACCAGTCGAGGAACGCCGCCGAGCGGATCCACTCGCGTTGCTCGGGCGTCTTGTACCAGAAGATGCGCTGCTCGGCCAGCGCGTTGAGAAACGCCCGCTCGGCTCCCGCGGCCTCGGCCGTGGCGGCATCGACCCACAGCGAGGCCAGATACGGCAGTCCCTGCGTGAGCTCGAGAACCTCGTCGAGATGCTCCGACGGATCGAAGCCGCTGGAGACGAGGAACTCTCCGAGCTCCTCCCTGCTGAACGGACCCAGCCGGTGCTCGCGCATCGAGTCGCGATGGCGATCCCATCGGCGCTCCTGGTCGGTGAGCGACAGCCGTTCGCGTCCGGCGACGATCAGCCGCACGTCGAAGGCCTCTCGTACGTGGATGTGGTCCGGCAGGTGCTTGGTGCGGTAGCTCTGAAAATCTCCGAAGCGCTTGTGCAGCACGTAGGGAAGGAACGACTCGAGCAGCCAGGGGTTGACCAGCGCGGTGATCTTCTCGTAGGTGTCGATCATCACGAGGAGCCGTCGCGGCCCCCTGGCGCGCAACTGCTCCTCGAGCGGCGGCGCCCCGGTGTCGAGCGGGAAGAACGTCGTCATGAGATCGACCAGCAGCGCCTCGGTGACGACGTTCGCGGTGTCGAGCGTCAGGCGCTGATCGTCGCGGTTGTTGAACTGGTTCTTGATCGCGACCTCGAGCGCGAGCGCTTCGGCCTCGACGCGCCGCTCGCCGTAGCCGCCGCCACCACCGGATTCCGCTCGCACGCTCTGCAGCAGCGGCATCGCGTCGGCGCCGAGCTGTCCGGCGATCTGCAGATAGCGTCGCCGCCGGGCCTCGATCTCGTCGAGCACCAGGCGCACCACGCCGCGATCGAAGCTCTGAAAGCCGCTCGCGAGCGCGAAGACGAACTCGGGTAGGGTCGAGACGGTGATGTCTTCATTGGTCGCCATCACGGCGTCGACGAGTCCCTCGGACTCGACGAGCGTTCGGACGCGACGAAGCAGCGTCGTCTTCCCCGCTCCGAAGAGCCCGTGAAACGAGATGATCGCCTCCCCCGTGCCCTGCGCCGAGGCGAGCATGGAGCGGACGAGCTGGATCTCATCGATGCGGCCGACGAACATGAAGGCGGGCTCTCGACAGTGCGTGGAATCAGTCGCGCCGCCGCCAGACGATGAAGTCGAGCGGGAGCGTATCGATCGGCTCGTAGCGGGCGAGCAGGCGCCGATCGCGGAAGATATGTCGCGTGTAGAAATCCAGATCGATGATGTAGTCGAACGATGCCGAATCGACGAACCGGGCGAGGCCTCCGGAGCGCATCGCCGCGAGCGCGCGCGTGTTGACCTTGCCGTCGAGATTCGTGACGCGACGGTAGAGGAACCCGGTGGTTCCCGACTGGAACATCCCGATGCGATCGGTGGCGCTCGTGTGTGCGCCGATCCACTCGGCGGGAAAGAGCATCACGTTGGTGTAGAGTCCCTCGCGCGTGAACGATCGCGACGCGGCGACCGCGCTTGCTGAGAATGCGATGACGGCCAGCGCCAGCAGCACGGTGCGTCGGGCTCCGCGCTCGGGAGCGGCACGCCAGAGCGCGTGCAGCACGAGCAGCATCGCGACCGACAGCAGCAGCCACATCGGCGTCAGGTAGCGCGGGATGAAGTGAGGCGCCCCGAAGAAGAGCGTGTAGTAGGCCGCGAGGATCACGACGAACAGCGCGAGCGGAACCGCCCTCGCCGGCTCGACCTCGCGCCGCAGGCTCCGGAGTGCGTCGCCCGCCCAGCGGCGCAGCGGCGTGACCGCGAACATGATCGCGGAAACCGCGGCGACGAGCAGTAGGCCGATGTAGGCGATCGGACCCTCGACGTCGCCGGGAGCGTGCAGCACGAGCAGCAGCGCGTTGGAGACACCGCGCACGACGAGGTCGACGCTGCGCAGCCGGTCGGTCAGCAGGTCCTGCTGCGCCAGGCCGCTCGTCGGCATCAGGTGCCCGAAGCCGATGACGTTGTACAGCCACCACGGCAGGCTCACCAGCAGGCTGACGAGTCCGATGACAGCCGCCCCGGCGAGCGCGGGTGTGCGCCGACCATGGCCGCGAGCCGTCAACAGGTGCCA
Source organism: Kapaibacterium sp. (SeqCode) (assembly GCA_035539855.1). GTDB lineage: Bacteria > Bacteroidota > Ignavibacteria > OLB7 > OLB7 > DATLHO01. Next base: position 13,591 of record DATLHO010000207.1, on the reverse strand, counting down.
GCCCGCGATCGTCATGGCGAGGATCGCGACGTCGATCCGCGCGAGCACGCCGAGTCCGAGCAGTGCGCCGACGCGCGCGAACTCCGCGATCGGCGCGTCGGGCCGTCGGGCGATGCGCTCGATGTACATCGCCATCGCGATGAACGCGAGCGCCACCGCCAGCGATGTCTCGAGGCCGTTCTGCAGATGCACGAGCAGCGAGTAGCTCGAGGCGATGGTTCCGGCGACGATCCAGAAAGTCTCCGAGCGAACGCGACGCGCGGCGTCCGGGCGAGCGACGTCCTCTGTGGGCGCATCTCCGGTCGTGGCGCCGAGGAGGCTGACGGCGAAGCGCGCGACGGCGAGCGCCGCGAGGCCTGCGAGGAGCACCTGCAGACCGAGCGTCATCCGAAGCGCGAGGTAGAGATCGTCACCGGCGATGGCGAAGGCGGGAGCGTTGAGAAAGCAGATCAGCGGCTGCACGCCGTTGGTCGGTGTCCGGCCGTCGATGGTCATTCCCAGACCCTGGCCGAGAGAGCGCGCGACGCTGAGGCTGTAGAACGCATCCTCGATGAACGGGCGCGACAGGAAGTGCACGTCCGGCCGCGCCAGCATCGCGAACGAATACAGGAGACCCGCCGCGAAGAGCGCCGCGAAGAAACGTCCGAGCGGGCTCGTCGGAATCATCAATGCGCGGTCAGCCCTCGTAGTCGTAGCCCTTGATCAGCACCATCACGCGGCGGTTGAGCTGCTTGCCCGCGGTGGTCGTGTTCGGCGCGATCGGCACGCGCTCGCCGTAGCCCTTGCCCTCGAGCCTCGGCCGCGCGATGCCGCCCTGCACGAGGTAGTCGACGACCGAGCGCGCGCGCGAACCCGAGAGCTCGTCGTTGTGCTCGTCGGATCCGTCGCTGTCGGTGTGCCCCTGGATCTCGATGCGCATGTTCGGGTACTCGTTCAACAGCGCGATAAGCCGGTCGAGCGAGCTCTTCGACTCGCCGCGCAGTGTCGAGCGATCGGTGTCGAAGAAGATGTTCTCCAGACGGATCAGCGCGCCGACGACCGGATCGGGCGCCTTCGACACCTGCGAGATCTCCCCGGTCTCATCGTCGCCGGAGCCGAAGGTCGCCGGACGGTAGCGCGACGGAAGGCCGGCCTTCCAGATGTCGCTGCGACCGAAGCCGCGCGTCGACGTTTCGTGCCAGCTCGACAGATAGACCGTATCTCCGCGGGCCGAGAGATTGATGTAGAAGTCCGCCGACTCGGAGTTGATCGGAAACGGCAGCCGCTCCGGCTTCGACCAGTTGAGCCACGTGTCGTCCAGGCGTCGCGAGATGAAGATGTCGTGCGTCCCCTTTTGCGCCCCCCACTCTGTCGACGGAAAGTAGATCGTCCGGTCGTCGAAGCCGATGTAGGGCGCGACCTCGTCGCCGACGGTGCTGAGATTCAGAATGTTCTGCGGCTCGCTGTACTGGTAGGGTCCGATCTTGAACGACACATAGAGGTCGTGCCCGCCCTTGGAGTCCTTGCGGCGCAGCGACATGATCAGCACGCTCTCGTCGTGCGAGACGCCGAGCGTCGCGGTCGTCGTGTCGTTGTAGTAGTTCTCGATCTCGAGCGCCGACGGGTAGTTCCAGCTCCCGTCCGGCGCTCGTTCGCTGACGGAGAATCCCTTCGATCGCGTGCCGTCGGTGTTGTACTTGTTCTGAAGGTAGAGCCGGGTGAACGAGCTGTTGACCGCGCGCACGCCGTCGTAGCCCGCCGTGTTCAACGGTCCCTCGAGATGCTCGGCCTCGGACCAGTCGCCGTTGGGCAGTCGCATCGAGAACCAGATGTCCTCGTCGTCGGGCTTGACCGATGCGCCGACGTTGCGGGGATCGCCCTTGCGCGTGAAGAAGAGCACCTGCTCGTCGGAGGTGATGATCGGCTGGAGCTCGCTGACCTCGGTGTTGACGACGGGTCCGAGATTGATGCGGGCCTCCTGTGCACTGGTCAGGTGCGCCTCCGCGACAAGGCATGCGAAGACGCACGTGAGACGGCGAAGCATCATCGGAAGGGTCCTCTGGGGAATCGAAATCACTACGGTAGGACGGTGCGGCACACCTCTGGACAGGTGCCGCTCGCGAGTGCGCACGGTGCCGGGTAGCCGAAGGGTTCGGGGCTTCGACACGCGTCGCCCGGCGGCGATCCGCGGGAGGATCGCAACCGACTCGGCGCCACGCCCCTTCGACGGGACGTGGCGCCGCTAAGTTAATACGCCACGATGCGTTTGAAAGCCGTGAAGATCTTCTCCTCGGTGGGCAGCACGTCGACCTCGAGCACCGGGTGATACGGGATGTGCGAGTCCTTCGCGGCGACACGCTCGACCGGAGCGTCGAGATGCTCGAACGCCTCGCGCGCGATGACCGCGGCGATCTCGGCGCCGAAGCCCATCGTGATCGTGTCCTCGTGCACGACGACGGCGCGGCCGGTCTTCGCGACCGACGAGAGCACCATCTGGCGATCCCACGGCACGATGGTGCGCAGGTCGATGATCTCGGTCGTGCGGCCGGTCTCGGCCTCGAGGCGCTTCGCGGCGTTGAAGCATTCCTTGACCATTGCGCCCCACGTCACCACCGTCAGTGCGTCGCCGGCGCGGACGATGCGGCCCTTGCCGAACTCGACGAAGTAGTCGGCGTCCGGCTCCGGACCCGACGAGAACGGCATGCGGTACAGTCCCTTGTGCTCGCAGAAGATCACCGGGTCATCCATGCGGCAGGCCGTCTTGAGCAGTCCCTTCGCGTCGGCAGCGGTCGACGGGTACGCGACGTACAGACCGGGGATGTGCGAGAAGAAGGCCTCGATGTTCTGCGAGTGGTACAGACCACCGTGGATGTAGCCGCCGACGGCGACGCGGACGACCATCGGACAGCTGAAGCCGTCGTTCGATCGGTAGCGAAGCGTCGCGACCTCGTTGCGCAACTGCTGGAAGGCGGGCCAGATGTAGTCGCCGAACTGGATCTCGACGCACGGCTTGTAGCCGCGCGTGGCCAGTCCGAGCGCGACGCCGACGATCGAGGCCTCGGCCAGCGGCGAGTTGAACACGCGATCGGCGCCGAAGGCGTTGGTCAGGCCGCGCGTCGCGGTGAAGACGCCGCCCTTGTTGTCGGCGACGTCCTCTCCGAAGATGAGCATCCGCTCGTTGTGCGCCATCTCCTCGTGCATCGCGTGGTTGATCGCGTCGACGAGCACGGCCTTCTCACCCGACGGCGTCGTCGCCTCGTAGCGAATGCCGAGATCGCGCTCGTCGGCCCAGTTGTGCCGCGTGCTCGTGGCGGGATCGGGATCGGCCTGCGTCACGGCCCAGTCGGCCGCCTCGTCGATCTCGGCGTAGACCTCCTTCTGCAGACGATCGATCGCCTCCTGCGACATCATCCCGTGCTCGACCAGATACTGCGACAGCCGCAGGATCGGATCGCGGCGCTGCTCGGCGGCGAGCTCCTCGCTGTCGCGATACTTGCGCTGATCGTCGGAGCTCGAGTGCGCAAGCAGGCGCACGACGCTCGCGTGGATGAGCGTCGGACCTTCGCCCCGGCGCGCGCGCTCGACCGCGCGACGGCCGACGCGATAGCTCTCCATCATGTCGGTGCCGTCGACGAAGACGACCTCGAGGTTCGGATGGTTCTCGAAGAGCTTTCCGACGGGTCCGCCGGCGACCTGGTCGCTCGACGGGACCGAGATCGCGTAGCCGTTGTCCTGGATGCAGAAGATCACCGGGAGCTTCGCGCGCGATGCCCAGTTGACCGCCTCGTAGAATTCGCCCTGGCTCGTCGTGCCCTCACCGGCGGCGACGTAGGTCACCTCGTCGGTGCCGTCCATGACCGACGCGAGCGCGCAGCCGACCGCGTTGAGAAACTGCGTGCCGGTCGGCGAGGACTGCGTCGGCAGATGCAGCCGGCGGTTGCCGTGATGGCACGGCATCTGGCGGCCGCCCGACGCCGGGTCGTCGGTCTTGGCGAACGCGCCGAGGAAGTGATCCTTCGGCGTGTGCCCCATCGCATAGGCGATCGCCAGGTCGCGGTAATACGTCCACGCCCAGTCGCGCTCGGGGTTCATCCAGTGCGCGATGCCGACCTGGATCGCCTCATGGCCGGAGACGCCGATGTGGAAGTAGCTCTTGTTCTGCTTCAACAACATCAGGTGCTTCTCGTCGGTCCGCCGCGCAAGCATCATCGTGCGCAGCGCGGCGCGCAGCGGCTCGAGATCGAGTCCCAGCGACTCGTGCGAGGTCTCGAGTCCGTTCTGCACCGGAACCGGAGCATGCGCGGCGCCGGCGGTCGTCGGCTCGTCGAACGCCTCCTGCACGTCGGCCGTCGCGGTGTCGGCTTCCTTGCCGAGCACCCGGACGGGATCGGGCCTGTTCTTCTGAGCGGACTGTCTGGATCTCTTCGAAGCCATCTGATCTAGCGAGGTAAAGGGTTCGGTTGCGTTCGAATGCTCTCGGACGAAGGGCTGGTCGAGTCGGTTGTGGGCTCTGTCGAAACGGCTAAAGCTATCGAAATCGGCCTGCAATACCAACGCGGGCCGTGTTACGATGGGTTGGCCCGGACGCGCGCGCGGCGGACTGTGAGCCCGCTGCCGTGCGCGCGTCCGGGCGCGCTCCGGGGCTTTACTCGACGACGGTGAACGGGAGCTTCCCCGTCAGCTCGGCGGCGATGCGCTCGTGCGTCGCCGCGGCCGTGCGCGGCGCGTTGACCGATGCGCTGATCGTGCCGGAGGTCATCACCGCCTGCTTGCGCACGTCGAGCAGGGAGAACGCCGCGGTGACGCTCTCGTCGCCGCGCGGATCGGCGCCGGCGGTGTTGCCGACGCGTATGTCGCGGACCACCAGCAGGTAGTCGATCGCTCCCTCCTGCCCCGCCTTCTTGATCGTCTCCCATGACGCCGGTCCGGTCGCCGTGAAGTCGCGCGTGGCGCTCAGCGGGACGATTCCAGCGGCCGGCATGTCGACGTAGCTCATGACGTTGTTCGAGTCGAGCCTGCCCTGGATCTCGCCGATGAGCATCGTGCGCAGCTCCGAGTCGAACGTCTCGGCGGCCGACGCGCCGGCGACGCCGCGCGAGGCCCCGAACCGTTCGGCGTCCGCGAAGGTCAGCTCGCCCGCCGTCGGGAGCAGGACGACCACGCGCGTGCGGTTGAGATTCTGCGAGGAGTATCCCTCAATCGTCGCCTGCTTCGGAGAGCCGCACGCGGCGACGATCGATGCGGTCATCAGGAGGAGTCCGAGCGAACGGGTGAGCTTCATCGATTCTCCGTGGTTATGCTGTCGGTACGTGTGTTGGTTGTGCTGGCCGCGATGCCGGCGAGGAGCTCCTCGTCGGCTGCGGTGAGCTCGACCGAGCGGCGCGCCATCACCGTGCGCGCGAGCTCGAGGGCGCGGTCGAGCCGGAAGGTCTCGAAGCCGTCGGAGCCTCCCCACGAGAACGAGGGAATCGACTTCGACGGAAAGCCGCCGCCGAAGACGTTTGCCGCGACGCCGATGATCGTGCCGGTGTTGAGCATCGTGTTGATGCCGGTCTTGCTGTGATCGCCGATGAGCGCTCCGAGGAACATCCGGCCCGTATCGATCTCGACGCCGTCGAGCGTCACGCGGATGCGGCCGTAGTTGTTCTTCAGGTCGGAGGTGTTGGTGTCGGCCCCGAGATTGACCCAGGCCCCAAGGTAGCTATGGCCGAGGAAACCGTCGTGCTGCTTGTTCGAGAACCCGAGGATGATCGAGTTCTCGATCTCGCCGCCGACCTTGCACGCCGGGCCGATCGAGGTCTGTCCGTAGATCTTCGCGCCGATCTTCACGCGACTGCCCTGTCCGATGTGGCAGGGTCCCTCGATGACCGCGCCCGGCATCACCTCGGCGCCGTCGTCGATCGTGATCGGTCCGTCGGTGGCATCGAGGATCGCACCGGTGCGCACGACCGCGCCGCGGCCGATCGCGATACGATCGCCGGCGACGAGCATCGCACCGGGCATCACCGTCCCCTCGTTCGCCGCGCCGCGCTCCTCGAAGTCCGCGACCAGTCGCTCCCCGTTGTCGGCGATCAGATCCCACACCCAGTCGTAAAGCCGTGCGTCGTCGATGCTCGTCGAGGCAATGCCCTCGAGCGCATCGAAGTCGAGGGCGTCGCGATCCCACGCGAGGCGCGCGATCGACGCGGACTCGAGCCTCGCCGCGACGACGGCGTCGCCCTGTCGAAGGATCCACTCCCCCGTCGCGCGCAGTCGCGTCGCGAGCGCGCCGGTCATCAGCGCGCGCGCGTTGACGAACAGCGCCGTCTCACCGGGCCGCTCGACGCGCTCGCCCTTGCCGCCATGGTACCGCATGATCGCGGCGCGGCCATGCAGCGTGATCGCCTCGCCGGCGAACGCGCGCTCGACACGCGCGCGCAGCGCATGCGCGCCGACGAGCAGGTGCGAGACGTGGCGGGTCAGCGCGATCGGCTCGAAGCCGCGGGCACGACTGTCTTCGAAGAGGACGATCATCGGTTGATTCGAAGACGCGGACGCCACCCCGAGGCTCGCTCGGTCCGGGGCCGGCCGCGTATGAAAAAGCGCAGCGACCCTTCAGTGTCGCTGCGCTTGCGGAAAGAGAGGGATTCGAACCCTCGGTACGGTTTCCCGTACATACGCTTTCCAGGCGTACCAGTTAAACCACTCCTGCATCTTTCCGTTGTCCCGCCGTTTCGAGCGGAGAGCAAAAATACTCCGATGGCGCCGGGCGTGCAAGCGCCCTGCGATCGGTGCCGCGCGGGGCGCTCGTGCGCGACGGCCTCAGCGACTGAGTGTCGGTCGCGTCCGCTCCGGCACCGCGGGCGTCGTCTCGGCCGCTGGCATGGTAGCACCGATGCGCTCCGGTCGCGTGCGGCCCTGCGGCTCGCGTCGCGCTCCGTTGCGCACGAGCGAGACGGTCTGCAGCACGAGCACGGCGATGGCCGCGGCGAGCACGCCCTTGGCGAGCGTCGAGTACAGCCGGTGCCCGCGATCGAACTGCGCCTTCAGCGGCTCCTTCTCCGTCGGGATCGATTCGAAGCTCCCGATCTCGACGCGCAGCCGGTTGACATCGGGAAAGAGAACGTTCGTGTAATAGGCCGCGGTCGCGAGCATCGCGATCGAGAGCACGAGCGCGCTCCAGTTCATCCACGAGCCCACTCGGATCGCGCCGTAGAGCGTCCCGCCGACGAGCACCACGCCCGCGACGATCTCGAGCATGCCGAGGCGGTTGAGGATCGTCGTGTTGACGGCGCCCGCGATCGTGCGCGGCAGCGTGCCGCCGAAGAGCGCCGGTGCGACGACGGCGCCGAAGACGACGAGGCCTCCGATCCAGATCGTGAGCGCGAGGTAGACGAGGATGTTCGCGGCGTAGCGCATCATGGCTTCACTTCATGCAGTCGATGATCGCCTGGGTCATCTCGGTCGTTCCGACGCCCGACTCGCGGTTGAGGTCGCGCGTGACGTGGCGACCTTCGGCGATCACCTCGGCCAGGGCGGTCTCGATGCGCTGCGCCTGCTCGCGCATGTCGAGGTGGCGGAGCATCATCGTGCCGGCGAGCAGCAGCGCGGCCGGGTTGGCGATGTTGCGTCCTGCGATGTCCGGCGCCGATCCGTGCACCGCCTCGAAGATCGAGGCGCCGGTGCCGATGTTCGCGCCGGGCGCGAGGCCGAGTCCGCCGACCAGGCCGCTGGCGAGGTCCGAGAGGATGTCGCCGAAGAGGTTCGTCGTGACGATGACGTCGAACTGGTTCGGGTTGATCACCATCTGCATGGCCATGTTGTCGATGATCTTGTCATCGAACTCGACCTGCGGGAACTCGGTCGCGATCTGGCGGCCGACCTCGAGGAACATCCCCGAGGTGAACTTCAGAATGTTCGCCTTATGGACGAGCGTGATCTTGCGCCGGCCGTGGCGCACGGCGTACTCGAACGACGCGCGGATGATCCGCTCGGCGCCGGCGCGCGTGACGATCGCGACCGACTCGGCCGCGGAGTGCTTCTCGTCGACATAACGCTCGACACCGGAGTACAGTCCCTCGGTGTTCTCGCGGAAGATCACCAGGTCGATGTCGCTGAAGCGGCTCTCGACGCCCTTGAAGCTGCGCGTCGGACGCAGGTTGATGTACAGGTCGAACTCACGGCGCAGCGCGACGTTGATGCTGCGGAAGCCCGCACCGACCGGCGTCGTCAGCGGACCCTTGAGCGCGACGTTGTGCTCGCGAATGAGCTGGATCGTCTCGTCGGGAAGCGGGTTGCCCAGGCGCTCGAACGCGCCGAGGCCGGCGTCGGCCTCGATCCACTCGATCGCCGCGCCCGAGGCGTCAATGATGCGGCGGGTGGCCTCGACGATGCTCGGGCCGATTCCATCGCCGGAGATGCAGACGACTTTAGTCATCGAAGGTGTCTCGTTGGTGCTGTGTCCCGCTCGGGCGCGCAAACGCCGTGCAACGGACACTGAGGGTGCAACGGGTGGCAAAAAAAAAGTCCCGCCACGTGCGCTCGGCAGTGGCAGGACAGTGTATTCAGGCTCTGGCCAACATCATCGTCGATGCTGCACTGGAGCGGGAAACGAGACTCGAACTCGCGACCCCAACCTTGGCAAGGTTGTGCTCTACCAACTGAGCTATTCCCGCGTGCTGTCAAAAAGGAATACAAAAGTAAGGGCGCGGGCAGGCCATTGCAAGTAGACCGTTGCTGGAATATTATCTCCAGGTGTAACATCGACTCCCTCCGATGTCCGCATTCGCCGCTGCATCCCTGTCTCCGGGCGGAGTGCCTTGCATCGAATGACGCGGCCTGCGTAAAGGGCGTGTCATTGAGCTTCGTCAATCCCGGGAGCTTCGATATCATTGCGGTTCGATCGACGCGCACGCGATCGCTCCGACATCGGTCACTCCATCCTGTCGCATGGCACGACGTCTTCTCTCGCTCTTCGGCGCCGCAGCAGCCCTCGTGGCGCTGCCGGCCGCCGTCGCCGCCCAGGGCTACCACAATGCGAAGTATGCCGGCGAGTTCCTCTCGCTCGGCGTCGGCGCGCGCTCGGCCGGCGTCGGCGGCGCGGGTACTGCGCTGGCCAACGACGTGACCGCCGGGTACTACAACCCGGCGGCGCTCTCGCAGATCGGGCATCTGCAGGCGGCGGTCTTTCACGAGTCGCGCTTCAGCGGCCAGATCAACTACGACTACCTCGGCGCCGCTCTGCCGCTGGACTCGATCCAAACGATCGCGCTCAGCGCGATCCGGGTCGGCCTCGACGGCATCAAGGATTCGCGCAACGCGCTGATCGACGCCAACGGCAACGCGATCATCGACGAGGAGGATCGCATCGATCCGAGCCGCATCGTCATCGGCGGCGCGAGCGACTGGGCGATTTTCGGATCGTACGCGCGCCGGCTCAACAGCAGCCTCTCGGTCGGCGGCAACGTGAAGTTCCTCTATCGATCCATCCTCGAGCACACCGGCTGGGGCATCGGGATCGACCTGAGCGCGCACTACACGCCGGCCGACAATCTCGCACTCGGTGCGACCCTCAGCGACGCCACGAAGTCTCTCATGACGTGGGACACCGGCAACCAGGAGTTCATCGTCCCGCAGCTCAAGCTCGGCGCCGCCTATCGCTACGCGATCGGCGAGCAGCACGCGATCACGCCGGCCTTCGACGCCGCGCTGCGGTTCGAGGGACGCGAGGAGGCCACGATGCTCGACATCGGCGTGGCCAGTCTTGACGTCGGCGGCGGCCTGGAGTATTCCTACCGCGACCGCGCGTTCGTGCGCGGCGGCTACTCGGAGCTCGGCCAGCTTACCGTCGGCGCCGGCGTCCGGCTGCCGAAGCTCAACATCGACTATGCTTTCATCAAGCCGAGCGCCGAACAGGAGGCGCTCGGACCGTCGCACCGCATTTCTCTCCGCCTGACGCTCGAGGAGGATCGCTTCGCCCGCGCGAAGTGATCCTTCGTCGATTCCAAATCACGACCGAGGAGTCTCGATGAGTCTTCGTTTGCTAGTGCCTACCGGATCCCGTTCCCGAATCTCCGGCATTGCCGCCGCCGTCGTCCTTCTCTGGTGCTCCTTCGGCGCGGTCGCAAGCGCGCAGGGCTCGGCGTGGCAGCTGCTCGACTTCGGTCTGGACAGCGGGTTCCGCAATGCCTTCGAGTGGCCCACCGCGGGCTCGACACTCTACTTCATCGATTCACTCCGGGGCTACTACTACCCCGAGAACGAAATGACCCCGTCGGTGCGCACGTTCTACGCGACGACCGACGGCGGCCGCTCGTGGTCGACGCTTCCGGCGTTCGTGCCGGTGCCGCAGCGCATGATCGACGCGAGCTTCGGCATCAGCTCCTCGGGCTGGCTGACGCGTGACGCCGGCGCGGCCTGGCAGCGCATCCGTCCGGTGCTCGATCCGACCTTCAGCTACTACGGCACGTCGGTGATCGCCGGCTCGCCGCAGCACCTGATCGCGCTCTCGCAGCCGTTCGAGACCGACGCGACGACCGGGCAGCTTGGCCCGATCGGACCGAACCGTCTGACGACGAGCACCAACGGGGGCGTCACCTGGACGTCGGTCGACTCGATGGTCGTCGAGACCATCGCCGGAAGCGGCGAGCGCAAGCTCGAGCTCTACGACTCGACCGGCTTCGGTGATCTGCCCGCGCCGGCGGACATGACCGACACGTTCTCGGTCTCGTGGTATCAGCTCTACGGCATGCCCGACACGCTGTCGGCCTCGGTCGCGACCGTCGCCTACGGCCGCGTCGGCGGACGCCTCGAAAACCACTACTACATCGGCCGGCTCAACCTGCGCACGATGACCGCGGCGTGGACGAAGCTGCCGTTCGTCGACGTCACGCCGACGACGACGATCCGGCCTCCGGGCATCGAGTTCATCACGCCGCTCGTCGGCTACGCGGTGCAGACCTCGACGGTCAACAACGTCACGACGTACACCTACTGGCGCACGATCAACGGCGGCCAGAGCTGGACCAACAGCGTGCTTCCGTCGTGGATCGACCTCGGATCGCTGCGCTTCCTCTCGCCGCAGCTCGGCATCGCGCTCAACGCGATCACGACCGACGGCGGCGCGACGTGGAATCATTGGGCGCATCCGTTCGAGGGCGGCATGTTCTACGCACCGGACTCGGCCCACTACTTCGTGGCCAACCGCTGGTCGCTCTTCGCGCGCTCCGACGACGCGGGACATACCTGGCAGCGCAACGAGTCGGGCGCCGTGCCGCGGACGATCTCCGCGAACTCCGGCCGCATCGTCGTTGGCCGCAACTATCGCAGCATCCTCGCGAGCACCGACCGCGGTGTGACCTGGCGTGATGCCGATCTCGAGGGATCTGTCCCCGCGGCCATGTCGACGGTCTGGGCGATCACGATGCCGGACAGCGTCATCGCGCCGAACCGTTTCATCGGCGTCGCGTCGATGATCTCCTATGCGAACGACACCTCGCTGGCCGTGATCGAGTCGATCGACGGCGGATTGAACTGGACCGTCTCGTCGACTCTCCCGGGAACCAAGGCGCCGGGCGGACCGGTGCTGATCGACTTCTCGGAGGAGGCGGAGATGGCCAGCGTCGGGATGATCTCGACCGGCCGACGGCTCTACATCTCGAACGACGACGGCCGCACGTGGGCGCTGCGCGACACGACGCTGTACTACCAGGCGCTCGAGCTCTCCTCGGCGCAGAACACCATCCAGGTCAACGCTCCGGGCATCTACCAGAGCCCGAACGCCGGACAGGTCTGGACGAGAACGCAGACGCTGCCGTCGGCGCGCAATCGTGCGCTCGGACTGCAGGCGTTCTCGCCGACGTCGGTGCGCGTGCTCTTCCCGGATCGCACGCGTCGCAACGTCGACTGGAACGTCGGCACGTCGACCGACGGTGGCGTGACGTGGACGATCGTCGAGTATACCGGAGCTCCGCGCCCGCTCGACGGCTACGCCTTCTGGCGTGACGCCGACACGGTCTACGCGGTCGGTCGCGGCGCGACGTTCCAGCGATCGACCGATGGCGGCGCGAGCTTCTCGATGCTCAAGGACAGCTCCGTCGAGTTCCGCGCGCTCGGCTCGTGGATCGCAGCCGGCAAGGACGAGCAGAACATCTACGTCGCCGGCGCCGGCGACGCGATCGGTCGCTGGGAGTTCGCCGCTCCGCCGCCGCCGGTCTCTGTTCCGCTTGATCTCTCGCGAACGCTTGCGGCACGACTCGTCGGCAACGTCACCGCCGATCGTGCGGTGCTCGAGCTTTCGGTCGAGCGCGCCTCGCGCGTCAGCATCGACGTCGTCGACGTCGTCGGTCGCACGGTCATTGCCGACGCGGCAATGGTCGACGCCGGCGCCCGTCGCATCGCGATCGATGTCGCGGAGCTGGCCGCCGGAGGCTACTTCGTGCGCGTCTCCGATGGCAACGCGGTCACCGTGCTGCCGCTGAAGGTCACGCGCTAGCGTCCGACGAGCTCAACGAATGAAAGCGGGGCACTCCGGATAACCGGGGTGCCCCGCTTCAGTTGTACGCGGTCAACCGGGCAATGCTCAGCAGCGCTCGAAGATCGCCGAGATGCCCTGGCCGACGCCGATGCACATCGTCGCCAGGCCATAGCGACCTTCGCGGCGGACGAGCTCGTCGGCCAGGGTCGCGACCAGGCGAACGCCCGACATGCCGAGCGGGTGACCGAGCGCGATCGCCCCGCCGTTGACGTTGAGACGATCCATGTCGATGTCGAGGTCCCTGATGACCGCGATGGACTGGGCCGCGAACGCCTCGTTGAGCTCGATGAGATCGAGATCCTTCATCGCCAGGCCCGCGCGCTCGAGCGCGGCGCGTGTGGCGGGGACCGGACCGATGCCCATCACGCGCGGATCGACACCGACGGCGGCGCCCGAAACGTAGCGCAGCACCGGCGTCAGCCCATGCTCACGCACGGCGCGCTCGCTAGCAACGATCACGGCTCCGGCGCCGTCGTTGAGGCTCGAGGAGTTGCCCGGGGTCACCGTCCCACCCTTTCGAAACGCGGGCTTGAGCACCGCGAGCTTCTCGAGCGTTGTGTCGGCGCGGGGACCCTCGTCGCGGCTCACGACGAGCGGGTCGCCCTTGCGCTGTGGGATCTCCACCGGCACAACCGACGACGCATAGCGTCCAGCCTCCCATGCCTCGATCGAGAGCCGATGCGACCGCAGCGCGAACTCGTCCTGCTCCTCGCGCGAGACGCCCCAGCGCTCGGCGACGTTCTCCGCGGTCTCGCCCATCGCCTCGAGCGGGAACATGGCTTCGAGCTTCGGGTTGGGGAAGCGCCAGCCGAGCGCGGTATCGAAGGCGGTGAGGTTGCCGAACTGAGCGCCGCCGCTGACGTTCTTCGCGATCGCATACGGCGCGCGCGACATGACCTCGACGCCGCCGGCGATGATCAGATCGGCCTCGCCCGAGCGCACCGCGCGCACGGCCACGATGACCGCGTCGAGCGCCGAGCCGCACAGGCGGTTGACCGTCGTCGCCGGGACCTCCTGCGGAAGCCCGGCGAGCAGCGCGGCCATCCGCGCGACGTTGCGGTTGTCCTCGCCCGCCTGGTTGGCGCAGCCGAAGATCAC
>DATLHO010000206.1:0-7806 GCA_035539855.1 Kapaibacterium sp. (SeqCode) | reverse complement strand
AGTGCATGCCGCGAACATAGCAATTCGAGCCTGCTTCGCTGGGAGCCTGCTATGAGGGGCGCAGTGCTCTCGGGGTTGTCGAGGCGACGAAGCGCGCAACGCGCGCTGCGTTGCCTCGACCCAACACGACCCGCGACTGTCGTCCCCGGAGGGGATCTCTCTTTCGGCACGACCGCCGCATGTGAGGCGGTGGGGTTGTGCGATGGCGGTCGCCTGCGGCAGCCGCGGAGTCGCGCGACTGCCTGAAATGTCTCCGACCACAATTCGGACCGGGCTCTTGCGCCCGCGAGCGCGCCTCGGTATATTCAGCCGCCTACCTCAATCCCCCCTGGATTTTCCCCGCTGAACACCTGAAGACGTCGAGCCTGTTTGCGTGCAGGTGTGATCGACCGTCGCCCCCGTCGCATCTGCCAAGAACGATCGCCGCAGCGCGTGATGTGGACAGCTGACGACTGTCCACAGGAAGGGCGAAGTGCGTCCTGCCTGAGACCGACCGCGGTGTGTCTGCATCGCGGATGGCGTCGGACCTCTCACATTTTTTTCCTGGGGGCAACATCATGATCAAGCGCACACTGCTGGCCGCGTTCGCAGCGCTTGCACTTCTCACGCTCACCGTGCCTGCATCCGCGCAGGGCAATGGCACGCAGACGACAAAGTTCGACTTCGAGGATTGGTGGTTCTACAACGCGTGCTGCGATGAGATTGTCTCGTTCAACGGTACGCTTCACTTGAATTCGAAGGTCACGGACAATGGCGACGGGACCGTGTCGTACAACGGTCACGTGAACACGAGCGGAGTAAAGGGCGTCGGTCAGACGACGGGTATCAGGTACATCTACTCCGAGGTCAGCAAGGAACGCAGCACGTTCACCACAGCGACGTTCTGTCCGGCGACCATCAACTTCCAGGTTCGGGCGAGATTCGTCGGCACGGGCAAGGGCGGACGCGAATGCAGCCAGGATCTCGTGCTCTCCTTCCAGGTCGTTCTCGACGAGAACTGCTTCCCGACGAGCGAGTTGATCAGCGTCGACATCGACTGCGCGAACGGGACCGAGCTCGAGTAGACCTGTTGCGCTGCTTCCCGAAACGACGAGCGGGGAGACCACCACTCGGTGATCTCCCCGCTCGCGACATTATTCGACGAAACTAGATGATCGCCTCCTCCTCGGTCGGGGCGAAGGTCGGCTTCACCCTGTCGACGAACGCCGTCAGCAGACTCATCAGATTCGGCTCGCCGATCTCCTGCAGGTCGTAGCCGACGCGCAGCGCGGGCTTGTCGATCGTGATGATCCGCTTCAGATCGATCGGCGTGCCGACGATGACAACGTCGCACGGCACCGCCGCGATCGTCTGCTCGAGATCCTTCATCTGCTGCTCGCCGTAGCCCATCGCCGGCAGAAGCGTGCCGATCTCGGGATAGATCTCGAAGGTCCTCGCGATCGTGCCGACGGCGTACTCGCGCGGGTCGACGATCTCCGCGGCGCCGAACTTCAGCGCGGCCACCGTGCCGGCGCCGAACTTCATGTCGCCGTGCGTCAGCGTCGGTCCGTCCTCGACGACGAGCACGCGCTTGCCGGCGATCGATGCGGCGTTCTCGACCACGATCGGCGACGCGGCGTCGATGATCGTGGCGGTCGGGTTGACGCTCCAGATGTTGCGCCTAAGCTCGAGCACCGCCTTCGGCTCGGCCGAGTCGATCTTGTTGATGATCACGACGTTGGCCATGCGCAGGTTCGCCTCGCTCGGGAAGTACTCGAGCTCGTCGCCCACACGCAGCGGATCGGCCACGACGATGTGCAGGTCGGGCTTGTAGAACGGCAGATCGTTGTTGCCGCCGTCCCAGAGAATCACGTCGGCCTCCTGCTCGGCCTGCGCGAGGATCGCCGCGTAGTCCACGCCGGCATAGATCGTCGTGCCGGTGACGATGTGCGGCTCGTACTCCTCCATCTCCTCGATCGTGCAGTCGTGGAGCTTCAGGTCCTCGAGCGTCGCGAAGCGCTGCACGCGCTGCTTCTCGAGATCGCCGTACGGCATCGGGTGGCGGATCGCGACGACCTTCAATCCCATCCCCTGCAGAAGCCGCGCGACCTTGCGCGTCGTCTGGCTCTTTCCCGCTCCGGTGCGCACCGCGCAGACCGAGATCACCGGCTTCGTGCTGCGGACCATCGTCTTCTCCGGCGACAGGAGCACGAAGCTCGCGCCGGCGGCCATCACGCGCGAGCCGATGCTCATCACCGTCTGATAACTGACGTCGCTGTAGCTGAAGACGACCTCGTCGACCTCGAGCGTATCGATGAGCTGCTCGAGATCCTTCTGCTCGTGGATCGGAATGCCGTTCGGATAGAGGTCGCCGGCGAGCGCCGCGGGGTAGCGGCGTCCGGCGATGTCGGGGATCTGCGCCGCGGTGAACGCTACGACGTTGTAGCGCTCGTTGCCGCGGTAGTACATGTTGAAGTTGTGGAAATCTCGTCCGGCGGCGCCGACGATGATCGTATTGATGCGTGCTGTCGTGGCCATTGTTCAGGCCTCCATTTCGTGGTTTTCCAGTGTGTCGGCACCCGCCGCGTCGCGCGCCTTGATTACGCGCTCGATTCTCTCGAGCACCCAGTCGATCTCCTCACGCGTGATCACCAGCGGCGGAGCAAAGCGGATCACGTTGTCGTGCGTCTCCTTGCAGAGCACTCCCTCGCCCATCAGGTCCTCGCAGTACGGACGCGCTTTCGTGTCGAGCTGCAGTCCGATCCACAGTCCCCGACCGCGCGCCTCGACGATGTGCGGCGAAACGATCGCGCGCAGTCGCTCGAGGAAGTACGCGCCGAGCTCGCTCGAGCGCTCGACGAGCTTCTCCTCGACGATCACCCGCAACGCCGCGCGCGCGACCGCCGCGGCCAGCGGATTGCCGCCGAAGGTCGAGCCGTGGTCGCCCGGATGGAACACGCCGAGCACCGCGGCATCCGCGAGCACCGCCGAGACCGGATAGAACCCGCCGGCGAGCGCCTTGCCGATGATCACCGCGTCGGGACGAATTCCCTCGTGCTCGAAGGCGAAGAGCTTGCCGCTGCGTCCGAGTCCGGATTGGATCTCGTCGCAGATCAACAGCACGTTGTTCTCGCGACAGAGCCGCTCGGCCTCACGCAGATAGCCTTCGGGAGGAATGATGATCCCTGCCTCGCCCTGGATCGGCTCGACGAGAAACGCCGCGGTGTTCGGCGTGATCGCGGCGCGCAACTGGTCGATGTCGCCGTACTTGACGATGCGGAAACCCGGCGTCATCGGACCGAACCCGTCGCGATACTGCTCGTCGGTCGAGAAGCTCACGATGGTGATCGTGCGGCCGTGGAAGTTGTCGCTGCAGCAGATGATCTCGGCCTTGTCGGCGGGGATTCCCTTGACCGTGTATCCCCACTTGCGCGCGGCCTTCAGCGCGGTCTCGACGGCCTCGGCGCCGGAGTTCATGGGCAGCGCCATCTCGTAGCCGGTCAGCTCGCTGAGCTCCCTGTAGAGCAGCGGCAACTGGTCGTTGCGAAACGCGCGGCTGGTGAGCGTGACGTTGCGCGCCTGCGCGACGAACGCCTCGAGAATCGTCGGATGGCAATGGCCCTGGTTGACCGCCGAATACGCCGCAAGGCAGTCGAGGTAGCGATTGCCCTCGACGTCCTCGAGCCAGACGCCCTCGGCCCGATGCACGACGACGTCGAGCGGATGATAGTTGTGCGCCCCGTAGCGCTCCTCGATCGCGATGTACTCCTGTGTGGTCATGGGTGCGACTCTGAAAATCGATAAGGAACAAAGGGACTAAGGGACTACTCCCCATCCATCAGCATCGCCAGCAACGCCATGCGCACGGTTAGTCCGTTTCGCGCCTGGCGGAAGTAGGATGCGCGGGGGTCGGCGTCGACGGCGTGGTCGATTTCGACCGAGCGCGGCAGCGGGTGCATGACGATGGCGTTCTGCTTCATGCGCGCGAGTGTCGCGGTGTCGATGTTGTAGCGTGTCACGTCGAGCTCGCGGTCCACCAGACGCTCGCGGTCGATGCGCGTCTGGTAGACGACGTCGACGCCGGCGATCACCGGGTCGGCGCTCGACAGCAGCTCGTAGCTCACGCCGTGCTCATCGAGGTACTCGAGGATGTCGGCGCCGATCTGCATCTGCTCCGGCGCGATGAAGTACAGACGCGTGCGCTCGAACTTGCCGAGCAGGTACGCCAGCGAGCGCGCCGTGCGCCCCCGGTCGAGCGCGCCGATGATCGCCACCGACAGCCCGTCGAGCGTGCGGCACTCGTTGTAGATCGTGTAGAGATCGAGCAGCGCCTGCGTCGGATGCTGGCCGCCGGCGCCGTCGCCGGCGTTGATCACCGGCACGGCCGAGACCGCCGCCGCGCGCCGAGCGCCTCCTTCCTCGTTGTGCCGCACGACGATCGCGTCGCAGTAGTTCGCGATGATCCTGATCGTGTCCTCGAGCTGCTCTCCCTCGACCACCGACGAGAACTCGCGCGCCTGTTCGGTCGACAGCACGCGGCCGCCGAGGCGATACATCGCGGCCTCGAACGAGAAGCGCGTGCGCGTCGATGGCTTGTAGAAGAGCGTGGCCATGATGCGGCCCGCATAGTCGAGCGTGCCGCCGCGTGCGACGATCCGCTCCATCTGTCGCGTCCGCTCGAAGAGCTCGCGCAACAGCGGGACGGTGAACTGCTGTGACTCGACGATGTGTCTGGGATTCATGGCTCTCACGGGACGATGTGCGTTCCGGCGTGTCCGTCGATCGCGTCGACGAGGAACTCGTACGACGTGATGATCACCTCGCGGCCTCCGGCGCGCAGGAACCGGACGGCCGACTCGACCTTCGGTCCCATGCTGCCCGGCGGGAAATGACCGTCGGCGTGATGCTCCATCATGGCGTCGGTGGTCGCGCGCTCGATCCCGGTCTGCGCGGGCGTTCGGTAATCGAGGTAGACGCGATCGGTATCGGTGCTGATGATGAACAGGTCGACGCCGAGGCGGCTCGCCAGCAGCGCCGACGCACGATCCTTGTCGATGACCGCCTCGGATCCCACGATCGATCCGTCGGCCGCCTCGACGATCGGAATGCCGCCGCCGCCGAGCGCGATGACGACGATGCCGAGATCGACGAGCTGCGCGATCACCGACTCCTCGAGCACCGCGACCGGCTCAGGCGACGCGACCACGCGGCGCCATCCACGCGCCGCATCCTCGACGATCGACCAGCCGAGGCGGCGATGCCGCTCCTCGGCGTCCTCGCGCGTGTAGAACGGACCGATCGGCTTCGTAGGGTGCGCGAACGCCCGATCATCCGGATCCACTTTCACCTGCGTCAACACCGTCGCGACGGCGATCTCGAGTCCGGCGACGCGAAGCTCGTGCTCGAGCGCGCGCTGCAGAAGGTAGCCGATCTCCGACTGCGTCGTCGCCACGCAGACGTCGAGCGGATGCGTGTAGACCTCGGTGCTCGCGCGCTCGGATCGAATGAGCGCCGCGCCGACCTGCGGTCCGTTGCCGTGCGTGATGACGACGCGCCAGCCGCGCTGGAGCATGCTGACGATGCTGCGTGCGGTGCCGTGCGCGTTGGCAAGCTGCTCGTCGATCGTCCCCCGCTCGCCGGCTCGAATCAGTGAGTTGCCGCCGATTGCGACAAGTGCCGTCTTTGCGGCCGTTGGGGCGACCATGAAACTCTCTCCGCGTTCATCAACTGGTACATGATCGCCTTCTGGACGTGCAGGCGATTCTCCGCCTCGTCGTAGACCACCGAGTATGGCGCGTCGATCACCTCGTCGGTCACCTCCTCTCCCCTGTGCGCCGGCAGACAGTGCATGAAGTATGCCCCGTCGCGCGCGTGGCTCATCAGCTCCGCGTTGACCTGGAAGGGTCGAAAGATCTCGCGGCGGCGCTCCGACTCGCTCTCCTGTCCCATCGACGCCCACGTATCGGTGTATACCGCGTCGGCTCCGCGCACCGCCGCGACGGGATCGTCGGTCAGCGTGATCATCGCTCCCGTCTCGATTGCCGCCTCGCGCGCATTCTGCACCGCCTTCGGATTCGGCTCGTAGCCGGCCGGGGTCGCGACGCGCACGTTGACCCCGAGCCGCGCGCCGGCGGACATCAGCGAATGGCACACATTGTTGCCGTCGCCGACGTAGGCAAGCGTCAATCCATCGAGCGATCCGTGCAGCTCGAAGAGCGTCAGGTAGTCGGCCATCGCCTGGCACGGATGCGAGTAATCCGTCAGTCCGTTGATCACCGGCACCGAGGCATGCTCGGCCATCTCGGTGACGATCTCATGGGCGAACGTACGGATCATGATGCCCTGGACCATCCGCTCGAGATTCTTCGCGACGTCGTAGACCGATTCGCGCTTGCCGAGGGAGATTTCCTGGGGCGAGAGATACAGCGAATATCCGCCGAGCTGCTGGATTCCGATGTCGAAGCTGGTGCGAGTGCGGAGCGATGGCTTTTCGAAGATCAACGCCAGCGCCTGCCCGTCGAGGGCGGAGGCGAAGCTGCGACGGTCGGCCTTCATGCGAAGGGCCAGGTCGAAGGTCTCGCGCATCTCGTCGCTCGACAGATCGCGGACGCTGAGGAAGTCGTGGGCTCTCATGCGGATTCTCCTCGGTGAGGTACGACAACTTCCCGGGAATGGGTGGATGCAACTATGACCGGAGTCATACCTCGGAGCCCCCATAAACACCGAACCGGGGTCCGTCGTGCACGACGGACCCCGGTTCGTTGAAGACCCGCGGCCTTTGAGAAGCACCGCCGCCGGTGCGTGTCCAGCGGAGACTCCCTGCAGTGTCGCCGCTGATCGTCGCGCCGGTTTGCGATGCGTCTGCACGCCGCAAGCCGTCACGAATCGAACACGCAGGTGTGTCGTGTTGTTAGCGGCGCAATCGGGTCGGATTCATGTCGAATCGGAGACACCGTCGCGTGTCAGCTCCAGTCCGCATCCCCTTTCATCTTCAATCGCTTCGCCGCGTCGATGACATCCTGCAGTTCGACCGGGTCGCTGAGCGGGTCCTCGTCGAGCACGGTCACGCGGTTGAGCTCGCGCTGCCAGCGCCGCAGCTCCTCGACGTACGCTCGATCGGGCACGCGACGCAGGGCGCCGTTTTCGTCGGCGATATCGCAGATGCCCATGTTGAGCCACTTCCCGGTGTGCCAGTCGGGCATGTCGATGCCGGGGAACAGGCAGATTCCGTGCAGGTCCATCCCCTGATCGACCGCCGCGAGCGACTCCTCCATCACGTCCTTCAGCCACGCAGCCCTGCCCTCACGCAGTCCCCCCGTCTCGGCGATCACCATCGGCCGGCGATATCGCTCCCAGAGGAAGCGCAGCAGATCGCACAGCGGCACGATGCGGTCGTCGTCGGGTTCGAGCGCCTGGTGCGGGCCGCTCTCGCGGTACTCCATCTGCCCGAATGAGTAGTTGTTCGCCCCGACGATGTCGAGGATCTCGGGCGAGCCGCCGAGCTCCGGATGCTTCTTCCCCGCAATGATGTCCCACGCGAGCACGGTGTCGACATAGGTCTCGTGCCACGCCGTCTCGACGAGGTCCGGCCGATCGCGCGGCGCGACGACCTGCACGAGCGGGTCGATGTGGATCATGCGGGCATCCGGGATCACCTCACGGATCGCTTTGACGCCCGTGATCGCCGCGCGACACAGCGCGATGCGGAAGCGAAAGCGCGTCTCGCGATCCTTCCCCCACGGCGCGACCCACCCCCACTCGCCGCCGCAGAAGCTGAAGAACGTGATCTCGTTGATGGGACTGAAGTAGTACGGACCCGACAGGCGC
>DATLHO010000205.1:0-13494 GCA_035539855.1 Kapaibacterium sp. (SeqCode) | reverse complement strand
GTCGACATTCGGTGCGACCGTTGCGTCGTTCGTTGCGTGGCGCACGACGATCGAGAAGGGATAGGTCTCCGGAGTGATGCAGAGGCCGCGTCCGTAGAGGCCCGACGGACCGACGTCACCAGTCCCGGTGACCGGGATCGGGCCAGCCGACAGTCCATTGCCGTAGGCGGACATCAGCTGCACGCTGCCGGTAGCATTCGAGCCCGGAACGATCTGATCGATCGTCAGCGTCCAGTACGTCGCCGGGGAGGTCGCGTCGTAATACGAGCTTGAGCCCAGGAAGGGACCGTTGCCTGCGGGCGTCCAGGTCAGCGTGAGTCCAAGCAGCGTGCAGTCGTAGGTCGTGCTCATGTCCATCGGACATCCCAGTGCCTCCTGCATCAGCATCGGCACGAGCGTCCCGCCCTGATCTCGTGCGCGCTCGACGAACCCGAGACGGCCGCCGCCACGCGGACTTCCCAGCGAGAACGACCGCGGCAGCGACCAGCCTCCCTCGGTCTCTCCCATCGGACTGCCCGCGTCGTCGAGCGCGCGGACGCTCCAGACGAAGACCATCGGCGTATCGAGGCGAACCTCCGCAGGCCACTCGAGGCGCGTGCTGGCGTATCTCGTTCGCTCGAGGATCGGCCTGTTCGCGCGGAACGCCTGCTCCGGCTTCTGTCCATCGCGCACTTCGGCGACGCGGATCTCGTAGCGCTGTCGTGGCGAGTACTGCGGCGAGACTGCGGTCCACTCGAACGTCGGACGTATGCGCGGCGGTGGGATCTTCGCGCCGTTCGCCGGCGTCATCGGCGTCGGCGCGCGGTAGCTCTGGATGCGGAGCGGTGAGCACTGCTCCGGCGCGAGCGACTCGCCGGTCGCGGCATCGCTCACACCGACACAGAGGCGATAGCTACCGGAAGGCAGACGGCCGCTGCGGATCACCTTCCGCTCGATGTCGCCGACGAACGTCACCGCCCGCGCCGGCACGAGATCCTCGCCGTTGAAGCGATGGATGCCCGGACGGATCGAGAGCGTCGCCATCCTGTCGCGGTTCGTCCGCGCCTGCAGCCGGCCGTCGAGGAACACCTGCGCGTCGAGCTTCACGATCCGCGTGTCGGGTCCGTCGTTGGTGATCGTGAGCATGATGGTCTCCCTGCGCGTCACCCAGTCGGAGAGATACGGGCTCGGACTCGGCGTGACGTTGAGCGTGATGCGCACGCCCGCGTCGGCCAGACAGGGAACGAGCCAGAGTGCAATGAGAATGAGAATCGGTTTCATGAGAGGTCGGGAGTAGAGTGTGAATGGATGGGATCAGAATCGCCACTCGAGCGACGTGCGGAGGAAGCGCTCGACGAACGTCGAGCCCGTGCGCGCGCCGCCGTAGGTGTAGTCGGTGATCGACCCTCGCGCCGTCACGTCGAGCGATGCCGTCGCGCGCCACGCCGCTCGGAGCTCGACGCCGACGCCTTCATCGGGCGTCTCCGCCCCGAGCGCGCTGCGGCTCAGCAGTGCGGCGACGTCGAGTCGCAGCAGCTCGCCGAAGAGGCGCGTGCCGAGTCCGATCGAACCGCTCGAGGTCGTCACGTCGCCGATCGCGAGCGCGTTGGTCATCGTCGACGCGCACAGCGAGAAGTCCAGCGGCAGCTCCGTCAGCGCGCCGCTGTAGCTGGCCGACAGGCTTACCGTGTGATTCGATGCGTCGCGTCCGGTGATCAGGTTGTGGTCGATGTAGTCGTTGATCGCGGCGCTGGCCGAGAGCACGTGCGTGATCGGCGCGGTTGCCAGCGTAAGCGTCGGCGACACGCTCGCGGTGTGCGAGACGGTCTCGACGCGGAGCGTGTCGTTCTCGAACCGGTTGCGCAGACCGTAGTTCGCGTACTGCGCGTTGACGCTCAGCAGATCTCCGGCGCGGATGTTCGCGTCGAGCGATCCGAGCACCTGCGCGGTCTGCGCCCCTTCGGTCTGTGAGAGGTCGTTGCGCCTGAATCCGATCGTCCCCGCCAGGTCGAGCGCGTTGTCGAGCAGCGTCGCCCGCGACGCCAGTGTGACGTCGAGGCGGTCGGATTCCATCCACGGGTAGGCAAGCGTGCGGTAGCCCGCGCCGATGTATTCACCGCTGAGCGTCGCTCCCCACTCGTCGCGCTCGATGCCGAGCGAGAGTGTACCGGCGATGTCGGCGCGCGAGGAGAGCCGCTGCCGCACGAGCGCATTGAGCTCGTCCGGCGCGCCGTCGATCTTTGAGGCGAGCATGTTCCTGGTGAACAGCGATCCGGCGAACTCTCCGCGCGCCACGACGGGGCCGATCGTCGCGCTCGCGTCGAGCGTCGCGGTGAAGCTCTCGGCCGGCATCGCGGGTCCCGGCTCGGAGAGCGATCCCGCATCGTCGCGCACTCGGACGAGGTTGATGCCGATCTGTCCGCCGTCCGGAGCGTACGCGACACGTCCCATCAGCGCGTGGCGGGCGAAGCCGCCGGGCTGACCGATCGAGCCTGCCGATGCGACCAGCCGGAACGCACCGGGAGAGAGCTCGGTGCCGACGCCGAAGAGCGTCACGTCGCCGCCGGAGAGCGCCGACAGGCGCGGCGAGTGCGAGCCGAGGCTCAGCGTCGCCCAGTCCATGCTCGGCGCGATGCCGATCGAGTTCGCGGGGTTGGTCACGAAGTCGGCGAGGGATTCTCCGGCGCCGCCTCGCGTGGCGCTCTCGGGCACCGTGAGCATCAGGTCGAACGGGATCGAGATCCCTCCGACCGACACGACGGGATTGAGGATCAGGCGCAGCAGCGACGGCGGACGGCGTGCCGCGATGACGTCGCCGGGATCGGCGCTGAGCTGGTAGAGGTCGTGCTCGAGCACGATGCGCCCGCGCAGTGCGACGTCGCCGGTCGAGTCCGATTCCTGTTGGGCGGTTGCCGCGATCGTCGACGCGATGAACAGCGCCGCGATCGAACGGAGTCTTCGAGAGATCATGGGTTCACCTGGCTGGTTGAGGAGATTCAGTCGTTCGCGTCGTCGGGCGTGAGTCGCTCGCCGCAACGGGCGCAGTAGAAGGCGACGGGGTGGGCGATCGGGGCGCCGCAGCGGCCGCAGGTCGGACCGAGCGCCCCGCCGCAGCGCGCGCAGTGCAGATCGTGCTCGTAGCCGAGCGCGTGGCAGGCGGGACAGGGCTTCAGCGCCTCGGACGATGGCGCCGGCGCCGCGCGCTCGCGGGGGGGTCTGCGTGAGATGTTCATTGCGATACCTCGTGATCAATGGTGCGGCGCGCCTGGCGTGATGCACTGCTCGCAGCGTTGTATTCAAGGTATCCGAGGGGGGTAACGGTTTCCGGAAGGGGCAGTAACGGTTTCGGCGCCGGTGATTTTTCTCTAGCTTCGACGGCCCCTCCTCCTCCGCACCGGAGCCGTTTCCATGCATCTCCTCGCAGATTTCCTCAATCACGGCGTGCTGCCGTTCCTCGGCCGTGCGCGCGAGCGCGACCGCGTCGTGGCGTTCTGGCGGGGCACGTTCGAGGCGACCGAGCTGCGGGCGATGCTCATGCTCGGCGAGGCAGGGGTCGGCAAGAGCCGGCTTCTCGACGACGCAATGCTGCGCATCGTCGAGTCCGGCGGCAGCGTCGTGCACGTGAAGCTCTATCCCGAATCGGCGGTCGGACTGCTCGAGCTCACCGCGCGCGCTTTGTGGCACCCGAACGCCGCGCGCACGATCCTCGCGGCCGAGCCTCCCGCGCGGCTGCCTGACGTCGCCGGCGCGCTCCAGCGGCTCGCGCGCCTGCGCCCCACCCTGTTCGTGATCGAGGACACCCATCTCCTGAGCGCAGACGCCGTCGCGGAGCTCTCACGGCTTCTGCGCCAGGTCGCGGACGAGACGCTGTCGATGCTCGTGCTCGCGCGGCCCGTCGAGCTCGCGGCACGGCCGTCGCTCGAGCAGTATCTCGTCGACGAGATCGTGATCGGGGGACTGAGCGAGGATGGCTGTGGTGAGATCTGGGAGGCGGTGACCGGCGCGCCCATCGGCGATGACGTGCGTGCGGCGCTGCTGGACGCGACCGCCGGCAATCCGCTGGCGCTACGCTCTGCGCTGCGCGGCGCATTGCGCGGGATCGTCGCCGATCCCGTCGGCGCGACCGCGAAGTGGCGCACGCTCAGCGGACGCGCCGACCTGGTGCGGACGCTGCGCCGCTCGGTCGGACTGCTCGCCGAGGGGATGACTGCCGACATCGAGCCGCATCACCTCGACGCGGCGCGTCGGCTCGCGACGCTCGGCGAGGTCTTCGCCCGCGAGTCCGCGTCGATCATGCTCGACGGCGACGTGGCGATGCTCGAGACGCTCGTCTTCAACGGGCTGATCGCGACCGCGGTGGCTCCCCCGGCGGCGCTGCCGCTCGAGCCGAGCGCGCACGCGCCGCTGGCGTTCACGCACACGCTGCTGCACCGCGAGCTCGTGCGCACCGCGACGCTGGACGGAGAGCGTCTCGCCCGTGTGCTCTCGAATGGTCCACTCTATTCGCTCGTTCCGTTCACGCTGCTGGCCGCCGCGCCGATCACGACGTCCGGCGTCGAGATGATGGTGATGCGCCGCGCGTTCAACCGCGCGCTCCAGGTGGAGATCGCCGTGCAGCGCACCGCGCACTGGCGCAGCGCGTCGATTGCGTGGGATGTCGCCGTCAGGATTCTCGAGTCGCGACTCGGGGAGTGGGAGCAGCCCGACTGGGAGGAGAAGATCGTCCGCCTCGCGCACCACAAGGTCAACCTCGTGCGTCGCTCGGCTCCGGCAGAGCTCTCACGATGGCTCGATCACCTGAAGTGGCTCTCGACCGACGCATCGAGCGACGAGCTGACGCTTGGACGACTGCACGAGATCGCCAACCGCTGCATCCTGCTTGGTCACGACGAGGCCGAGGCGGCGCGCGGATACTGGGTCGAAGTGCAGAGCCTGGCCGTGACCCGACCACATCTCCAGGACACGTTTCCGTTCGTCGAGTGCATCATTGCGCTGTGCATGGCATCGACGAAGGTCGACGACGATCGCATGCTGCGCTCGATCGAGGAGCGCATGGAGGAGCTGCTCGGCACGACGCTCCTGACGCCGATCATCCGCGCGGCCATCGAGACGAAGGTCAGGCCGCAGTTCCTTCGACTCTTCGAGAGCGCGGTCGAGGTCGACGCCCGTCTGCGGTTCATCGATCACGTCGTCGAGCACGTCGATCGCAGCGACCTCGGCGTCTGGATGTTCTGCATGAGCTTCCTGTCCGACGCAGCGCTCGTCGATCGATTCAGCGAGCACTTCGAAGTCGTCACGCGTGGCGCGCGCGACCAGGGGCTCCTGCGACCCGCGCTCAACCTCGCGCTTCGTGAGCTCGTCCTGCGCGCGGGCCGCGGACTCGAGACCGACGCCATCGTCGCCAAGCTCGAGGCGCGACTGACGGAGCTCCCTGCGGCGTTGTCGGCTCCGCTCGAGGCCGCGTGTGCGCCGGGCGTGATCGACGCGCTGCTGCTGCGCGACGACCTGCCTTCTGCTCGTGCCGTCGCCGCGCGTCCCGGCGTCGACCGCGAGCGCCTCGGCGCGCATCGCCTGCTGCTGCTCGGGCTCGTCGACGAGGCGCAGGCCGGCGGAGCGATCCGCGACAGGCTCTCCGCACCCGTCCTTCGTCTCGGCGACGTCGTCGAAGTCCTCGCCGCACACGCGCTTCGATCCGCTCGCAGCACCGACGACACGCGCGCCGTCCGCGAGGACGACGACCGCGCGCTTGCCGAGCGCACGAGCGAGGCGATCGAATGGCTGCTGGCTCCGGGCCGCGCGCTGCCCGCGTACGCCACCACGTTGATCGATCGTGCGCGATCGCACGGAGGTCGACGCTCGATCACGGCATGGGAGCAGCGTGTGCGCGAGCTCGACGGCGGGATTCGCGACGTGGAGGTTGCGGCGACGGACGACGGACCGTGGAGGATCTCGATGATCGGCTCGATCGGCGCGCGCCGCGGCGAGCGCGAGCCTCGCCTGCAGGGCGCGCGGGCCCGGTCGCTGCTCGCGGTGATGGTCGCCAGCGAGATGCTCGGCGAGCCTCTGTCGAGTGCGGAGTTCGCGCGGCTGGTCGCGGGCGACGAGACGATGGCGATCGAGAACGCACGCAATATCCAGAAGACGACTGTGCACCGACTGCGCGAGGCGCTCGGTCAGGAGACGGTTCTCACCGACGGCACTTCACCGCGACTCAACGCGGCGACGACCGAGGTCGACCTGCTGATCGCGCGCGATAACATCGAGGCCGCGCGCGCGGCGCTGCGTGCGGCATCGCCGATGCAGGCCCGGCCGGCGATCATGGCGGCGCTCGCGATCGTGGGCGGCAACGTGGTGTTCCCCTCACTCTACGACGACTTCATCGAGGCACTGCGCGAGGACTTCGAGAATCAGCTCCGCATGACGGCGCTCGACGTCGCCCGCGCGTTGCTTCGCGAGGGAGGCGCCGCCGACGCGACGGAGATCCTCCGCTCGGCCGCAACCGCGCTTCCCGGTGACGGCGAGATCGCCGAGCTGCTCCAGGAATGTCTCGCGACGATGGGCCGCCGCGCCGACGCGGTTCGTGTCGAGCGCGCGGCCAGCGCCGAGTGAAATGCGAGCGGGCGCTTCGATCACTCGAAGCGCCCGCTCGACGTTCACGATCGCGTGCAGTTATCGCTGCAGCACGAACGTTCTGGTGATGGTCCGTCCATCGATCGCGACCGATGCGCTGTACGCGCCGGCGGGAGCTCCTTCGAGATCAATATGACATGACGTCGCGCCACGCTCGATCACCGCACGCCGCACGACCCGCCCCGTCGCATCGTACACCGCAACCGCCAGCGATCGGCTCGCCGCGCGGGCAAGCGTCAACCGGAAACTGCCGGTGCCGGGGTTCGGCGCGACCGAGACGGCGCCATCGCCGGTGACGTCGCTACCGACACCACCCGGTCCGACGGTGAACGGATCGGACATCGCCGCGCAGCCCACCGCGTTCACGACGCGGACCGTGTAGACTCCGGGCACCAGGTCGTCGATGTCGCGCTCGGTTCCGATCGGCTGATTGTCTCGGAACCACTGATACGTCGTCGCGGAATCCGTCGTCAGCGTCGTGCCCTCGCGGACGATCGTCGGCTTCGCCGGCAACGGGCTGATGATGACGGTCTGAGCGATCGTATGAACGCCCGCCTCGCCTGCGCTTCCGCAGATCACGCCATTGTACCGGAATCGCAGCGCGACAAGGAACGTGTCGGCCTCCGTGAACCGGTGGCTCGCACGGTCTCCGGTTCCCCTATCGCCGTCTCCGAACGACCATTGCAGATCGCTCGCTCCGGTCGGCAGGAAGCTCTCACCGTTGAGCGCGGTCGTGAATTCCGTGGTTTCGCCGAGGCAGATGTTGTCGACGCCGAAGCCAGGTCCGACGCAGTTGCTGGCGACGTTCGTCGTGAACCAGTGCTGGGTATCGAAGCGCACGCGCGCCTGATTCGTGACGACAGTATTGAGGCTCAACGACGTGAGGAGCTTCGCCTTGAAGCGGATGAATCCCCGGCTCCCGTCGATGCCCTCGTGCATTGCGAGAAGATCCGCCTGCGTGAAGACGAACGTGGCCGTCGAGTGCGGCGGATTGGCAGTCGGGTAATGATCGATCGTCGGCGTCGGCATTCCGGGACTTCCCGAAAGAACGGTGAGGAAATCCGACGCCTGATAGTCGAAGAACGCGTGCGGGAGCTCGTCGATGACGGTCACGGTCTGCGCCCGGTTCGGTCCGAGGTTGTAGAAGTCGATCATGTACTCGATCTCGTGACCGTTGCGCACGTCCGCGAGACTGAGCATTCCCGAGGGGATGGACACCTTGATGTTCGGATCGAGCGGGAAGAAGACGTCGTCGTCGATCGAGGCGGTGTTGTCTCCGATGAGCGTAGGATCTTCCGCGCGGTTCACGATCGTCACCGTCGACAGCAGTTCGGTCCCGGACGTGATCGGCAGCTCGGGCTCGACGGTCTGCTCGAAATCGAAGCACACGACGAGCTCGCCCGTGCCGAGCGGCGGAATCGGGGTGTCGATTTTGAAGGTGAAGCGCGGAAGGGTATTGTCAAGATAGGCGCCGGTACTAGAGACGACCACCGGGTCGGACGGCGCCGGAACGGCCGATGGATCGAAGAGCGCGTCGGCGGCGGTGAGAACGATCGTGGTGCCACCCGGCGCCGACCGCGTACCGTGGTTCTGATATGTGATGCGATAGCAACGCTCGGTGCCCGGCACGGCGTACTCGGTGCCGACGGGAGTAATCTCGACACGAAGATCGAACGCGGTGTCAGCGGCTGTCGTGTCGAAAAGGAACGAGTATCCCACACCTCCTGTCGATCCCTGATAGAACGCGCTCGGCCAGGGCTGATCGATCTCGAGGTGCGGCAGCGGATCTGTCGCGATCGTGTAAATCTTGCCGTTCGGCGACCACGCCGTGTACCATCCGTCGGCGCCGGTCATGACTTCGTCGGTGACCGTCGAATTGCCGATTGGCACCGACACGGTTACGCGATGTCGCGCGATCGGGATCTGCTGCTGGGCGTCGAACGTCACCCGACCCCGCAGAAGCAATGCCGTCGATGTGATGTGGCCGATGAAGATGTTCCGGTACTGCTCGGTAGCCACCAGAGACGGTGTGGCGAAAAACTCGGCATCGGGCTGCGGACTACCGCTGGCACCGAACTCGCCGATGACATACGCCTGACCGTTGGAGGTCACCGCGATCGAGGTGCCCTGGTCCTGATGGTGTCGTTCGGTGGCGGTTGAGATGTTGCCTGCTCGACGCGCCCAGTCCACGACGAACACGCCCGACACCGACTCGGTGAAGCTCGCGAACATCGCATCGTGATTGCCCATGCTCGTCACGCTGTAGTCACCAAGCTGCATCGTGCCGGCGAGCGCGCCCGTGAGGTACACGCGTCGAAACGTCCCCTGTTCGACGAGAGCGATTCCGGTCGCGTACGCCTCGCTCGTGATCGATGCGCCACCATGCATCGCGTTTTGGAAGTTGCCGGTGAGCGAACCGAACTTCGCGACATAGAAGTCGCGCCTGGCAACCGGCGTCAGCGTCGTGCTCGAGCCCGTGAACTGCACCGTG
The DNA here is from genome assembly GCA_035539855.1 of Kapaibacterium sp. (SeqCode). Lineage (GTDB taxonomy): Bacteria > Bacteroidota > Ignavibacteria > OLB7 > OLB7 > DATLHO01. The sequence continues at coordinate 4,394 of DATLHO010000205.1, read as the reverse complement.
CCCCCGAGCTCGCCCGCCACATAGAGATCACCGTAGCTGTTCATCTCGATCGACCGACCCGTGATCCGGCCCTGTAAGGCCTGGGGGCCTTTCGTCGCTCCACTCAGCCCCGCAATCGTCCCTCCGTCGTCAATGATTGCCAGGATCATATTGTCGGCATCGGTCTCGCCGGTGAACAACAGGCCGAGGAACTTCATCATTCCTCTCGACGTTCCTGTCGCCGCCACACGTGTCCTCGGAAATCCGAAGTTGTCGAGGACAGTGCCGGCGACGATCGCTGTTCCTACTGAGCTAGCGTCCGGACCGATGGGCTCCGCCGCAGCAACATTCTCGGCGAGACCGCCGGCAGTGTAGCGCGCGATGAACAGACTCGGGACGCTCGGCAGCACGTTCGGCGTGGCCGTCTGACTGGAGCCTGACGCGCTCATCGCAACGACGTTTCCATTGAGCGCACCGGTGATGTAGACGAAGCCATTGAAGATCTCGATCGCGGTCGCACGGACGGTGCCTGAGTTCGGTGTCGCGGGTGAGAGCAGTGCGACCCAGGCGACGACCAGTTCATCACTCAGGTTCGCAGTCACGTCGACCTTTGCGATGTAGCTCGATCGCGGCAGCGCATCGACGATGCCGACGAGTCCCTGGAAGTCGACGCGCCCCGAGATCTCCCCGGTGATGTACAGCGCGCCATTCTCGAAGACGACACCGGTCGCCGTTGCGCCATCGCCGGCGGCAATCGACTTGAACTGCAGAAGATCCTCGAGGACACCACTCGACGAGTGCATCACGACGAAGGCATCGGTAGAGCCTGCAATCGTCATCGGAGGCTGACCTCCGAACGCGAGCAGGTTCGTCGCCGACGAGCTCTGCGTCGGCTGGGCGGCAAATTTGCCGACGGCAAACGAGCGACCGTTGGAGCTCACGGCGATATCGGCGCCGCGCTTCCACGCTTCGCCATCGCCCATCGTGGTCCATTCGAACACCTGGGCCGACAGGGTCGAGAACGAAAGCAGCAGGAGCGCACAGAGCGCTCCGCGCCGTGCGCCGACTGACACTCGATGCATGATCGGACTCCGGAATGGTGAGGGATGCAGCTCGCGCTGCGGGTCGGGAGGGGAGTAGGTAGGTCGCGATGAAGATAGCGCGGCGGCGATGACTGGCAACCGACGCGAGGCAATGCTTGCGCGGCGGCGTTTCGACGTGCGTGGCAATGCCGACGCACCGGCATCGGAATCCGCGTGGCGATGCCGACGCGCCGGCATCGGAATCCGCGTGGCATTGCCGACGCGCCGGTATCGGAATCCGCGTGGCAATGCCGACGCGCCGGCATTGCCAATCGCCGGCACCGACACCGGCGCCCGGCACCGCCCATAGCGTCGCCGATTCCGGCTGCATGCCCCGGCACCGTCGATCGATGCTACCCCCCCGTCACCTGCACTGCCACCACCCTCTGCAACGCGCCCGCTGTAACTCGACAGTAGTACCGCCCGGGCTCGATTCCACCCGCGGCGAGGTCGATCGTCGATCGCATGCGCCCCGCTTCGTGCGGTCCAAACTCGCGGCGCATCCGCAGCACGCCCAGGCGGTCGTAGACCTCGACGATCACGTCGTCGACGGATGCTTCGAGCGCAACGTCGAGTGTCGTGCGCCCCGACGTCACGTTCGGCAGGAGCGTCGCGGCGAGACCGGCGCCGGCGCCGACGGACTCGACCGATGATGTCGGCGTGACCGTTCCGTCGAAGACGCCGCTGCCAATCGTCGAAATCGCAACGTAGCCGTCGACGCCACGCACGCTGATCGACGAAACGATCGACGTGCCGATCTCGGCCGATCCCTCCTGCTGCCACACGGTCTGCATCCCGTCGAGTCTCGATGTCGAGTACAGCCCCGTCGTCGTTCCGACGAGGTACTCGACGCGATCTCCCTGGCGCACGAACGCGAAGGAGCGTACCGAGGGACCGGCGCCCTTGCCGTCGGGCTGCTCTTCGAGGTTGCCGGCGATCGGCGTCCAGGTCGCGCCGGCGTCGTTGGTGATGTAGAGGCTGATCACTCCGTAGTTCGAGAAGACCACGACGGCGCGATCGCCGCTGGCCGGGTCGACGGCAATGCGATGGACGTAGGCTCCCCTCGGGAACGATGGACTCGTCACCTCGACCGGCGCACCGGTCGCGGTGTCGGCGCCGTCGAGACGGAAGACGCGTCCCCTGTCCGTGCCCAGCCAGAGGCGGTTCGCCGGAAGCGCGGTGCTCACCGCGACGGCGCGATACGCGGAGGTCGTGTCGTCGAGGCGTGTCGCTGCGAGTCGCTTCCACCCGATGTTCGTGTAGAGCGCGTTGCCGAGCGGGATCGTCGCGACGTCGTCGATGCGCCAGATCACGTCCCACGACGCGAAGTACAACCGGCGCGACGCGTTCGGATCGGCAGCATAGACGCTGTGGAATGAGCGGACTGTCGCCGCGGGATCGATGCGAGACGAGTCCACGACGCGACCGTCTTCGTCGAGCAGGATGCGCCACGCGACGCCCCACTGCTTCGACAGGATGATCTCACGACCCCCGGACGCGACGGAGCTCCACGTGCCGTCCTCGCTCGATCGCCGGCTCCAGTCAGCCTGCGGATCGTCGCTCGTGCTCGACCACGTGCCGCCATCCTGCAGGGAGCCGACGATCATTCTGCTTCCCGGCGTCGCGGGATCGACACTGACATGATAGAGCTGCGTGTTGTTCAGTCCGTGGTTGAGCGACGTCCATCGAACCGTGTCGGCCTCGATGTCGTCGGTGCGATGGATGCCTCCGTCGGTCGCTGTATACGCGACGCCACGGCGCGTCGGCGACCATGCGAGCCAGTGCTGGTCTGGATGGTGGTTCTCGTAGATGTAGTCGTTGATCACGGCGTCGTCGTCGGTCAACGGGAATGATTCGCGATAGCCTCCGATCCACCGGTTCACGGCGCGATCGGTGAAGCCGACGTTCGACGCGTAGAGATTGCAGGCCCCGAGCACGAGCGCATCGGATCCGAACGGCGCCGCGCGCACATGCATGTTCAACGACGACTGCGTGTCGAACGCGCCGAAGTACGATGACGGATAGACGGGGATGCTCGTACTGAGATCGGTCCACGTTCCGTTGGCTCCCGCTCCGTCGAGACTGTCGTAGTGATAGCGCCAGAGCCTTCCTCCGATCGAGTCGTTGCGCATCGAGACGAGGAAGAAGACGGTGTTCTGATCATCGGGATCGATGGCGATCGAGGTGCGGTCGAACGTCGTCGGCCATCCCTGCGGCGTGATCGAGGTCCATCGCAGTCCGTCGGTCGAGCGCCAGACGCCGCGACGCGCGCCGACACTGCTGAGCGTCGCATAGACGACGCCCGTCTCGGTGACGTCGACGTCGGTGTGGAGCGAGAGGTTCGCCGACGTCCCGAGCGTCATGCGCCATGTCGCACCGTCGTCGACCGTCCTCATGATCGCGCCGATCGCGGCGACGTAGAGCTCGGCCGTGTCGGCGTTCGACGGGTCGACGACAGCTCGCCACGTGACGTCGAGCGGCGCGTCGAACGACTGCGGCGTGCGTCGCACCGACGCGCCCAGTGCGCGCCACGACCTGCCGTTATCGTCCGATCGAAACACACCGTCGCCCAGGAACAGTTGAGACGTGGCGACGCCGGCAGTGCTCGACATCGATCCCGTCGTCGCATACCACGTCGCGTAATGACCGGGACGCGGATCCTGCACGACCGACGCCAGACCGGTGAACGTCGCCGGCACGATCGCCCGCGACCAGGACTGCCCACCATCGCTCGAGCGCCAGATTGTACCGGCGCTCGCGCCGGTGATCAGGGTATCCTCTCCGGTGCGATCGACCCCGATCGTACGAGCACGACCACCGAGATTCCACGGTCCGCGCGCGCGCCATTGCCACGCCGCGGCGAGCCCTCCGCGCTCGCGATCACGCCCGCCGCGCAGCGGCAGCGTGCTCGCAAATGCAAGCTCACGGCTTCGAATGCGCTCCGGGATGACGCCGGTCGCCGGATCGCGCAGCGCCTCGAGCTCCCAGCGCTGACGCTGCTCGCGGCGACTGCCCTTGGTATGCACCGGCTCGGCCGGCCTCTGCGGCGCGCACGATGCGAGCAGCGACGCGACGGCGAGCGCGACGAGCATCCACGACGTAATGCGGTACGGGATAGAATCGGACTTCATGGCAGCCCACAGAATTGCCGTCCGGCGAGTCGATCGCCGGACGCGATGAATGGATGACGCCGAGGCGTCGTGAGCGGGGGCCTGCAATGGAGGAGTCGGTGTGGAGGATTCGGGGGCGGCGCGCGAGCCGCAGAGGGGGCCGGAGCACGCACGAGTCGGGGGACGGAAATGCGGGGGACGGGAATCCGGCGAACGGTAATCC
>DATLHO010000204.1:0-6244 GCA_035539855.1 Kapaibacterium sp. (SeqCode) | reverse complement strand
CGACCGCGTCACCGCGAAGCTGCCGGCGCTGCAGTTCTACCAGCTCGCGATCCCCGCGCCGGTGCCGCCGCCGGGCTCGTTCGACGTCGCGGCCGCCGAGCGCGGCGCCGAGCAGTTCGCCGGCGCGGCCGGCTGCGCGCGCTGCCACGTGCCGCCGATCTTCACCGAGCCGGGCTGGAACATGCACACCGCCGCCGAGATCGGCATCGACGACTTCCAGGCGAAGCGCTCGCCCGACGAGCGCTATCGGACGACGCCCTTGAAGGGGGTGTTCTCGCGGAGTACGGGAGGATTCTACCATGACGGCCGCTTCGCGACGCTCCTCGATGTCGTCGAGCATTACGACGGCCACCGACGACTCGGTCTGACGACGCAGGAGAAGAACGACCTCGTCGAATTCCTCAAGTCGCTATAACGGGCAGTGAGGTACCCCATGAAGACCACATTCACCATGAGGGCGCTCTGCGCGATGGCGACGATCCTCTATGTCGCGAGCGCTCATGCGCAGCAGTGGGAGGGACGCGGCACGATCGGCACGGCTCCACTGCGAGGGATCGCTGTGTCGCGCGGAGTCGTCGTCGCCGCCGGCGACGCGGGACTCTATCGCTCGATCGATGACGGAACGACGTGGGTGCTCCAGGAGTCGGGCGCGTTCTCATCGGTCGTCGCGGTCGGCGACGGCCGCTTCGTCGCCGCGGCGTTCGACGGCCGGCTGATGCGCTCGGCATCGGGCGGTGCTACCTGGAGTACGCCGTACGCCGGTCTGCCGAAGCTCGCATCGCTCCGCACGCTCGCAATCGATGAAGGAGTTGTCGTCGTCGGAACAAGCCTTGGCGTCTTCCGCGGGGGCGTCGATTCTATCGAACTCCGACCGTTGCTCCCGGACGGCCTTGGAAACGTCAGCATCTGGAGCGTAAGCGCGAGCGCGCAGGAGGTAACCGCTGCCTCGTACAGCGGACCGTGGGCGCTCGCGGCGACCGACAGCGTCTGGCACGCACCGCTCGATCCGCCACTGTTCGCCATCGCAGCCGCACGTATCGACGTCACGCGCTATCTGGGCACCCTCGACGGCATCCGATGGAGTGTCGATGGTGGTGCGTCATGGAGTGCGTCCGGGGCCGATAGCATGCCCGCGGTGTTTGCGCTGCTGGCGCATCGCGAGCACATCTTCGCCGGCGCCGCCGACGGCGTCCATGTCGGTACGATGGCGCGGTGGGCGCGCCAGTCCGATGGGCTTCCGAGCGACGCGGTCATGTCCCTCGGTATCGACAGTGTGCGCCTCTGGGCCGGCACATGGGCGGGGGAGATATACTCCCGTCCACTGTCGGCGTTCTCGATCGCACCGGATGAGGGCACAAGCTCAACCCGTGCGACACTCCGCATCCAGCATCTCCTTCCGAGTCCGGCAGCCGCTCGTATCGTCGTGCGCTGGAACGCCGCGAGAGATGCCGACGTGACCGTCGCGCTCACAGACGTTCGCGGCGTCGAGTGTCTGCACGCGACAGTCGGATCGCACGCCGGAGAGAACGCCCTCGAGCTTCGCGTCGACGATATGCCGAATGGCGTCTACAACTGCACCGTCACCGACGGAGAGGAGAGCGATCACCGTGCGGTCGTCATCGCGCGATAGGGCCCTTGCGACCTGGCGCTCCTCTGGAATCACAACGAGAGTACATAGCGCATGATACGTGACTTCGAAAGCGTTCAGTGTAGTGGCAGGGCGCGGCCCGATCGCAACGGTGCGAGCGCGCGTGCGGCATCGGTGACCCGCGCGCGATCGTGCGGAGACGGCCGCGTAGCGCCCGGCCGCGCGCGGGATTGGGAGAGCGAGTCTGATTGTGGAGAGGCCGCGCAATCGACGCTCGAGTTGCTCGTGCGGAAGCTGCTGGTCGAAATCGGAGAGGATCCCGAGCGCGAGGGACTGCTGCGCACGCCAGCGCGTGTGTCCAAAGCGTGGGAGTTCCTGACGCAGGGATACACGATGGACATCGAGACCGTCCTCAACGGCGCGGTCTTCGAGGAGAGCTACGACGAGATGGTGATCGTCAAGGACATCGACTTCTACAGCCTGTGCGAACATCACCTGCTTCCGTTCCACGGCCGGGCGCATATCGCCTATATCCCGAACGGCAGGATCGTCGGCCTCTCGAAGCTCCCGCGCATTGTTGACGTCGTCGCGCGGCGTCTGCAGGTGCAGGAGCGATTGACGCAACAGATCGCCGAGGAGATTCAGCGACACCTACGGCCGCACGGTGTCGCGGTCGTCACCGAGGCGTCGCACCTGTGCATGATGATGCGTGGCGTGCAGAAGCAGAACAGCGTCACGACCGCCAGCTCGATGCTCGGTGTGTTCAAGCACGAGCTCGAGTCTCGCAACGAGTTTATGAACCTCATCGCAACGCGGTGTCGCTGAGCTCCACAATCGACGCCATCACCAATCCGAGCGAATGCATCATGGAACGACGCGTGGGTCACGTCGACGACGTGAAGATAGGAGAGATGAAGGAGGTCATGGTCGGTGAAACGCCGGTGCTCCTCATGCGGCTCGACGGCGGGTACCGGGCGCTCGGCGCGCGCTGTCCGCACTATGGCGCGCGGCTCGTCGACGGACTGCTGCATGACGGACGGATCACCTGTCCATGGCATCACGCCTGCTTCGACGCGCTCACCGGAGACCTGATCGAGCCGCCAGCAATCGACGCGCTGGCGAAGTACGGCGTTCGCATCAGCGGCGACGACGTGCTCGTAGACGTGCCAGACGCACCCGAGAGTCGTCGCACCCTCCCGGCGACTTTTGCGCGGCTCCGTGCCTCCGACGACGTGATCGCGATCGTCGGGGCAGGTGCCGCCGGATACATGGCCGCGCAGACGATTCGCGAATGTGGTGACCAGCGGCCGATCGTCATGATCACGTCGGAGGACCGGCCGCCGTACGACCGTCCGAACCTGAGCAAGGACTACCTGAACGGGCACGCCGATCCCGCATGGATGCCGCTGAGGCCTTCCGAGTTCTTTGAGCAGAATGGAATCGAGCTGCTGCAAGGGGTCGCGGTCGACCGCCTCGATGTCGCCGGCCGCGCGATCGAGCTCTCCGACGGTCGTTCGATCGCGTATGCAGCCGCATTGATCGCGTCGGGATGCCAGCCTCGTCGACTCGATGTCCCGGGGAGCGATCTCGATAGGGTACTCACGCTGCGCAGCTTCCGCGATGCGGATGCGATCATCGCGGAGGCCCAGGAAAATCATCGGGTCGTTGTCATCGGCGCCGGCTTCATCGCGATGGAAGCGGCGTCGAGTCTCGCGGCCCGCGGCATGAAGGTCACCGTCGTCGCTCCGGATGCCGTTCCCTTCGAGAGAACGCTCGGTCAGACTCTTGGCGAACTGTTGCAGAGCGAGCACGAGCGCAACGGTGTCGACTTCCGACTCGGCAGGAGCGTGGCGTGCATCGAAGGCAGACGCGACCGACTTGTGGTGCTCGATGATGGCGAGCGACTCCCGTGCGATCTCGTCGTCGTCGGCATCGGCGTGGCTCCTGCGACCGGTTTCGCACGGGAGCTCAAACTCGATCGCAACGGCGGCATCATCGTCGATGCGATGCTCCGGGCGGCCGAAGCGGTCTATGCTGCGGGAGACATCGCGGCGTTTCCCGATCCGCGAGGAACGGGGCAGATCCGCGTCGAGCATTGGAGAACGGCGATGCAGCTCGGGCGGGTCGCGGGCTTCAACATCGCAGGCCGCGAGCGCCGCTTCGACGGCATCCCCTTCTTCTGGACGCAGCAGTTCGACGCGACGATCCGCTACGTCGGCCACGCGCCGTCGTGGGAGGAGGTCGTCCTGCGCGGTGATGTCGCCGAGCGGCGATTCATCGCCTACTACGTAAACGATGGTCGTGTCCACGCAGCGGCGACAATGGGTCGCGACAGGGATGCGATCGCCATCGCCGAACAGATCCGTCGCTCCGGTTTCCCGACGCTCGACGCTGTACCACAATGATTGTGCGAGGGCGGAGAAGGCCGACGTGAGAGTCTTCGTTCGGATTCGTCGCGGGCGGATGCTTAAAGTGACGAGCCGCGAGGCGTGATTGAGCGGCGACGTTTGAGAACGAGTCGACCCCGATTCATAGAAAACCCGAATTGCAGCAAACGCTGATTCACAGTCACAACAACCAGAGAGGCTTCACCATGGCAAAGACATCCGTGCTCCAGACATCGCATCACAGTGCGGGGGGAGCGCACATCCTGGCGAGCGATGCGGTCGAACAGGCATTCCGGGTTTTGCATACGGGCTTTGTCGTCGCCCCGATCGTTGCGGGACTCGACAAATTCTTCAATCTCCTTACCGACTGGTCGCAATACGTGCCCGGCGTCGTGGGCCAGACGATCGATCCAGGAGTGATGCTGCCGGTCGTCGGCATCGTCGAGATAGGGGCGGGTCTGCTTGTGCTGTTCAATCCCCGAATCGGAGGGATGGTCGTCGCTTTGTGGCTCGTGCTTATCATTGCCGGACTGCTCGCGATCCCAGGGTACTTCGATGTCGCCCTAAGGGACCTCGGCCTGGCGCTCGGCGCGATCGCGCTATCGCGCCTCGCCGCGTCGCGCGATGCACGCTACGTCTGACGACGGAGGTGGCGCGGGAACGCTATCGTGGCGCCCCGCGCTGCGCGCTCCAAGTTGAGTTGCGGATGATCGACGACTTTCGGAAGAACGGTGCGCGACAAATCACGGTGTAATCATGTTGAAAAGTCTCGGCAACGCCCGGCAGCGTGTGCTGCTCGCGATCAAGAACGTTCCCGGCGCTTCGATCGCCACGATCGCCGAGGAAGTCGGCTTCACGTACGAGGCGGTGCGCCAGCAGGTGAACGCGCTAGAGCGGGAGGGATGGGTGCGCGCCGAGTACGAGCGTTCGGCGACCCGCACCGTCGGGCGTCCTCTTGCGCGCTATCAGTTGACGATGGCGGGGGAACACCTCTTCCCGAAGCAATACGAAGTCCTCGCAAATACACTGATCGCAACGGCCGCGAAGGCGATGGGTCCCGATGTCGTCCGGTCGCTCCTGGCGACGGTCACCGCCGAGCAGGTCGCACGCTGGCGACCGTTGCTCGAGGGATTGTCACTCGAACAAAAGCTCGAGAAGCTACGCGATCTCTATCAGCGCGAGGATCCATACACCACTGTCGAGACCGACGGCGACGAGGTGCGCCTGATCGAACGGAACTGTCCGTTTCTCAGCAGCGCAGTCGAGCATCCCGAGCTCTGCAGCATCAGTGTCTCGACGCTTCGGAGCCTTCTTGGGTATCACGTCTACCGCGAGGAGCGCTTTCAGGCCGGACATGGTCGATGTGTGTTCCGTGTTGATACGTCCCGGCCGGTCACCGACGAGGAGACGATGGCGTTCGAAATGGAGTAAGCTGAATTGAACGGCCGCGCCTTCCGTGTAGGAATCACTCCTTCGACTCAGTCCGTCGCTGAAGGAAAGTCTGGTGATGCCTACGGACTGCGGCCGGCCGTCGATTCGTGAGGGGCAGGGCCATCACCACCACGGGTTCATTATCTTCGGACCTGTCATCCTCCCGGCACCCTCAGACAAGCACCATGGCGACCACCACACCCGAACTCACGATCGACACGTTCATCGCGCGCTGGACGAAGTCAGGCGGTGCAGAGCGCGCGAACTTCGCGCCGTTCATCGCCGAGCTCTGCGCCGTACTCGAGGTGCCGCCACCGGATCCGACGCTTCCCGACGACGCGGACAACGCCTACGTCTTCGAGCGGGCGGTGACGTTCAACAACCCCGATGGATCGACGAGCGCGGGGCGCATCGATCTTTACCGGCGCGGGTGCTTTGTGATGGAGGCGAAGCAGGGGTCGGAAGGGACGAAGGGACTGAGGGACAAAGGGATGGATGTTGCTGCGGCTGTTGCTTCGATCGGCTCGTCGAAAGCCACGGGGCGGAGTCGGCGTGGCACTGCGGTTCGTGGGACAGCCGGATGGGACGAGGCGATGATTGCCGCGCGCGGACAGGCCGAGAAGTATGTGCGCGCGCTGCCTGCCGGCGAGGGGAACCCGCCGTTCATCGTGGTCGTCGATGTCGGGCACACGTTCGAGCTCTTCGCGGACTTCTCGCGTTCGGGAAAGACGTACGTGCCCTTCCCCGATGCGCGCAACCACCGCATTCGTTTCCAGGATATCGCGACAGACGAAGTGCGGACCCTCCTGCGCACGGTCTGGACCGAGCCGATGTCGCT
>DATLHO010000203.1:0-4373 GCA_035539855.1 Kapaibacterium sp. (SeqCode) | reverse complement strand
CGCGAGGGGCACGCGGTCGATCGGAGGAGGCCACGGAGAAGTTATGGCGGGATGGGGGTGGCATCGCTACGTATTTACTACGTACTTCGCATCCCGGCGCTCAAGCGCCGGGCTGAGGCGTCAAGCCTCGTGAACGAGGCTCCCGCATGGAGCCGCGACGGTGCATTGCCGAGAGACGACGCACCTCCGGGGGCGCGATGCGCGGCGCAGTACGCGCCGCGCCCCGCGATGACCGCAGATGCACACGTCAAATCGCGAGCGCTCGCAGAGCCCTCGCACCGAGCCCACACCACTCGCGATCGCTCTCGGCGCTACACTGCCGTGGCACGCTGCGCGAGCCCCGTTCACGGGGCTTGACGTGGCAGCCCGGCGCGTGAGCGCCGGGCTGCCACGGCCCGCCATTGCGGCTCAAAGACAGACTATCGTACCTTCGGATCGACAGTCCCGAGCGGCACGTACCGAGCATGACTCCAACCACTCAGCGCACTGACGAGGTACGCCACGATGCACATCGAATTCACGGCAGTGTTCCAGAAGGTCGAAGAAGGTTACGTCGCCTTCGTTGAAGAGCTCCCCGGCGCGAATACACAGGGGGCAACATTGGACGAAGCACGCACCAATCTCCACGAGGCGGTGACACTTGTTCTCGAAGCCAACCGAACGTTGTCGGAAGAAGAGCTCAAGGGCAAGGACGTCATTCGCGAAACGCTGCTGATCAAGGCCGCGTGAAGCGCAGGGATTTGATTCGCCATCTGGAGCAACATGGCTGCGTGCTCCTGCGTGAAGGCGGCTCTCACAGCATCTATGTGAACCACGCCACTCGAAAGGTGTCTACGGTGCCGCGTCATCGTGAGATCAACGAACTTCTGGCGCGAAAGATCTTCAAGGATCTGGAGATCCCTGCGGCTTGACGTGGCCAACCGCTGAAGACTGTGGGGGCTGAAAGGTCAAGCCTCGTGAACGAGGCTCTCGCATGGAGCCACGACGGTGCATTGCCGAGAGACGACGCATCGCCGTGGGCGCGATGCCCGGCGCAGTGCGCGCCGCCCCCGCGGTGACCGCAGTAGTACACGTCAAATCGCGAGCGCTCCCAGAGCGCTCGCACCGAGCCCACAAACATGCGTATCGCTCTCGGCGATACACCGCCGTGGCACGATACGCGAGCCCCGTTCACGGGGCTTGACGTGTCAGCCCGGCGCTTGAGCGCCGGGGTGCCATAGCGCCGCCGCCCTCGATGCCATCGCGCCGCGCCCCTCGATGCGAATCGATGCTACATCAACCCCTCGAAGTTCCCGAACATCGGATGCCCCGGGAACGCCAGGCTCAGCTCCCGGAAATTCACATCCAGCAGATTGTCCTCCGGGATGATCACCCGCTCGAGCTCGCCGCGTATCACTGCCTTGAAATCCTCCTCGTGCTCGTCCGCGCCGGCGGAGAGCTCGAAGGCCGGCGTCGGGAAGTCGCTGCCGTAGAGCACCCAGCGCGGGTCGATCTTCTCGATGTCGTCGAAGAACGCCGCGCGGAACGGCGTGCAGAACGCGGACACGTCGATGTACGCCTTACCGGGGCGACCCTCGTTGCCGGCGACGTACTGGCGCACGCGGTCGAAGTCCGAGTGCTCGCCGAAGATCGTCGACATCATGCCCGATGTGAAGTACGGCGTTCCCGCGTGCGCGAAGATGATCACCGCGCCGGCGGCGAGGCCGCCCTCGAGATTGCGATGGAGCGCGTCGAGCTTCGGCGTGTGCCATCGCTCGGCCTTCCTGCGGAACGCGTTCGCGAGACGGTCGCGCCAACCCCACGTCAGATAATCCCAGCTCGTCGTTCTCGGATCACTCGTCGGGATCGCGTATTCGTGGCCAACGTGCAGCAGCAGCGGCAGCGGTCGACCATTTTTCGCCGTCGCCAGAAACTCGAGCGCGGCGAGCACGCGCTTGTCGGCAAGATCGATCTGCTGCGCCGACGGCAGCCACTTGATGAGCACCGCGCCGCGGTCGACGCACGTGCGAACGCGCTCGACGAAGCGCGGGTCGTACGGGTGCACGGAGCATCCGAAGAGGAACTTCCCGCTCTGATCGGCCGCGAGCTCGACGACGTAATCGTTGCTGACCCACATGTGCGAGCGCGTCTCGTCGCGCGCTCCGGTCTCGCTGTCGTAGACCGGGTCGAGCGCAAGCGCAACGACCTGATCGAGACCGCACTCGCGCACGGTGCGCAGCGTCGCCGCGTGCAGCGTTTCGTCGCTGACGTTGTCGGGGTCGACGTGCGCGTACATCAGGAACACGCGGTACCCGAGCGTCTGGCGATACCAGTCGGAGAGCTTGCCACACCGCGGCCACGTCGTGCCGATCACGCCGACGTGCACGTGCGAATCGATGCGCTTCGAACTGCTCATGGTCGCACCCGCTAGAGTTGAATGTGAGGCAGACGCTGTAGACAGCGCGCGACTTCGGCGCGGTTGATCGGGGCGTTGGCATCCATCAGGTCGACGACCGTGCGCGGCGGAATTCCCTCGAAGAGCTTGTCGAGACTTTCCATCAGCCCCGGCGTGATCGTCACCGCCGTTCGCGCGGCGCCGCGCGGTCCGATGTCGATGACGACGAGGCTGAGGTACATCGCCGCGTCGCCGTCGGCAGCGGCGTTCTGCGAGAGCCTGCCGACGATCGCGCCGATGACGGTCTTCTGCAGCGGCTTCGTCGCGACCCGACCGAGGCCCGCGACCGTGCGCCAGTCCTGCGCGCTGGGATAGGCGACCGCCTGGTAGGCGCGCTCCTTGAATTCCGTGCTCGCAAGCGCGGCGCCACTCGATCCCGCGACGATGTAGTGCGCGTTCGATCGCGGCGTGATGTACTTCGTGTGGCGCTCCTCGAGATACCGCCGGAACGTTCCCTGGCTGTAGCTCTGGTAATTATGCTCGTGTCCGCAGAGGATCGCGCTCACGCTCGGATGCGCCGCGAGGATGCGATGCAGTACCGAGAGGTCATCCTCCTTGTGGGCCTGGTCGACGAGCGCGGGGATATGGAACAGCACGATCGCGCGATCACCGTTGGCGTCGGCGCGGCGCAGGCGCTCGTCGAGCCACGCGTGCTGGCGTCCGTCGGGATGGATCCTCCGCTTCCACACCTGCCACCAACTGTTGTCGCCGTCGAGATTCGCCGCCTTGCCGCTGTCGAGGCCGATGATGACGAGTTTCGCGGCGTCGTCGCGGAGCTCCCAGTACATCCCCGGCTGCAGCACCGCGTGCGGCAGTCCGTGGTCGGACCACGCGTCGTCGAATTTCCGCGTGCAGAACACCTCGTGGAAATCACGTCCGTTCGCGGGCGAATAATATTCGTGATTGCCCGCGGTCGCCCAGATCGGGATTCCGAGATTTCGGTACGGCCGGAAGAATCCGATGAGAAAATCGTCGTCGTTCGGATCGAACGTGCCGGCGCGGCCGGCGGGATAGGCGACGTCGCCGTTGATGATCATCATCTGCGGACGCAGCGCGCGGATCAGCGGCACCAGTCCGTACTGCGAGCGATCGCCCTCGCCGGTATCGCCGAGCACGACGATCCGATATCCCTGCGGCCGGTCGCCAAGCAGGCGCGCCGCCGACACGACGCGATCGGGTGGGTTCGGCTCGCCGAAGGTGTAGCGCCACTCGTTCGAGTAATCGAGACGCAGCGTCCGTTGCGACGCCGCGATGTTGCGCGGGCGCAGCCAGAAGCCGGGCCCCCGGTCGCGCGCCAGGTCAGGAAACTTGAACTCAATCATGACTCGGCTCCGACCCCGATGTCGGCGGAGTCTTCCATCCCTTCTGCAGCCTCAGCAGCGACGAGGCGATGTCGTTCCACACCGGCGCGCCGAAGCTCACCAGGAGCGTCGTGACGATGCATCCGAGAAGAAATCCCCAGATGCTCCCGGTTTGCTTTCTGGGTGCGGCTTCATCGTCCCCAACGAACCTGTCGAGAATCGTCAGGCGCGGGATCACGACATCCTCCCCCTCTTCGACAATGCGCGAGCGCAGCAGCGTGTCCTGCGTTTTGAGCAGCGTCGACCAGGACTCCCTGATCTGCGGATCGCGGCTCGCCGAGTCCGTCATGCGCTCGTAGACGCCCAGCATCTGCTGCGTGAGCGCGAGCGTGCCGGCGTCGTCGCGGTGGCGAGCTGCATCGTAGAGCCGATCGATCGGATAATCGAAGAGCAGGATGACGAGGAACGCGATGAAGAACGTCTGGCGTGTGTTCCGTCGCGCATACGAGTACTCGAAATTCGCGTTGAGCTGCGGATAGCGCTGGACCGCCTGATCGACGTGCGGAAGAAACCGCGCGCGAAACGCCGCGTGCATCGCCGTGACATCCATGGTCGGCGGAGGCATCAGCGCCAGTGAC
>DATLHO010000202.1:0-16400 GCA_035539855.1 Kapaibacterium sp. (SeqCode) | reverse complement strand
CCGTTGACCGGCACGACATCGTAGTTGGCCAGGGTTGCTCCAGTCACTGCAGGAACAACGTCGTACGTGCCGACCGGGCTGGTCGCCGTTGCCGTCGTCGATCCGGTGACCACGAAGGTCTCGCCGTTCTTGGCTCCGCTGTAGTTGCCATCGAGCGACGGATTCGCATCGCCGTACTCACGCGTCGGGCTCGGTGCCGTGATCGTGAGCGTGGCAGCCTCGACCGTGAGCGTGCCATTGACCGGAACCACATCGTAGTTCGCCAGCGTTGCACCCGTGACCGCGGGGATCACATCGTACGTGCCGACCGAGCTCGTCGCCGTGGCCGTCGTCGAGCCGGTGACGACAAACGTCTCGCCGTTCTTCGCGCCCGAGTAGTTGCCGTCGAGCGAAGGGTTGGCATCACCGTACTCACGAGTCGGGCTCGGCGCCGTGATCGTGAGCGTGGCCGACTCGACCGTGAGCGTGCCGTTGACTGGCGCCACATCGTAGTTGGCCAGCGTTGCACCCGTGACCGCAGGGATCACATCGTACGTGCCGACAGGGCTCGTCGCCGTGGCGGCCGTTGAGCCGGTGACCACGAACGTCTCGCCGTTCTTCGCGCCGGAGAAGTTGCCGTCGAGTGACGGATTGGCGTCGCCGTACTCACGAGTCGGGCTCGGTGCCGTGATCGTGAGTGTAGCCGACTCGACTGTCAGCGTGCCGTTCACAGGAACAACATCGTAGTTGGCGAGCGTCGCACCCGTGACCGCCGGAACCACGTCGTACGTACCGACGGGGCTCGTTGCCGTGGCGGTTGTCGAACCGGTGACCACGAAGGTCTCACCGTTCTTCGCGCCGCTATACCCACCATCCAGGGACGGGTTGGCGTCGCCGTACTCTCGAGTCGGGCTCGGCGCCGTGATCGTGAGCGTCGCCGACTCAACCGTCAGCGTGCCGTTGACCGGTACGACATCGTAGTTGGCCAGCGTCGCACCCGTGACCGCAGGGATCACATCGTACGTGCCGACAGGGCTCGTCGCCGTTGCCGTCGTCGAGCCGGTTACCACGAAGATCTCGCCGTTCTTGGCTCCGCTATACCCACCATCCAGGGACGGGTTCGCATCGCCGTACTCACGCGTCGGGCTCGGTGCCGTAATCGTGAGCGTGGCCACCTCGACCGTGAGCGTGCCGTTGACCGGCACGACGTCGTAGTTGGCAAGCGTCGCTCCCGTCACCGCCGGAACAACGGCGTACGTACCGACCGGGCTCGTCGACGTTGCCGTCGTCGAGCCGGTGACGGCGAACGTCTCGCCGTTCTTTGCGCCGGAGAAGTTGCCGTCGAGCGACGGATTGGCGTCGCCGTACTCGCGCGTCGGGCTCGGCGCCGTGATCGTGAGCGTCGCCGACTCGACCGTCAGAGTGCCGTTGACCGGAACGACATCGTAGTTCGCCAGCGTCGCACCCGTGACCGCGGGGATCACATCATAGGTACCAACCGGGCTCGTCGCAGTGGCGGTCGTCGAACCGGTAACCACGAACGTCTCGCCGTTCTTCGCGCCGGAGTAGTTGCCGTCGAGCGAAGGGTTGGCGTCGCCGTACTCTCGAGTCGGGCTCGGCGCCGTGATCGTGAGCGTTGCCGACTCGATTGTCAGCGTGCCGTTGACCGGAACCACATCGTAATTCGCCAGCGTCGCTCCAGTCACTGCAGGAACAACGGAGTACGTGCCGACCGGGCTCGTCGTCGTTGCCGTCGTCGAGCCGGTGACTACGAAGGTCTCACCGTTCTTCGCGCCCGAGTAGTTGCCATCGAGCGACGGGTTGGCATCGCCGTACTCCCGAGTCGGGCTCGGTGCCGTGATCGTAAGCGTCGCCGACTCGACCGTCAGCGTGCCGTTGACCGGCACGACATCGTAGTTGGCCAGCGTCGCACCCGTGACCGCGGGGATCACGTCGTACGTGCCGACCGGACTCGTCTCCGTTGCCGTCGTCGAACCGGTAACCACGAACGTCTCGCCGTTCTTCGCGCCGGAGTAGTTGCCGTCAAGCGACGGGTTCGCGTCGCCGTACTCACGCGTCGGGCTTGGGGCCGTGATCGTGAGTGTGGCAGCCTCGACCGTGAGCGTGCCATTGACCGGCACGACATCGTAGTTGGCGAGCGTCGCTCCAGTCACTGCGGGAACGACATCGTACGTACCCACCGGGCTCGTCTCCGTTGCTGTCGTCGAGCCGGTGACGACAAACGTCTCGCCGTTCTTCGCGCCCGAGTAGTTGCCATCGAGCGACGGATTCGCGTCGCCGTACTCTCGCGTCGGGCTCGGCGCCGTGATCGTGAGCGTTGCCGACTCGATTGTCAGCGTGCCGTTGACAGGAACCACATCGTAGTTCGCCAGCGTCGCGCCTGTGACCGCGGGGATCACATCGTACGTGCCTACCGGGCTCGTCGCCATTGCCGTCGTCGAGCCGGTGACGATAAACGTCTCACCGTTCTTCGCGCCCGAGTAGTTGCCGTCGAGCGACGGATTCGCGTCGCCGTACTCGCGCGTCGGGCTCGGTGCCGTGATCGTAAGTGTGGCAGCCTCGACCGTCAGCGTGCCGTTGACAGGAACGACATCGTAGTTCGCCAGGGTCGCTCCAGTCACTGCAGGAACAACGTCGTAGGTGCCCACCGGGCTCGATGCCGTGGCGGTGGTTGAGCCGGTGACCACGAACGTCTCACCGTTCTTTGCTCCGCTGTACCCACCATCAAGAGACGGGTTCGCATCGCCATACTCACGAGTCGGGCTCGGCGCCGTGATCGTGAGCGTGGCCGACTCCACAGTCAGCGTGCCGTTGACCGGCACGACATCGTAATTGGCGAGGGTTGCACCTGTGACAGCCGGGACCACATCGTAGGTGCCGACCGGGCTCGTCGTCGTTGCCGTCGTCGAGCCGGTCACGGCAAACGTCTCGCCGTTCTTCGCGCCGGTGAAGTTGCCGTCAAGCGAAGGGTTGGCATCTCCGTACTCTCGCGTCGGGCTCGGAGCCGTAATCGTGAGCGTGGCCGACTCGACCGTCAGCGTGCCGTTGACTGGCACCACATCGTAGTTCGCCAGCGTCGCTCCAGTCACTGCGGGAACAACGGCGTAGGTGCCGACTGGGCTAGTCGACGTTGCCGTCGTCGAGCCGGTCACGGCGAACGTCTCGCCGTTCTTCGCGCCGGCGAAGTTGCCGTCGAGCGATGGGTTGGCGTCCCCATACTCACGCGTCGGGCTCGGTGCCGTGATCGTGAGTGTTGCAGACTCGATTGTCAGCGTGCCGTTGACCGGAACGACATCGTAGTTGGCAAGCGTCGCTCCCGTCACCGCAGGAACAACGGCGTAGGTGCCGACCGGGCTCGTTGTCGTTGCGGTCGTCGAGCCGGTGACGGCGAACGTCTCGCCGTTCTTCGCGCCGCTGAAGTTGCCGTCAAGCGAAGGGTTCGCATCACCGTACTCGCGAGTCGGGCTCGGTGCCGTGATCGTGAGCGTGGCCGACTCGACAGTCAGCTTGCCGTTGACCGGCACGACGTCATAGTTGGCAAGCGTCGCTCCAGTCACTGCAGGAACAACGGAGTACGTGCCGACCGGGCTCGTCGACGTTGCGGTCGTCGAGCCGGTGACGGCGAACGTCTCTCCGTTCCTGGCGCCGCTGAACCCGCCGTCGAGCGGCGGATTCGCCTCACCGTAGTCACGCGTCGGGCTCGGCGCCGTGATCGTGAGCGTCGCCGGCTCGATCGTGAGCGTGCCGTCGGTGTAGGAGATCTCGTAGTTGTCAGAGGTGTAGCCGCTCGCCGTGATCGGCCAGGTGCCGATTGCACTCGTCGACGTCGCCGTGGTCGTGACCACCAGCGTGCCGCCGAGCGACGCGGCGTTGTCGCCGTTGACGAAGCCGGCGTAGGAGACCGAGAACCCAGGGTTGGCGTCGCCATACTCCCGCGTCGCGTCCTGCGCGGTGACGGTGAGCGGCGCTTTCGTGATCGTCAGCGTTGCGCTCGTGCCAGTACTTCCGGAGTACTCGGAGGCGCCGCCATACGTCGCGTCGATCGTATGCAGGCCACCCGTGAGCGCGGATGGATTGTAGGAGATCGAGGCGCTACCGGCGCTCAGCGTGCCGGAGCCGACCGGCGCACCGTCGATGCTGAAGCTCACCGAGCCGTCCGCCGCCGAGGGACTCACCGTCGCCACGAGCGTCACCGAAGCATCGCCATAGGTGGCGGTAGCCGGCGAGATCGTCGTCGTGGTGGTGATCGGCGAGACCGTGAGCGTCGCGCCGCTCGAGGTTGCCTGCGAGCAGGTCGTCGTCGCGATCGCACGGTAGCGGTTGCCGCTCATCGAGGTCGTCACGCTGACGAGCGACAGGCTCGTGCCCGTTGCCCCGCTGATGTCGGAGTAGCTCGCGCCGGCGTCGGTGGAGATCTGCCACTGCAGCGTCGCGCCGCTGCTCGGAGTGACCGTGAACTCAGCTCCGTTGCCCGAGATCACCGACTGGCTCGTCGGGTCGCTCACGCTCGCCGCGCTCGGGACCGTCAGTGTCGCTGCGTCCGAGGTCGCCGTCGAAGCACCGCAGAGACTCGAGAAGACGGCGCGGTAGCGATAGCCGCTCATCGACTCGGTGACCGAGCTCACCGCCAGCGGCGAGGTCGTCGCGCCGGAGATGTTCGCCCACGTCGATCCCGCATCGGTCGAGCGCTGCCACTGGAGCTTCGTGGCGCCCGCGGTGCCGTCGGACGCGGCGGAGAAGCTTGCATTGGAGCCCGAGCACACCTCCTGGCTTGCCGGCTGTGTCGTCACGGTCGAGACCGCAGTGCAGGCGGTCACGCTGAACGAAACACTGACCGCCGACGCATCGATGCCACCGTTGCGATTTGCGCACACCACCCCGATCGACTGCGAGCCCGTGCCGCTCGTCGTCGAGGCGAACGCGATCGTCATCGCCTCGGTTCCGGTTCCTCCGGGCAGATCAGACGGGGCGCTTCCACTCGTTGCCGTGATCGTACGGCCGTCGGCACTGATCGTGCTCGACCAGCCCGTTCGCGAGATCGTGACACCCGTCGTGCCGGAGAATCCCGTCGGCAACGTCAGCACGACGCTGCGGATATCCTTGGCGGTATTGGTCTGGAGATTCGTTACGGTGACGGTGATCGTCGGCGCCGGACTTGCGTTCTGATACACCGTCGTCGGATCGGTCGTGACCGAAGCCGAATAATCGGTGTTCGCGAGCGCCGGAAGCGTGCCCAGTACCACGTACAGAAGCGCCAGCCACATGCCGGTCTGCATGCGACGGTTGCCCACGCGGGGAGTGCCCATGATCTTGCCCAAAGAGTAAATGAGGTCCGCGAGCCTTGCGAACAGGGGAATCACAATCGCCACGTACACGACCGCTCAGAGCCGGGTACACGGATTGGCAGGCAGAAAAAACGGTGGGCGGCGTCTCGCCGGCGGAATGCCGGCCGAGGAATCGCTACTCTGCGGTGCACACCATGCCCATGGCGGCAACGCGTTCGTAGGCGATCGGGGTAGGGGGATTCAACCAGTGACTGGCTCCGACAGGACCCAAATTCTCCTGTCGACTGTGATCGGCGGCGTGAGTGCCCACACACGCGCAACCGTCGGCATCGCTCTGCCCGAGCGAGCTTCCAGCGCGATCACAGAGATACGACGAAACGTGACCCGGAAACGAGGGTCGGAGCACGGCCTGGGGCCGCGGTCGGGGATGCTGGTTTCGACTCTTTGGCTGCCGGGAGGCAGCACATCGAACAGCCGGGGTAGCGGCGTCTGAGAAGAGCGGCGACAATATAGCCGCAACCGCCCGTTCGGATGCAAGCAAAAATTTGGATCCGGTGACGGCTCCCGGCACGGCAGCCCGCTCCAGGCCTGGCCCGAACAGCATTCCCTTGACAACGCCTGTTATAACAACTATCTTTGCGCCATGAGTCGATTACAGGAAGAACTGAAGCAGAATCGTCCGTTCGACAGCCTCGAAGCCGAAGCTCTCCTGAGCATCGTGCGCACCGCGGCGGTGCTCGACCACGCGCTCAACGAGACGCTCAAGCCATTCGGACTGACCACCACGCAGTACAATGTTCTGCGTATCCTCCGTGGCGCCGGCGAGACCGGACTCTGCGGCAAGGAGGTCGCCGAGCGGTTGATCTCACCATCGCCCGACATTGCACGGCTGCTCGATCGCATGGAGGAGACGAAGCTTCTCGCCCGCACGCGCGACCGCGACGACCGGCGCTACGTCACCGCGACGATCACGCCGAAGGGACTGCAGCTTCTCGACGACGTCGAGCCCGCCCTCGCCGAGCTGCGCCGGGCGCGCGTCGGCTCCGTCGATCGCGACGCGCTCCAGGCGCTCATCGATACGCTCGACTCGATTCGCTGAACAACGCGGAGCGATCACAAGCGCCCACGACCACGATGACCACCGTTTCTGATTATGGAGTGATCTCATGACCAACGATCCGATTCTCATGCTGCGCAGACTGGGCTTTCAGTGGGAGACCGCCGACCCCTTCCTGTTCTGCGTGCACCACGTCGACAACTACCCCGAGGGCAACGAGCAGATGGGTCCGGCGGCATCGCTCGCGGGTCGCCGCCTCGGAGAGGACTTCGAGATGAAGGACGGCTGGCGGATGTACCACGGCGAAGTCGTCCCCGGCTTCCCGCAGCATCCGCACCGCGGCTTCGAGACCGTGACGATCGTGCGACGCGGACTCATCGATCACACCGATTCGATGGGCGCCGCGGCGCGCTACGGCCACGGCGACGTGCAGTGGCTGACCGCCGGCAGCGGCATCAACCATGCAGAGATGTTCCCGCTGCTCGATCGCGAGGGACCGAACCCGGCCGAGCTGTTCCAGATCTGGTTGAACCTCCCACGCAGCGGGAAGTTCGCCGATCCGCACTTCACGATGTTCTGGGCCGAGGACATTCCGAAGCACGTCGCGGCCGACGACGCCGGACGTCGCACCGAGGTCACGGTCATCGCGGGCTCCATCGGCGAGGCACAGCCCCTCGCGCCGCCACCGGAGTCGTGGGCGGCGAGCGCGGGATCCGACGTCGCCATCTGGACGATTCGCATGGAGCCCGGCGCGCGCTTCACGCTCCCCGCGGCCCCGTCCGGCACGAACCGTCGTCTCTACTTCTTCAACGGCGATGCGCTGAAGATCGCCGGACGTGACATCCCCTCATACCATAGCGTCGAGCTCGTCGCCGAAGCCGATGTCGAGCTCGAGAACGGACCGGCCGTCACGGAGCTGCTCCTGCTGCAGGGCCGTCCGATCGGCGAGCCCGTCGTGCAGCGCGGTCCGTTCGTGATGAACACCGAGGGGGAGATCCGCCAGACGTTCCTCGACTACCAGCGCACCCAGTTCGGCGGCTGGCCATGGCCGACGAGCTTCCCGGTGCATGCGCGCGAGGAGGGCCGATTTGCCAGGCATGCCGATGGAACCGTCGAGCGTCCGCGGACGACGGAGGAGCCGGGCGCGCACGCGGCTGTCGCCGATCACGACAACGGATCCATCAACGAGACCCACGCATGATGAAACGGTCGACGATGCCGATGATGATCGCCGCGTCGCTGGGCATGGCGCTCGGCCTGTTCGCCTGCAACGGCGCGCGCACTCTGCCCGTCGCTTCGGCGCCGGCCGGTACCTTGCCGGTGGTCGGGCAGGTCGCTCCGGCATTCCGCCTCGTCAGCAACGAGGGGACCGAGGTTGCCCTCGAGGACATGGGCGGACGCTGGGTCGTGCTGTACTTCTACCCGAAGAATTTCACGGGAGGATGCACGGTCGAGGCGCAGAATTTCCAGCGCGATCTCGAGCGCTTCGAGCGTCTCGACGCCGTCGTCGTCGGTGTGAGCGTCGACAGTGTCGACTCGCATCGCGAGTTCTGCACGAAGGAAGGGCTCACGTTCCGGCTGCTCGCCGACACCGATGGCGCAGTCTCGGCGAGCTACGGATCGCTCAACGAGCGCAATGGCAACCGTCGCTCCGCCCGGAACACGTTCGTCATCGATCGTGAGGGCCGCATCGCGCACGTCTTCACCGGAGTCGATCCGAGCGCTCATAGCGAGCAGGTGCTCCTCGCGCTGGAGAAACTCCAGAGTCGGTAGCCGTCGTCACGATCGCAAACATCAGGAGGCCGCATCTCGATTGCTCGTGATGCGGCCTCCGTTCGATCATCGTGGGCGATGATCGGGGGGACTTACTTGCCGTGACCCTTCCCCTTGCTCTTTCCCTTCCCCTTCGCCTTTCCCTTCGCCTTCTCCTTCTTCTCCCGCTTCTGCTTCTTCTCCTTGACGGCATCGTCGTCTTCATCGTCGTCGTCTCGGTCGGCACCGCTACGACGGCCCTTGTCCATCGTCAGCGTGATCGTACGATCGGAGCCGATCGTGACCTTCCTGTTCATCGCGGGATAGCCCTGCGCGCGCAGGTGCAGCATGTATGTTCCATCGGCGATCGACGGCAGCGAGAAGCGGCCCTGGCTGTCGGTCGTCGTCGAGTAGTTGCCGGGGGTCAGTCTGATCGACGCGCCGCTGATCGCGCGGCCGTCGCTATCGACGATGACTCCGCTGACGGCGCCGCGTCCGTCGTTGTCATCATCATCATCGTCATCGGTGTTCGCGGCGACCGGTAGGTTGATGCCGACCTCCGCATCCGAGCGCAGCGGCACCGAGCGCGTCGCGGTGCGGTGACCCGGAGCGGTCGCGGTGAGCGTGTACGTGCCGGCCTCGAGATTCTCGAAGGCATAGCGTCCGCTCGCGTCACTCGTCGAGGTGCGGCCGCTGGGCATCGCGCGCACGACCGCGCCGGCGAGCGGCCTCGTGCCGAACGAACCCGACTCGGTGACGACGCCGCGCAGATCGTACTGTCGCACATCGGCGACTTCGAGCACCCAGTTGAGCGTGACGTCGGACGTCACACCGATGGTGGTCTCGACAGTCCTGTGTCCGGGCGCCGAGATGCGGGCCGCATACGTGCCGGCCGGAACCGTGCCGATGCTGTAGAAGCCGTTGGCGTCGCTGATCGCGCTGCGATTGCCCGGCGAGAGCGAGATCGTCGCGCCCGCAAGCGGTCGCGTTCCGATCGTGCTGCCGAACTCCTGGATGGTGCCACGCACGGCAAAGCTCTGCGCGTGCACGGTCAGCGTGCTGGCGATGAATAGCGCAACGAGCGCCGATGCCACGGATGTCTTCCTCATGATTGCTCCCTGCTCACTGTTCAACGACGGTGTATGATCGAGGCGGCTCCGCGCGCGGACCCCTGCGGAGGCGCCGATGGTTCTACGACACGATGGGGACCCAGGGGATTATTCGCTCGGACAATCAGATTCGCCGCGGAGCCCGAAACCGCGCCTGATGAGTCGTCAGAGGCGATTCGGATCGGGCATCGCAACGACACTCGGATGATGTCGGACAGGTGTGGTGGCCATCAGAGAATTGCCGGGAGCGGTCGCGTGTGCAATTTCCCGTCCGCCGGCACGCGCCGGACGACAGCGACATCGCCCGCCGCCGGCGAAGCGTCGATCGCCGTCGACACCAACCATTGGAAGAGCCATGATCAAGGGCGTACACACGATGTTCTATACCTCCAAGGCGGAGGAGCTCCGCGCGTTTCTGCGCGACAAGCTGGGATTCCCCGCGGTCGACGTGGGCGAGGGGTGGCTGATCTTCGCGTTGCCCGAGGCCGACATGGGATGCCATCCGTCGGACGCCGCCGGCATCAACGGCGCGCCGTCGGGCACGCACGCGATCTCGTTCTACTGCGACGACATCCACACGACGATGGCGGAGCTCAAGGAGAAGGGCGTCGAGTTCACGCGCGAGGTCGAGAACTTCGGATACGGGCTGGTGACGGCGTTCAAGGTGCCGGGGGATTTCGAGGTCGAGTTGTATCAGCCGTTGTATTCGAAGTCGGGGGAGTAAGGGACGACGGGACGGCGGGCGTGTTTGCGTGGTTGGCGCGGGGGTTCTATGTTCCGGCGAATCCTTCCGCGGGCCGACCAGAGGCCCGCCCCCCGCGGAGCTCTCCCCTTCCATTCTCAACCTTTCGGAACGCTCATGGAGTATTCTACCGAGACGACCGCGATGTCGGGTATCGCCATCGTAATGTTCATGCTCTTCGGCCTCGCCGCTCACATCTTCTTCGGCTACTGCTTCAAGCGGATCGCCGAGAAGGCGGGCGAGACCGACACCGGCATCTGGTGGATTCCGATCGTGAACTACCTGCTCGTGCTGCGCGCGGCGAACAAGCCGGGGTGGTGGCTCGTGCTGCTGCTCATTCCGTTCGTGAACTTCATCGTCCTGTTCATCGTGTGGATCGAAGTCTCGAACCGCCTCGGCAAGGGAACAGGCTGGGGTGTCGTCGCGGTGATCTTCAGCATCGTCGGCGTGCCGTACCTCGCGTTCAGCGACGACACGAGCGCCGCGATCGCCTGATCACGTCCGGCAGCGAATACGATCGAAGGCCGTCACCCGAGGGTGGCGGCCTTCTGCGTTTCCGGAGAGATCGCATGCGGCTTCGGAAGACCTCCGGTGACGCCGAGGATCCAACGGATGCAGCGGTGCCCGAAGTCGACGGGCGCCAGGTACATCATCGGGCAGGCTCCCGCGATCACGTGGATGCCGAGCTCGTCGCACAGCTTCACCGCCGCGTCGCTGACGCTCCCCTGTCCGAACGAGCGATGCATCCAGAGCCGACGCACGCCCGCCTTCGCACACTGCCGGACGACTCCGTCGGCGGCTGCCGGAGGCGCCGCGAACATCACGGCGTCGACGCCGCCGGGGATCTCGTCGATCGTCGCGTAGCATCGATCGCCCTCGACCGTCTCCGCGTTCGGGTTGATTGCGAAGACCTCGTAGCCGGCGTCGCGAAAACGGCGGTAGATGTAGTTGCCCGCTGCGTCGCTGCTGCGCGAAACGCCGGCGACGGCGATCCTGCGCTGCGCGAGAAAGTCCTGTACGGCTTCGTCGAGTGAAGACATGATCGCTCTCCGGATGTTGACCGCCAAGCTAGCGCGGGCTCGAGAGGATCGTCCTGACGCATGTCAGGATCCGCCCGCTTCGTGGCAACGCTTTGTCACGAACATCGGCGCCCGCGGGCCGTTGTCAGGGTGCCGCGCCGCGGCGTGTCATACCCGCAGCCACGAGTTGATTTCAGCAATGCCCGGAGAGAACATCATGACACGGATGAACACGATTGCCCCGATGCTGTCCGCACTCGCGCTCGCGACATCGTTGAGCGCATGCACGAATTTCATTACCGGACCCACGACCACCGAAGAGCGTCGCGTCAGCGGCTACTCGTTCGTCGAGGTCGCGAGTGGATTCGACGTCGAGATCAGGCTCGATACGACCGAAGGTGTCACGATCGAGGCGCCGGAGGAAGCGATGAAGCACATCGAGACGATCGTGTCCGGCGATCGACTGCACATCGGACTCGACAACGTCTTCAACGGATCGTTCAGTCCCCGCCGCGCCATCGTCCGCGTGCGATCGCTGCGTGGCGTCGCCGCCTCCGGCGGCACGGAGATCGAGGGCGTCGGGACGTTCACCGCCCCAGATTTCTCGCTCGAGGTAAGCGGCGGCAGCCGCGTCACGCTCAGCGTCACGGCCGGCCGCACGGGAATGTCGGCCAGCGGCGGCTCGGAAATCACGCTGCGTGGCTCGAGCGACAACCTCGCGATCGAGTCCTTCTCCGGCGGCGGCCGCTTCCACGGCTTCGATTACGCGACGAGCGTAACGACGCTCGAGGCCTCGGGAGGATCGCGGCTCGACGTGCGCGCCGCCGCGCGGCTCGACGTCGACGCCTCCGGTGGCAGCGCGATCTACTACCGCGGTCACCCGACGATCACCAGCGACCTCAGCGGCGGCTCGAAGATCGTCGACGCGAACTGATGCGCCGATGACGGTGACGATCGACGCGAGGCGCCGGCAGCAGTGCCGGCGCCTCGCTCGTCTATGGGGGTCTGCGTAAGGGAGGGAGACGTGTTGGACAGGACGTCGAAGCCTGACGTCCGTCAGCACCAGGCCCCCGGTGTGGGGATAGCTTGTGGGCACATCTCGAGGAGACTCATCCATGCCCGCAGTACTCCCGCATCGCCATGCCGCGCCCGCGACCCGACGCGACCGGCCACATCCAGTCGCCGGATGGCGCGCGAGCGGCGCGCGCATCCGCGGCGCGCGCGTGCTCACGGGACTGGTCATCGCGCTCTCCGCGGTCGCCGCGGGCGCGGGACTCGTCGTCCCCGGACTCTACCGCGACCCCGCCGCGATCGTGCCGGCGATGCGCGGTCAGGATCTTCTCACGCTTCTCGCGCTGCCCGGCCTCTCGGTGGCCGCCGCCCGCGCCGCCCGTGGATCGACCCGCGCCGTCATTTGCTGGCTGGCGCTGCTCGGCTACGTGCTGTACACGTACACCGGCGCGGCCTTCGCGTACGCGTTCAACGCCCTGTTCCCGGTGTATGTGGCGCTATTCAGTCTGAGCATCGCTGCCGTGATCGCGCTGGTTCGCGCGATCGATCCTCCAGCCGTCGCCGCTGCGTTCAGCGATCGGGCACCGCGTCGTGCGGTCGCGATTGCCCTGTGGACGGTCGCTGCGCTGGTGGCGATTCCGGAGGTGGCGCAGATCGTCCCCTTCTACACGACGGGCGCGGTGCCGGAGATCATCACGCGCGCCGGAAGTCCGACGAGCTTCATCTACGTGCTCGATCTCGGGGTCGTTCTGCCTCTGTGCGTGCTTGCGGCGCTGTGGGTGCAACGGCGGCGTCCGTGGGGCTACGTGCTCGCGGGCTGCATGCTGGTGAAGGGAGCGGCGATGGGGCTGGCGCTGATGTCGATGACGTGGTTCACGGCGAAGGCGGGCATGCCGATCGAGGTCGGGCTGACGATCGTCTACGCGACGATCGCCGTCGGCTCGCTCGCGATGTCCTGGTGGCTTCTGCGCGCGTGCCGGTCGTAGCTGAAACCGCGACGCAACTCAGCGTGCGTTTGCGGCGCCGTCCGGCTTGCGCAGCACAACGAAGAACGTCGCGCCCGATTCGGGCAGCCGGCGGCCGAGCCATTCGTCGTAGGCGCGGATGATCCGTCCGCGCGCGTGCGTGATCGAGAGCTGGGCGAGGTGGTTGTATGTCTCGAGGTGCAGCAGCTCGTATCCCGGCATCAGCCGGCGCGGATGAAAGCCCGTGCTGTCGAGGATGTCGGTGATGTCGGCGACCTCGTCGAGCGTCAGCGGACGGTCGATGAGCTTCTCCGAAAGCACGCACGCGTTGACCTGCTCGACGAGATTGCGCGCGACCGCGGCACGCTGCGGCCGCAGCCGCGCGTGCACCGCCATCGCGAGCCGGTAGATACCGAGCGCCCGCGCCGGCCGCGAGCGAAGAGCGAAGCCCGGGTCGAGCAGCGCGTAGAGCATCCGGTAGCTGTACCAGCGCACACGATTCTCGGTGAACGCCGCGTTGGGCTCGTGCCCGATGAAGAAGACACCGCCCGGCTTCAACACCCGATCGACCTCGCGAAGGAATCCGCCTGTCTCCTTGATGTGATGCAGCACGGAGTTCATCGTGATCGCATCGAGCGAGGCGTCGGCGAACGGAAGCGTGAACGGGAGCGCCGGCTCGAGCTTCACGTACTCGACGCTCCAGCCGAATCCCTCGCGCTCGATATTGCGTCGCGCGGCCTCGAGCTGACGCTGCGAAATGTCGGCCGCGATCAGGTGATCGCGCTGCGTGAGCACGCCGCCGATCGCCACCGGCACCATCCCCATCCCCGTCCCGATGTCGGCGATCACGCGCGGCGACGGCGGCAGGTAGCGCTCGGCGCTGCGCTTCCAGCGCTCCGCCTCCACGCCGAGGATCTCCTCGTGGACGTCGGAATACTGTCCGTCGGAGAGGTCGTGGAAGAGCTCGTTGACGCGCAGCACGAGCTGCTCTGAATACTGATCGGTCGTCGTCATCGTGTGTTCGAGGGAGACATGAACGGCGGACACGGAAGATACGGGATCCTCTGCCCCCTTCCCCACACGAGCGGCGCCCCTCGTCATCCTCGACCGAGCGAAGCGAGGTCGGGGATCCTTCTTCGGCGGTAGCCGTGCCGGACGATGACGTGTCCGCCGCCTTCTGGGGATTGTCTATGTTCCGCCCCATGTACGACGTCCTCTCCGTCTCGAATCTTCGCAAGGTCTACGGCGACATCGTCGCGGTCGACGGCGTTTCGTTTTCCGTCGCTCGCAACGAGATCGTCGGGCTGCTCGGTCCGAACGGGGCCGGCAAGACGACGACGATCAACATGCTCCTCGGCGTGCTCGAACCGAGCGCGGGCTCGATCGCCATCGGCGGCGTCGACCTCGCGACGCATCGCACGCGCGCGATCGAGCGGACGAACTTCGCCGCGGTGTATGCGCAGATGCCCGGCAACCTCACCGTCGAGGAGAACCTTCGCCTCTTCGGCATGCTTTACGGCGTGCGGAGCCTCACCGCGCGCATCGACGAGGTGCTCGAGCAGTTCGACCTCGTGCGCTTCCGCCGCACGCGCGCCGGCGTGTTGTCGTCCGGAGAGGGAGCGCGCGTGCTCCTGGCCAAGGCGATGCTCAACCGGCCGGAGCTTCTGCTGCTCGACGAGCCGACCGCGTCGCTCGATCCCGCGACGGCGCGCGACATCCGCGCCGCGATCCGCGCGTTCACCGCGGCCGGCACCGGCGGCGTGCTCTGGACGTCGCACAACATGTACGAGGTCGAGGAGGTCTGCGACCGCGTCCTGTTCCTGTCGAAGGGGCGCGTGCTGCTCGAGGGCGATCCGCGCACGCTCCCGGCCGAGCACGGCAAGAGCACGCTCGAGGAGCTCTTCATCACCGTCGCGCGCGAGCCGTTGACGCTCGACCTCGACGACCGCACCGAGGCATCACGATGAGATTCTCCCGCTCGGCCGCGATCGTGTTGCGGCAGTACTACCTCGTGCGCGGCGGCTTCACGCGGGTGTTCCAGATGTTCGTCTGGGTCGCCATCGACATCGTGCTGTGGGGATTCATCTCGCGCTACCTGACGATGGTCGCGCCGTCGGGACCCGACTTCGTGCCGACGCTGCTCGGCGCGGTCGTGCTCTGGAACTTCTTCACGCGGGTGATGCAGGGCGTGACGATGGCGTTCTTCGAGGACGTGTGGGCGCGGAACTTCCTCAACATGTTCGCCTCGCCGATCACGATCTACGAGTACCTGGCCGGCCTCGTCGTCTCCTCGATCGTCACGAGCACCGTCGGACTGCTCGCGATGCTCGTCGTCGCGACGCTCGTCTTCGGCCTGTCCGCCGCCGCATACGGTCTGGCGGTGCTGCCGTTCCTGCTGGTGCTCTTCCTCTTCGGCATCGCGCTCGGCATCGTCGGATGCGCGCTCGTGCTGCGCCTGGGTCCGGCGGCGGAGTGGTTCGTCTGGCCGATCCCCGCGATCATCTCGCCGTTCGTCGGCGTCTTCTACCCCGTCGAGACCCTCCCGACCTGGATGCAGGCGATCGGTCGCGCGCTGCCTCCGACGTACGTGTTCGAGGGCGTGCGCGAGGTCGTCGCCGGCGGCGGCGTCTCGTACGGATCGCTCGGCATCGGCGCCGCGCTCGCGCTCGTCTCGATCCTGCTGGCGAGCTGGCTCTTCGCACGCGTGTTCCGCTATGCGGTGCGCGGCGGATTGATCGCTCGCTACAGCGCCGAGAGCGTGAGCTGAGCGGCGGCGCGAGCTCCCGAAACGAACAACGGTCCCGCGCCGGAGTTTCGGCGCGGGACCGTCGGTTCACAATGCGCTGCGACCGGTGTCGCAGACCTATCCGTCGATCATCAGCGGAGCTGCTGCCGCGGCGACGAGGTGCCGCCCGTCGAGCCCGCTCCCTGATGCCGGCCTTCGCCGCCGGCGCCCCGGCCTCCCTTGCCACCGCGGCGGCCGTGGCCCTGTCCGTCACACTCGCCCTGTCCCTGGCCCCGGTTGCCGCGCGCCTCTTTCATCGCGTCGAACTTCGCCGCCTGCTCGGGCGTCAGCAACGCACGGATCTGCGCATGCGTCTGGTCGCGATAGGCCTTCATCTGCGTGTGCAGCGGCTCGGCCTGCGCGCGCAGCGCGTCGATGCGCGCCTGGTCGTTGGCGCGGCGCGCCTCCTGCATCTGTGTGCGGATCGCGTCGAGCTGCTGACGCAGCGACTCGGTCTGGGTCTGCATCTGCGCGTGGATCGCATCGATCTGCGCCTTCTGCTCGGTGTTCAGGTTGAGGGCCGCCAGGCGATCGCCGCCTCCGCGCATTCCGCCGGGTCCGCCTCCACGCTGGGCGAACGCGCTCGGCGCGATCGAGACGAGCCCGGCCATCAGCAGTGCAAGGAGCAGCCCGCGGTGCGAATTCCTGTTCATCGTTGTCTCCGTCGAAGAAGTG
>DATLHO010000201.1:0-1900 GCA_035539855.1 Kapaibacterium sp. (SeqCode) | reverse complement strand
ACCTCACCCCCCTAACCCCCCTCTCCGTATTCGGAGAGGGGGGTTAGGGGGGTGAGGTTGCGTGACACGGGGGGTGTGGTCCGTATCTTTCGAGTCTATGACCACCTGGCCTACCATCGGAATCCTCGGGGGCGGGCAGCTCGCGCGGATGACCGCCTATGCTGCGTATCGACTCGGGCTTCGCGTGCACGTGATGGAGAAGACCGCCGGGTCGCCCGCCGGTCAGATCGCGCACCGCGAGGTCGTCGGCGATCCGTCCGATCATGCGCTGCTCGTCGAGTTCGCCTCGGCGTGCGATGTCGTGACGCTCGAGTCCGAGTTCATCAACGAGCACCACCTCGCCGAGATCGAGCACGCGGGCCTGCGGTTGTATCCCTCGTCGTCGTCGGTCGCGAAGATCCAGGACAAGCTCCTGCAGAAGCGCACGCTCGAGGCAGCAGGGATTCCCGTCGCTCCGTTCGCCGCGATCGACGAGCATGGCGACGCCGAGGCGTTCGGCGATCGCCATGGGTATCCCTACGTGCTCAAGGCGCGGCGCGGCGGCTACGATGGGTACGGCAACGCGACGATCAAGGCTCCGATGGGAATCGGCGCGGGGTGGGAGAAGATCACCGCGGGCGCCCGCCGTGTCGAGCTCTACGCCGAGGAGTTCGTGCCGTTCGAGCGCGAGCTTGCCGTGATGGTCGCGCGCGGACGCGACGGCAGCGTCGTCACGTATCCGCTCGTCGAGACCGTGCAGCGCGATCACATCTGCCACCTGGTCAGCGTGCCCGCGCGCGTCGACGACGCGTCGCGCGAGCATGCGCTCGACTACGCGCGGCGCGCGGTCGAGGCGATCGACGGCGTCGGCATCTTCGGCATCGAGCTGTTCGTCACCGAGGACGGGAGCGTGCTCGTCAACGAGATGGCGCCCCGCCCGCACAACAGCGGGCACTACACGATCGAGGGCTGCGTGACCTCGCAGTTCGAGAACCACATCCGCGCGATCATGGGCTGGCCGCTCGGCTCCCCCGATCTGCGCGCACCCGGTGTCGCGATGGTCAACATCCTCGGTCGCGAGGGCGGCTCGGGCGCGATCGGCGACTACCCCGCCGCCCTCGCCAATCCGCGCTCGCACCTGCACCTCTATGGCAAGAGCGAGTCGCGCAAGGGCAGGAAGATGGGTCACGTCACCGTCCTCGCCGACTCCGTCGAGCAGGCGATCGCCGACGCCGAAGCCGCCGAGCGCGCCGTGCAGTTCGCCGGCGAGGGAGCAGCGGTGACCGCTACGCGGATGTCGGGAGACGTGTAGGTTTCTCTTCCCAGTCTCCCTCCTCCTCCTCTTCGACGCGACAACGTCACCCTCGTGGAGCGAAGCGGAACGGGGATCTGTCCCCGGCGGTAGCCGTGCCGGACGGAATCGCTACCGCGGTAGACTGATCCGCTCGTACACCGAGACGTGTCGCTCGGATGACGACTCGTACGGGCGATCACCCCAGCCTCCCAACCGCTCGCGCAGGCGGAGTCCGGCGATGCGCGCCATGAGGTCGAGCTCCGCGGGCCACGCGTAGCGCTGAACGACTGGTGCAAACGCGGCGCCGCTCGCGGTCAGGCGGACGTGGTTCTCGTCGATCATCTGGCGCGCGGCGTCGTGACGCAGCACATCGAGCACGACGGCATCGACCTCCACCGCGCCGGCGCGCACGTGCTGATCGGCATCGAGACGGTGGAGAAAGGTCGGCACGTATGCCTCGATGACGAAGACACCGCCAGCCGCGAGATGCGCCGCGACGTTCTCGAAACACCGAACCTGCTCGTCCTGCGTGAGGAGATTGAAGAAGGTGTTGAACACGACGTAGATGAGCCGGTAGTGGCCGCCGACGCCGACGTCGACGAAGTTGCCGACGGTGACGTCGATGCC
>DATLHO010000200.1:0-28448 GCA_035539855.1 Kapaibacterium sp. (SeqCode) | reverse complement strand
GGCAGCAGTCCGAGCAGCACGCGCAGCAGCGTCGTCTTGCCGGAGCCGATGCGGCCGGTGATCACGACGAAGTCGCCACGCTCCACCGTCAGATCGATCCCCTCGATGCC
The DNA here is from genome assembly GCA_035539855.1 of Kapaibacterium sp. (SeqCode). Lineage (GTDB taxonomy): Bacteria > Bacteroidota > Ignavibacteria > OLB7 > OLB7 > DATLHO01. The sequence continues at coordinate 28,338 of DATLHO010000200.1, read as the reverse complement.
CCGTCCGGTCGACGGGTGCACGTACGTCAGGTTCCTGACCTCGAGCCGCTCGAGACGGTGCGCCCTGCTTTTGCGGATCTCCTGCAGCGGCGGCTCGTCGCCGTCGAGATGCAGCGGCACGTGCTCCACCAGCCGGCCCTCGGGCGCCCCGTCGAGGATCGCGTCGAGCCGCTCGTACGACACACCGGCGCGCTTGCGCTGCGCGACGAGGTCGCCGAAGAAGAACATGTGCCACGTCAGGCGCTGCAGGAAGTAGATGAACATCGCGAAGTCGCCGACGGTGAACGTCCCGGCGCGCATCGCGTCGGCGGCGACGAGCAGCACCAGGCCGATGCCGATGTTGACCATGTTGATGTTCACCGAGCGGAAGATCTCGCTGAACAGTGAGTCCTTCACCGCGACGCGCAGCCGCTGCTCGTTGAGCTCGCGGAAGTGCGCCAGCACGCGCTCCTCCGCGGAGTTCACCTTCACCGCCTGCACGGCTCCGAAGACCTCGCCGATGAACGACGTGATCCGTCCGGTCGCCTCGCGGTTGGCCTTGCGGTAGCGCCGGATGCGGCCGCCGACGCGATGGCCGAAGATGAGGATGCCCACCAGCGGCAGCACCACGAGCACGGTCATCAGCGGGTTGATCGTCGTCATGATCGTCACCGAGACGACCGCCGAGACGATGATGCCGCCGCCGTCGGTCCATCCCTCGACATACTCCATCACCTCGTCGACGTCGTCACGGAAGCGGCTCACCGCCTCGCCCGGCGAGTCCGGCAGCTTTCGCGTGCCGGGTCCGGCGACGACCCATGCGAGCATGTTCCGGCGCAGGACCGAACCGAGCGTGAACAGGGTCGTCGACCACGCATAGACGCCCGCGTACATCAGTCCGACACGCGAGGCCATCGTCGCGGCCATCAGTCCGAGCAGCGTCCAGACGCCGAAGCCAGCCGGCGCGGATCCGCTCAGTGCATCGAAGATCGAGCGTGAGAGCAATCCCACGACGACCGGAAGGGCATGGACGCTGCTCCAGAGCACACAGGTGACCAGGAACAGCCAGGGTCGGTACCGCACCAGGCGCAGCGTCAATTGATCGGTATTCATTGCATTCGAGTCTGTGTTCGCCTCATCCGGCGATGACGCGGTCCATGCCGTGGCGCAGAAGCCGGTGGAACCGCGTCGCGGAATCCACTTCGAGCGCCTCGCGTCGTCCATGCTCGACGATCCGTCCTCCCTCGAGGATCATGATCTCGTCGGCACGGCGGACCGTCGACAGCCGGTGGGCGATGATGATCGCCGTTCTGTTGTTCAATAATCGTCGCATCGATCGCTCGAGGAGCCGCTCGGTCGCCAGGTCGAGGCGCGACGAGGGCTCGTCGAGGATCACCAGTCCGGGATCCTGAAGGAACACGCGCGTGAAGGCAACGAGCTGTGCCTCCCCGGCGGAGAGTCCGCCGCCGCCGGCACTCAACAGCGTGTCGAGTCCCTGGGGCATCGAGGCGTACCACTCGTCGAGTCCGAGCTCGCCGATCACCTCGTGGATGCGCTCGTCGGGGATCGAGCGATCGAAGAAGGTGAGGTTGTCACGCACGCTGGCGTGGAAGAGCTGCACCTCCTGCGTCACCATCGCGACGCGCCGTCGCAGCTCCGCGATCGGCGCGCTCCTGATGTCGACGCCGCCGAGACGGATCGCGCCCTCGGTCGGATCGTAGAGCCGGAAGATCAGCCTCGTCATCGACGTCTTGCCGCTGCCGGTGCGGCCGAGCAGGCCGAGCACCGTTCCTGGCTCGAGCCGGAAGTCCAGTTCGTCGAGCACGCGACCCTTCGCGCCGTAGGCGAACGAGAGATCGTCGAACTCGACCGACAGCGGTCCGCTCGCCGGAACGTGCGCTCCGGTGCCGTCGGACATCACCGGTCGGATGCGGCGCAGCTCCTCGATCCTGCTGAGTCCCGCGGCCGCCTTCTGCAGGTCCTGCAACTGGTGGGTGATCTGCTCGATCACGCCCCACATCATCTGCATGTACTGGTAGAAGAGGTACACGGTGCCCAGCGTGATCGCGCCGGCGCCGAAGAGCGTGATGCCCGTGCCGAGCGCGAGGACGTCGCCGAGCATGAACAATCCGACCGTCGACAGCCACAACCGCGCGCGCATCATCCAGGCGCGACGGCCTCGATCGACGAGCCGGCGGATGACCCCGCCGAAGCGCGCGATGACGTAGGCTCCGGCGCCGTTGGCTCGGATGTCGTCGAGTCCGGCGAGCCGCTCCTCGACGAAGCCGTAGAGCTCCGCGTTGGCCGCGCGCTCGAGCTCGCTCGAGTCGACCGCGACGCTGCGCATGCGCACCAGCAGCGCGCCCGCGATGACGACGTAGAGGCTGAGCACCGCGCCGGCGCGCCAGTCCTCGACGAACAGCAGCACGAGCACGCCGACGATCAGCAGCGCGGCGCCGGAGAGCCGGACGAGGAACTGCGAGAAGAAATTCGCGAGCGCGGTCACGTCGCCGTCGATGCGCTCGATGAGCTCGCCCGGCGTGCGCTCGTTGTGAAACGACATGTCGAGCCGCAGGCAGTGCGCGGCCAGATCCTGACGCATCAGGTTCGTCGCCGCCCAGCCGACGTGCGCGCCGAGCCACGAGGCCGACGTGTTGACGGTCTGGTTGAGCATGCCGGCGCCGAGAAAGGCGAGCGCCGAGATGATGAGCTCGCGCGAGGTCGCTCCGGCCGACACCGCGTCGATGAAGTGCCGCAGAATCAGCGGAGTCGAGAGCTGCAGGCCGATGCCCGCGGCCACGAGAATGCCCAGAAGCGTCGCGCGCTTCCATTGCGGTTTCAGGTACTCGACGAGCAGCCGGCGAAAGGGTAACCGTGAGATGTCCATGGTGCGAGTTGGTGCGTTCGTGTCGTGTCGTTCTCGATCTGCGCTCGCGCTCGGTGCCGGCTCGAAACAGCGAAGGGCCGCGGGAGTCGTCGCTCCCGTGGCCCTTCGTCGATGCCGTCGTGACGGCATGAAATGAAAGACCGCGGGTCGACAGGGTCGCCCGCGGTCTCGGTCGTCAGGTATTCAATACCCTATCGAAACGAGCAGGCACACCCCTCCAGCGTGAATGGGACGAAGTCGGCGATGATGATCGGAATCAGCATGTCGGTCCTGCTCGATAAATGATCGTGGTTGGAATTCGGTGATCCCCCAGTCCAGGGGGCTTCGAACCGAGGTCCGCGTTTCGGAACGGCAAATGTACGCATCTCGGTCGATGACGCCAGAGCCGTGTGGGAATAGAACCCGCTTTCCGGCGCGATGTTACCCGGGGCCAGAATTAATTGTTGTTCATCGAAGAGATTTCCGGGCCATCGGTCGATCGGCGCGCGCGCCAGGGACGCCCGAAAACACGAAGGGCACCGCCGGCGTCGCCGGCGGTGCCCCGTTTCGATTCGACCGCGCTCTAGTAGCCGAAGACGTCGGTCAGGGTCAGCTCGACCACGCGACCGTACTTCTTCAGCTCCTCCATGTTGATCTTGTTCTTCGAGCCGAGGACGCACATCGCGTACTTGCGGCCGGTGACGTTGTCGCTGTGGAAGCGCACGACATCGTCGAGGCCGATCTTGTCGAGGCTCGCGTACGTGTCCTGACGCAGGTCGTGATCGACGCCGCGCTTCTGGGCCGCGAGGTAATCGAAGAGGATGCCGCTGCGCGTGATCCGCTCGGTCTCGAGCTGCTTGCGCAGCGCCTCCTTGGCCGTCGCGAACGACTGCTCGGTGCGCGGCAGGGTCGTCAGCAGCTCGTTCATCGCCGGGATCGCCTCGCCGAGCTTGTCGGCCTGCGTGCCCACGTAGGCGATGACGTAGTGCGGATCCTCCTTCTTCGCCGGCGACGCATACGCGCCGAACGTCGAGTACGCCAGGGCCTTCGACTCGCGGATCGTCTGGAAGACGACGCTCGACATGCCGCCGCCGAAGTACTCGTTGAACAGCGAGATCGTCGGCATCCGCGTCGCGTCGAACGTGCCCTGCTTGTTGAGCCACATCAGCTCGGCCTGCACCATGTCGTAATCCACGAAGTAGATCACGTTCTCATTGGTCTCGTTGCGCGCGTACTGCGTCGCCGGCGGGTACGGCTTGAACGTCGCAGGGACCGCGTGGTACTTCGCGACGACGCCGCTGACGGCCTCGGCCGGCTGCGGTCCGTAGTACATCACCTTGTGCGCGTACTGGGTCAGCCCGCGCAGCGTCGCGACGAGCTCGCTCGAGGTCAGCGCCTTGAGCTCGCTCTCGCTGAGCCTATCGGTGAACGGATTGTGCTTGCCGAAGACCGCGTAGCTGCGCAGCGCCTCGTTGAGAATCGCGCGCTTGTTGAGCTTCATGTCCGCGCGCGACTTGAGCTCGCGTGCGATCAACTGCTGGAGCGCCGCGTCGTCTGGCTTCACGTTGGCGAGCATCTCCTCGAAGAGCCTCACAGCGTCCTCGAAGCTCTCGCCGAGTCCGCTCAGCGAGACGTACACCTGGTCGTTCGCGGTCGAGACACCGAACTCCGCGCCGAGCTTGAAGAACTCCTTCGCGAGCTGGTCGGCGGAGTACTTGTCGGTGCCCAGATACTGCAGGTAGTTGACGGCGAAGGGAAGCTTGCGGTCGTTGTTCTTCCCCATGTCGAAAACGTAGTACAGGCTGTACAGCTCGTTCTCGCTGTTCCGCACGTAGAGCATCGGAAGGTTGCTCTTGATCGAGACGCGCTGGATGTCCTTCGCGTAATCGACGAACAGCGGACTGACCGTGCTCGCCGGCGTCTCGAGCATCGTCTTGACGAACGGCGAGACGTCCTCGCGATTGACCGTGATCGGCGTGATCTCCGGCTTCTCGACCTTCGCCACCTGCGTGTCGGTCCCCTTGCGCTTGTAGACGACCACGTAGTCGTTGCCGTAGTACTTGTTGGCGAAGTCGACGACCTCCTGCTTCGTGACCTGCGCGAGCAGGTCGAGGTGGTGTGCCGCCTCCTCCCACGACTGTCCCGTCGTGAACGCATTGAGCATCGCGAAGCAGCGACCGGAGTTCGACTCGTACTGCCGCATCTGGTCGACCTTGAGATTGCGCACCACGGCCTTGAGCGTCGCCTCATCGAAGGCGCCCTTCTTCACGAGGTCGATCTGCGACAGCAACAGGTCGCGGACCTCCTCGAGCGTCTGGCCCTCCTTCGGCTTGCCGGTGAGGAAGTGGATGCTGTAGTCCTTGAGGATCCACGGGCTGCTGCCGGCGTCCTGGACTTTCTGCGCCTTGCGGAGATTGAGGTCGATGAAGCCCGCGGTCTTGTAGGCGAGCAGCAGGTCGGCGACCTCGAGCACGCGCGACTCCTTCGTGCCGGCGCCCGGCATGCGGTAGGCGATCTGCATGTGCTCGGCCTCCTGGCCGTTGACCGTGATCTCGGTCGGCGCGCTGCGCGCCGGCTCCGGCGTGAACGTGAACGCCGGGACCGTGCCCGGCTTCATCGCGCCGAACGTCTTCTCGATCTGCTCGAGCGCGCGGGCCGGGTCGATGTCGCCGCTGATGATGATCGCCATGTTGTTCGGCACGTAGTACTTCGCGAAGTACTCGCGGATCTTGCGGATCGACGGGTTCTTCAGGTGCTCGACCGTGCCGATCGTCGTCTGCGTACCGTACGGGTGGCGCGTGAAGAGCCCGGCGAGCGTGGCCTCGCTCATCTTGCGGCCGTCGTTGTCCATGCCGATGTTCTTCTCCTCGTACACCGCCTCGAGCTCCGTGTGGAAGCCGCGCAGCACCGGGTTGCGGAAGCGCTCGGCCTCGATCTGCAGCCACTTGTCGAGCTGGTTCGCCGGGATGTCGTTGATGTAGACCGTCTGCTCCATCGACGTGAACGCGTTCGTTCCGGTCGCGCCGATCGAGGCGAGCAGCTTGTCGTACTCGTTGGCGATCGAATGCTGCGAGGCCAGACCGGAGACCGAGTCGATGCGGCGATAGATCGCCTTGCGCTTCGCGGCGTCGGTCGTGCGGTTGTACTCCTCGTAAAGCGACTCGATCTGATCGAGGTACACCTTCTCCTTCGCGAAGTCCTTCGTGCCGAAGCGATCGGTGCCCTTGAACAGCAGGTGCTCGAGGTAGTGCGCCAGGCCCGTGTTGTCCGACGGGTCGTTCTTGCTGCCGGCGCGCACGGCGATCATCGTCTGCAGGCGCGGCTCCGAGCGATTGACCGAGATCATCACGGTCAGGCCGTTCTTCAGCGTGTAGATCTTCGCGTCGAGCGGATCGGTGACCGTCGGCGGCGTGTTCGCCTGCACGACCAGGGTGCAGGCCACGAACGCCGCGAGGAGAAGGCGGATACGTGCTTTCATGAAGCTCAAGGGAATGCTGTGAGACACGCGGATCGGCCGCGTGCGTGTGGAAATCAGCCAGACGAAGAGATCCGCCCGGTCACCGTGGGAGGTGGCCGACGTGCGACGGACCGCCAAGATACGACCGGGGAGCGCCGCGCACCAGAACAGGACGCGTCGCTCGATTGGGGCCCTACGAGGCCGCCGCGGAGTCAATCCATCGAGACGAACGGGCTCGGCGGATGTTCCCGGCGGTGGATTCGATCGGGCTCGGGAGGTAGACGCAGCCGGGGCCCTCGGATTATTCGCCGCGAAAACGCCGACCGGCGATTTCCCTCCGAATCCCACCATCTCCGAATTGCCCCGGAATTTTTCGGCGACGCGTGCGACCTTTCCGATCGTCGCGTCACTATTCTCTTCGAAGCGCGGACGAATGCCACGCTCGACACGTGTCGAACTCGAATCGATGTCCCAACCCCAGCGTCCCGACGGGTCGTCCCGAGCGGCGTCACAGGAGGAGTTCCTGCGACTGCTGCTGCCGATGCGAGACCGGCTTGCGCACTATGCGCGGGCGGTGTCGCGGACGCGTGAGGAGGCGGACGATCTGGTGAGCGACACGATCCTGGCCGCACTCGAGGGCTTCGCGTCGCTGCGCAATCGCGAGGTGTTCGCCAGCTATCTGTTCCGGATCGCGTCGCGACTGCAGAAGCGGCGTCGCTGGCGCAGGAAGCTCTTCGGCGAGTACGACGAGGACCGGGCGCACGCGATCGGCTCGAGCGGCCCGTCGCCGGAGATGGCTGCCGAGGTCGTGCTTCTGCACGGGGCACTCGAGCGCCTGCCAGCGGCACAGCGCGAGGCGGTCGTGCTCTTCGAGATCAGCGGACTTTCGCTCGAGGAGGTGCGCGAGATCCAGGGAGGAACGCTCTCGGCGATCAAGTCGCGGATCTCGCGCGGGCGGCAGGAACTCGCCCGACTGCTCGGAGCTCGCGAGGAGCCGGAGACGACGCTGCGATCGGCGCAGTCAGGGGCTGAAACGGTAGCGGGGACGGCGCGCGATGCAGCGCCGCGAGCCGAGGGTCAACTCATTTACACGGGACCGCGGATCAATGGATAAGCAGGCGCGTCCACTTCAGGATTACTTCGCGGCGGCCAGAGGCGAGCCGGGCATCTCCGAGCACGAGGTGCGCGAGATCGTGCTCCGGTCCCGGCCGACACGCACCGCGCCGCTGCTGCGCTGGATCGGCGCGACGATCGGTCTCGTCGGCGCCGTCGCGATCGGCTACGTCGCGCTCGCTCCGGGTGCCGCCGATTACGACCTCGGCACGGCGCGTGTGAGCGCGTCGGCAGCGACGACCGGCGTGCCCGCGACTGACGCGCCGTCAACGCCGTCGGACCGGCAGAGCACCGCCGAATCCGAAGACGCGACCGCATCGACATCGAACACTTCGACGACATCACCAACTAGAGACACCAGGGGAGAGACCATGAACGGAAGGAACATCGTGCGCGGCATTGCCACGGCGGCCGCGGTAATGGGAATGGGGACCGCAGCGACCGCGCAGGACAGCGAGGCGCCGAAGGAGGTCCGCAAGGAGGTCAGGGTCCGCGTCGAGCACACGGTCTCGCCGGCGATGAGCCAGATGGCGACCGAGCTCGGCCGCAGTGCCGCCGACTTCTGGACGACGCGCCTCAACGGCTACAAGGCGCGTATCGACCGGATCGTCTCGCCGACGGATCTCGACGCGCTCAACCGGCTCCGCGTCCGCTTCGGCGTGATGCTCGCCGAACACTCCGACATCGTCGGCGACGAGCACGGCGGCCTCGAGGTCGACGAGCACGAGAACGTGATCATCGAGCGCCAGGAGAAGCTCGACGGCGAATCGAGCGATGCGAATCACGAGATGAAGCGCGAGATCAGGATCCAGGTCGCCGGCGACGGCGCCGGTGCGATGGAGTTCCTCGAGATGCACCAGTCGGCCAGGGGGATCGCTTCGAAGTACCGCGAGGACTTCGACGCGCTCGGCCGCGACGTGCTGTCGGACTTCGTGACGTTCCTTCGCCAGATGAGCGATGCCGGCGCGGCGTTCATGGCCAGCCACAAGGTCGAGGTCGAGAAGACCGAGGACGGCAAGGACGTCTCGCTCGCGCTCAAGGAGGCGCAGGACGTGATCGCATCGCTCGATTCGGAGGACAAGAAGGCGATGATGCAGATGGTCTACGGTTTCGCGGCCGAGCCGCTGATCATGCTCTACGACGGCGCGGATCTCCGCGACTTCTTCGGACAGGGACCGCTCTCCTCGGCGGTGACCGGTCTGAACCTGCCGGCGACCAACGTGCTGAAGCAGAACGCGCCGAACCCGGCGGGCACGCGGACGACGATCGGCTACGAGCTGCAGGAGCCGAGCAGCGCAACGACGCTGCGCCTGTACGACGCCACCGGCGCGCTCGTCGGCACCTACGACCAGGGCGCCCGCGAGGCCGGCGAGCATGCCGAGACCATCGACCTGTCGGCGCTTCCGGGCGGCGTGTATCTCTACCATCTCACGGTGAAGACCGCGAGCGGCGAGCGCGTGTATTCGAAGACGATGCAGGTGGCGCGGTAACCGTCGACCTCCTCCGATTCCCGTCGCGGCCCCGTTATCCTTGAGCGAGCGCAGCGAGATCGGGGATCCTTCTTCCGCGGCAGCAGTACCGTCCGGCACGGCTGCCGCCGAAGAACGATCCCCGGCTCGCTGCGCTCGCCGAGGAGGACGGGGCCGCGCGTGCGTGAGGGGGAAGAGACGTCCTCCTCCGTGCGCCGATCAGTAGTAGTACGCGAAGATGATATCCATCTCGTCCTCGCTCGTCAGCCCGAACCGGATCGTCTCGGTGGTCTCGTTGTAGTAGGTCACCTCCGAGGTCAGTCCCTCGCCGGCATTGAGGACGATCGGGTTGTCGTTGAGGATGACGACGGGAGGATGCGACCAGTTGGTGCTCTCGTAGACGAGCTCACCGTTGCGGGGGCCTCCGGCAATCCTGATTGCGAAGCGCTCGCCGCGCTTGTGCATGTGCGAGGTCAACAGGAAGATCGTCCGCGTGCGCGGCATGGTGAACGTCTTGCGAACGGTCGTGCGCGTGCCCGGCGGCAGCGCGAACTCCTGATGGTTCAGGAACAGCGGACGCGCGAGCTTCTGGACTTCGGAGCGATCGACCGTGAAGAAGTTGGCGAACGCCTCGCCGGTCATGACCGTGCTCGACGGGTTGACGTAGTGGCTGTTGACGTCGACGCGCATGCCGGGCGGCAGCGCGAGCGCGACGCCGGGCGGGAAGCGGTAGTCCTGGTACTGCGCCATCGCGCCGCCGACGAACTGGTGGTAGCCCATCGCGTCGAACAGCGCGCTGTTGGTCGTGCCGTCGGGCTTGTGAAGGTCACGGATCTCGTCGAGGCGCGGAAGCGTGCCCGACGGCGTCGACGAGGGGAAGGAGTACAGCACGAGGTGATGGCTGCCGGAGCGCATCTTCGTCTCGAGCCGGTTGACGAACACGGTGTCGGTGTTGCCGAGCGCGCGGTAAATGAACAGCTCGCGCTCGAACCGCGGCGCGACGTCGAACGTGCCGGTCGTCACCTGGAAGCCGGAGCCGGGCGCCGGCGGCGCCAGCGGAGTGAAGGGCTCCTCGGCGGCTCGCGTCGTATCGTCGAGCAGCGCGGCGTCGGCGACGACGCCCGTCTTAGGCGCGCCCGCGGCGATCCACTGGCGGATGAACTCGATCTGTCCGTTCGTCAACGGATCGGCGCCCAGCGGCATGCGCGATCCGTAGCCGATGTGGTGCGACGGATCGGTGATCTTGAGATAAAGGAAGCTCGCCTCCGGATGCCCGGGACTGACCCGCAGCAGCGAGTCCGCCCGCGCCGCGACGTTCTTCGACAGCACGCGGACGAGGTTCTCGTGAGCAACGGAGGACTCGAGCACGAGTCCGGACTCGGTCGCCATCGTCGAGCCGGTGACGTGACAGCCGGCGGTCGCGCAGCTCTTCGAGAGGACCTTTGTCTGCAGCGACTCGAAGCTCGATGGGGTCGGCTCGGTCGTGGGCTCGGTCGTTGCGTCGCCGCAGGACGCCAGGGCGATTGCGGCGAGGACGCACAAGGGGATTGCGGTGTGCTTCATCTGTGGAACCGGGAATGCTGGAAGGGGGTCGAGCCGTGATGCGGAAAGATACATCTTCGGCGCCGCGCGCGGTCGATTACCCGATGTCCAGACATCCAATCGACGGCCGGACGCGCCGGCGGCGACGGCATCCCGGATTGTCCGTTGCACCAGGCGAACCCTTGCGCTGCTGTCTGGATAGGGTTATTATGCGTCCTCAGTGCTTCCTCCGTCCCGTCGACGGTGATTCTCAACCCTCGGTCTGCCACGCCGGCCGGGGGTATCGGGAGCGGAGGAGGGTTGTTTTCAAAACCGCGGTAGAGCGCTCACCCGAGCGCTGGATACGAGACTTCGCAGCCACCGTTCCTCGAAGCCCGCTCCGTTTCCGCTCTCATTCGGGTTCCATAGGGGACCGCATCGTTTAGTTATGTCCATGAAGCTCTATGTGGGGAATCTTCCCTACAAGACGACCGGCGAAGATCTTCGCCAGCTCTTCTCGGCAGCCGGAACCGTTGAGTCGGCGGCAGTGCTCGAGGATCGTGAGACCGGCCGCTCGCGCGGCTTTGGTTTCGTCGAGATGTCCTCCCGTGAGGAGGGCGAGGCAGCCATCGAGCAGTTCCACGGAAAGGAGTACCAGGGTCGCACCCTGACCGTCAACGAGTCGCGTCCGCGCGAGGATCGTGGCGGCCGCGGCGGCGGTGGTGGTTACGGTGGCGGCGGCGGATACGGCGGCGGCGGCGGAAGCCGTGGCGGCTACGGCGGCGGAAGTGGCGGCAGCGGCGGCTACGGCGGCGGCGGCGGCGGCTCGCGCGGTGGCGATCGCTGGTAAGCGGTCAGCCTCCTAAGTCAGACGTGATTTTCGCAGACCCCCGGAGGACACGGTTCTCCGGGGGTCTGTTGTATACTCTCCCGCGCGCCCACGCCCGATGCGGCGTCAGGCCGAACGATCCTCCTCCGGGGCGACGGACCATTCATCCGTTCCCACGGACCTCACTTCTCTTCGCACGATGAACCGTATCCCCACCGTCCCGGTCGGCGCGACCTCGATCCGCGCGATGCTCTTCCTGACGATCGCGCTATTGATGGCGGCATCCCCGGCGTCTGCTCAGAAGGCCGCGGAGCTTCCCGGCGTGACGTTCGAGAAGTACACGCTCGCCAACGGCCTCGAGGTCATCCTCCATGTCGATCGCAAGCTGCCGATCGTCCACGTCAACCAGTGGTACCACGTCGGCGCCAAGAACGAGCGTCCGGGCCGCACCGGCTTCGCGCACCTGTTCGAGCACATGATGTTCCAGGGCTCGACCAACGCGCCCGGCGAGTACTTCTCGTACGTCGAGAAGGCCGGCGGCAACATCAACAACGGCGGGGTCAACGGTACGACGTCGTTCGATCGGACGAACTACTTCGCGACCGTGCCCAGCGGCAACCTCGAGTACCTGCTGTGGCTCGAGTCCGATCGCCTCGCGACGCTCGATGAGGCGATCACGCAGGAGAAGCTCGACAACCAGCGCATGGTCGTCAAGAACGAGCGCCGCCAGAACTACGAGAACACGCCGTACGGCCGCGCCTGGTCGCTGCTGACGCAGAACGTCTACCCCGCCGGCCATCCCTACGTCCACGACGTCATCGGCAGCCACGAGGATCTCTCCGCCGCGACACTCGACGACGTCCGCGACTTCTTCCGCACCTACTACACGCCGAACAACCTCTCGATCGTGATCGCCGGCGACTTCGATGTCGCAGAGGCCAGACGCCTCGTCGAGAAGTACTTCGGCGGCATCGCCCCCGGGCCCGTGCTTGAGCGCGTCGCGCGATGGGTGCCGCGGCTCGACGGCGAGAAGATCGTCGAGGCGAAGGACCGCGTGCCGCAGGAGGCCGTCTACATCGCGTGGCCGGCGCCTCCGTACTTCGACGCCGAGGAGGCTCCGCTCGACATGGCCGCGAGCGTGCTGGCCGATGGACTCTCCTCGCGCCTGCGAAAGGTGCTGCAGTACGATCGCCAGCTCGTGACCAACGTCTACGCGTTCAACGAGGCGCGCGAGATCAGCGGCAACTTCGTCGTCGTTGCCGAGGCGCGCCAGGGTGCGGAGCTCGAGGAGATCGAGACGGTCATCACCCAGGAGATCGCCCGGCTCGCCAGACAGGGCCCGAGCGCCGAGGAGCTCGATCGGGCGAAGACGAAGTGGGAGTTCGGATACGTCGCCGGCCTCGAGCGCATCGGCGGCTTCGGCGGCAAAGCCGATCGGCTCAATCAGTACAACACGTTCTTCGGCACGCCCGATCGATTCAAGGAGGAGGTGACGCGCTACCGGGGCGTCACCGCCGAGCACGTGCGCGCGGCGACGTCGAAGTGGATCGACAACCGCAACCGGGTCGTCCTCCGGTTCCGGCCGGAGACCTCCACGCGGGAGATCGCCTCGACGCTCGACCGCTCGACGGCGCCGGCGCTCGGAGCCGACCGGCCGTTCTCCGTGCCGGAGGTGCAGACGGCGAAGCTCGAGAACGGAATGGAGGTCTTCGTCGTCACGCGACCGGAGCTGCCGAAGGTCTCGGTCTCGCTCGGCGTGCGCGCCGGCGTGATCGCCGAGCCGGCCGGCAAGGGAGGCCTCGCGACGCTCGTCGCGGGCGCGCTCGACGACGGCGCGGGCGCTCGCTCGGCGCTGGCGATCAGCGACCAGCTCGGCGACCTCGGCGTCTGGCTCTCGACCGGCGCGGGCCGCGAGTCCGCATCGGCCGGCTTCGAGTCGCTCAAGCGCAACCTCGACCCGGCGCTCGCGATCGTCGCCGACGTCGTGCGCCGGCCGACCTTCCCGCCGGCCGAGTTCGAGCGCGAGCGCGCGCAGCACCTTGAGGGCCTCGCGCAGGAGGACAACGACGCCAGCAGCGTCTCCTGGCGCGTCGCGCGCATGCTCGCCTTCGGCAAGGACCACCCGTATGGCCGACCCGGCGGCGGCACGCGCTCCAGCGTTGCCGGGCTCACGGTGAGCGATCTCGCCGAGTTCCATCGCACGTATTGGAAACCGTCCGGTGCGGCCCTCGTCCTCGTCGGCGACGTGACGCTCGAGGAGGGAGTCGCCCTGGCGCGGAAGCATTTCGGATCGTGGAGTGGCTCAGCCCCGGCGGTGCCGATCCCCGCGCCCACGCCCGCGGCGCCCGGACGCATCTACCTCGTCGACCGACAGGACGCCTCACAGACCGTCGTCTGCCAGGTGCTGCCCGGGGTCGCGCGACGCTCCGGCGACTACTACGCGATCGAGCTCGCCGACGCGGTCTGGGGCGGCGCCGGTTTCGCCAATCGATTGAACATGAACCTGCGCGAGGACAAGGGATACTCCTACGGCGTTTTCTCGTGGCCGATGTACCTGCGCGAGGGTGGGATGTGGACGGCCGGTGGCGGCGTGCAGACCGACAAGACGCGCGAGTCGATCGCGGAGCTGATGAGCGAGCTTGCGGCGATCTCCTCGACGAAGCCGATCGCCTCCGATGAGCTCGAGCGCGCGCGCGAACTGCGCCTTCGGAGCTTCTCGCAGGAGTTCGAGACGGCTGGAGAGGTGGCTCGAAGAGTCCTCGACACGTGGTCGTTCGGACTCCCGATGTCGGAGATCGGCCGCGAGCCGATCGAGCTCGGTCGCACCGACCTCGACGCGGTCAACGCGGCCGCGCGCCGGTACCTCGTCGCCGACAAGGCGGCGGTCGTGCTCGTGGGTGATCGCTCGGTGGTCGCGCCGACCCTCGGCGGGCTCGGTCTCGGCGAGGTCATCCTGCTCGATGCCGAAGGCAACGTCGCCTCCGACAGGCGAGCGGAGGAGGAGCCGCGGCCGGTGCCGGGGCGTCAGTAGGGGTTCCGGGGAGAGCTTCCGGGCTAGCCGGGATGACTCGTGCGAGTCGTTCTGCGCTTTCGGTTCTACTCCGCCGACGCCGCGTTGATGATCGGCGTCATGACCTCGACGGCCACGGTGCGGCAGTAGTAGCGGCCCTCGGGCAGCTCGTTGCTGTAGGGCAGCCGCGACGGTCCGATGCCCTCGACGCTCGTGATCGTCGCGGTCGGCCGCTCGGCGACGATCAGGTCGCGGACGGCCTCGGCGCGGAACGTCGAGAGCTGGCGGTTGTGCTCGGCCTCACCGAGACGATCGGTCGATCCGGTGATCGTAGCCGTCGAGCTCTCGGCGATCGATCCGGAGACGAACGAGCTGACCATGCGCCGGTTCTGCTCGTTGATGTCGGCGCGGTCGAAGTCGAAGACGATCAGGCTGAGTCGGCTCACCTCGTACGGCTGCAGCGTCTTGGTCGCGGGCATCGAGATCGTCTTCCTCAGCGGCTCGCCCTGCTTCGGATGCAGCGTCAGCTCGCAGCGCAGCGAGTCGGCGGTGCCGATCGCTTCGCCAATCCGCTCGGTCGCGCGAGCGTCGATCGGCCAGCTCAGATTCTCGGGCGGCGCGCCCGTTTCCTCGCGCTCGTAGACCACCTCGCCGCCGGCGATCACGCGCATCTCCCAGGAATCGATCGGACCGCTCGAGGCGCCTGCAAACTCGGCGCTCGCCGGGGTGACCGTGTACTCGTTGAAGCGACGGTGCAGGATCGGACGCAGCACGTCGTCGCGCGTCGAGCTGATCTCGACCCGTCGGTTTTCGTGCCATCCCTCCTCGTAGACCGTGCTCGACGGGTGCGTCGGCCGATCGCTCGTCACGACGTCGATGCGCGACGGATCGATCGACCAGGTGTCGACCAGGTATTCCTTGACCGCCTGGGCGCGGGCGCGCGCCAGGTTGTTCGCGGCGCCGGGGACCTTTTCCTCGCGCCCGTCGGCGGTGCCCTTGAGCGTGATGCGCGCACCCGGTGTATCGTCGAGACGGTGGCCGACGATGTTCAGCAACTGGTAGTACGCATCGAGCGAGCGGCGCGGCAGCGACTCCTCGCGGAAGCCCGCGCGATCGCCCGCGGCGATGCGCGCATAGCGCGACGGCAGCGTCGCCGATGCGGCGTCGAAGAAGATGTACGGCAGAATCGGGAACGTCTCGGTGACGACCGTCTGCGTCAGCGCAAGGCTCGTCATCGGCGCGAGCTCGGAAGCCAGCGGCGCGGGCTGCGGAGCGGTCGGCTCCGGCACTGGCGCCTCGACGATCGGCTCGGGCACGATGCCACCGAAGCTGTACTTGAGCGACAGCGCGCCCTGCAGCGTCGTCACCCGCCAGCGATAGAGCGACGTCAGATCGCCGAGGGGATGGTAGTAGCTGATCTCCGGCGCAGCCGTCAGGCGCGGTCCGAGCGGGATGTCGTAGCCGATCGCGCCGGCGATCGACGCGAACTGCGTCGCGTTGTCGATCGAGCCGCTGGCGACCTCGCGCTCGGCCGTGTTGGTTTCGGGATAGAGGACGCCGACGGGGGAGAGGATCTCCTCGCGCTGCTCGAACGACGGCGAGATCGGGAAGGCGATCGCCGTCGTCGCGCGCACGTACAGCGGGATCGACTCGATCGGCGTGACGCGCACGCCGAGCTCGGCGACGAACGAGCGCAGTCCGGCCGAGTACGAGTGCCGGCGCTGCAGCTCAGTGTAGGTGTCGGTGTTCGGGTCGAGCACCGGCAGGCCTCCCGTAACGACCTGGCCGAACTCTCCGCCGCGCTCGGCGACGGTCGCGAGCGCCGAAAGATCGAGCCACGGGCGCAGCAGCGGGAATTCGCCGACGAGTCCGCCGGTCCATCCGTTGCCGGTGCCGTCGCTGAACGCGCCGCACTCGGCGCCACCGGTGAACACGGTCGCGCGCGTGTCGTGCGTGTTGCGCGTCGCCCCGCCGATGACGCCGAAGCGAAAGGCGACGTCCTCGGCTCGCGGCCGTGCGCCCTGGGCCGAGGCCGAGGTGACGCCCGTCGCCGCAATCACCAGCAGTGCCGCGCCCGATCGTATGGTTCGCAGATACGTCACGTTGTCGTTGTCTCTGAAATCAGATGATCACTTCCTGACCACGAATCGCTCCACCGCCCGGTAGCGTCCGTTGTCGAACACGCAGTAGTAGACGCCGGAGGCCAGCTCGCGGACGTCGAGCTCGAGCCGGTAGCGGCCGCCGGAGAGCGGCTCGCCGACGAGCAGGCGCGCGACCTCGATGCCCGCGGCGTCGGCGACGCTCATGCGCGGGCGTCCGTCCTCGACGAACTCGACCTCGAAGGCGATCGTCGTGGACGCGGGATTGGGAACACCGGCGGCGAGCTTGTTGAGTCCGCCGCGGAAGCTCATCCGCGTGATGTTGCAGCGCGCGTCGACGGCGACGCGGCTCGTATCCCCGCTCGGCACCAGCTTGACGAAGAACGCCGAGTCGCTGGCGAAACGGATTCCAGCGCGATCGATCCTGATCGGCGAGACGATCGTGTCGGGCACCGCGACGGCGAAGCGCATCTTCATGAGCTCGCCGGCGACGATGCTGTCGGTTCCGTTCATCGTCAGCGTCACGCCGCCGGTCGACTCGACCGCGGCCGGCGTGCCGTAGCGGCTCGTGACCTCCAGCAACTGCAGCGCGCGACGGTTGTAGGCGACGAACATCTCGACGTCGAGCGGCGTCTGCGGGATGTCGCGGTCGACGGTGATCGGCACCTCGACGGTGTCGGCGATCGCTCCTCGGATCTCGTCGACGACGCCGACGTTCGGGTCGAACAGGAACGAGACCGGGAATGGCGGCGCGTAGCCGATGCTCCGAACCCGTCCGGTGTCCGCGATCGCGCACGGCTCGTTCGAGACCGCCAGGATCGTCGTGTCGTAGACCGCCTCCTCGAACGCACAGTACGTCAGCGTGATCGCAATCGAATCGCCGGGCGCGAGCGTCGCCGGGATCGGTCGTGTCGATGCGGTGATGCGGTGTCCCGGAGGAAGCGCGCCGAGCGAATCGAAGCGCACGGGGATCGCCCCGGGGTTGCTCACGACGACGATGCGGTCGGCGCAACTGCGAACGTTGACGGTGTCGAACGCGGTCATCGACGAGATCGCGATGCGCGGCTCGTCGATGATGACGAAGCCGCGGTCGCCACCGGCGACGATCTTGTAGAACATCAGCGAGTCGCTGTCGAAGACGATCGAGTCGAGTGTGATCGGGAAGGAGACAGGACCCCCGATCACGGCGAACCGCAGCAGCGCGATCGTATCCGCGCCGACGTACCAGGCGTCGACCAGCGACGCGCGTGCGCCGTCGCCGGTGTCGGCCACGGTCGCCTGCGTCGTGTACTTCGAGGTGATGCCGAGGAGCTTCAGGGCCGTCGAGTCGTAGCCGATGCGGAACGCCAGGTCGATCACCTGCTGGGGGATCTGGCGGTTGGAGACGATCGGCAGCTCGAGCGTGTCGCACGTCGTCAGTCGCATCGTGTCGCGCCCGACGCGGGCGGTGTCGAACGCGAGGGCGAGTCCGAACGCCGGCGCGAAGCCTTCGCCGCGCACCAGGATGGTCGTGTCGACGCCCGCGCACGGCGAGCTCGTCGTGATCTCCAGCCGTGCCGTGTAGAGCTTCGGCGCGCGGGGATAGAAGCCGACGACGATCGGGAAGCGCTGACCGCGGCGAATCGTCCACGGCAGCGGAGCGTTGTTCGCCGCGCGGACGCTGAAGACGCGCTGGTCCGGACGGAACGCGAGTCCCGTGATCACGACGCTGTCGCCGCTCGGGTTGGCGAACTGATCGGGCACGGTCAGATCGACCGTCACCGACGGCGCCGCGGTGTCGACGCGCGTTGCCGGGAACTGCACGGTCGCGCGGTTCGGCTGGAAGTTGAGCTCGCGGCGTCCGCTTAGCGTCGTCTTGAATTCCTGCGACCATCCCGGCGTGCTCGCCCTGATGTGCAGCATCGCGTTGCTGATGACGTTGGCGTTGATCGCCGGAATGTTCGGGCAGAACGAGACGACGAGCGTGTCCTGCGTCTGCGGCGCGATCGTCAGCGGCAGGCTCGAGCCGCCGCCGCGGCGCGAGCGCCAGCGGTAGACCGCCGGACGCGGCGACGTCACGCCGACGCCGTCGATCCAGATCGAGTCGATGGTGATCGGGATGAAGTTGCTCGCGTTCGGAAGCGGCACCTCGCGCTCGGCGCAGTCGCACGGCTTGACCAGTCCGAAGTTGACGAGCGTCAGCGGCACGTCGAGCTTGACGACGTCGCCGGAGCCGGTCAACTGGCCGGACTGCGAGAGTGTGCACGGGTCGTCGATGTCGAAGGTCATCGCGCCGTTGTACGCACCGGCCGTCGTCGGCGCGAAGCGCACGTCGACCCAGAGCGAGTCGCGCGGCGAGAGCGTCGTCGGCAGCGCCGGCGTCGTCGTGACGACCGTGTAGCCGGCCGGCACCGACGGCGGCTGGACGATGCGGATGGTGCCGTTGCTGATGTTCTCGACGAGGATGCGCTCGGTGCGCGACCATCCGACCTCGACCGGACCATACGTCGTCAGCGGCGTCACGTACAGCCGCGGCACGACGCTCGTCCCGCGGACGAGAACCTGGTAGAGCTCGCCGCCGGAGAGCCGCACGTCGAGGTACGTGAAGTCGGCGCGGTCGTCGACGAGGTCGTTCGGACAGTAGCGGATGCCGTAGACGACGCGCTCGCCCGGAGCGAGCGTGCCGCTGCTCGGACCGCTGGTCAGCGTGAACCGACCGCTCGTGCTCAGCGCGGCCGACGTGAACGTCAGGGGCGCACTCGTGTTGTTGCGCACGCCGATCGTCCCGTCGACGCACTTGCATCCGGGGACATTCTCGAGGGCGAGGAACGGAGGATCGAACGACAGCGCCTCGAAGACGCCGTCGCCGTCGATCGGAATGCAGTAGGTGCCGTAGCACTGCTCGTCGAAGACGCAGACCGTGTCGTAATACGGACGCTGCTCGCGCGGGCGGAACTCGAGCGTGATCGGCAGGGTCTGGCCCGGCGTGATCGTGAACGTGCGGCCCGCGACGATGCGGAAGGCGTCGCCGACCTTCAGGTATGCGGACATGCGTCTCGCGTCGAGACCGCGGTTGGTGATCGTCACCGTGCGCGACTGCGCCTTGCCGATCGTCACGCTGCCGAAGCCGACGAGGCTGGCGTCGAACGCGACGTCGACGGAGATGCCGCGGCCGGTGACCGTGATCGTCTTCTCGATCGTGCAGCCCTTGTACAGCGCACGGAAGCGGATCGCCCCGGCGAACAGTCCGGGTCCGGTCGGCTTGAATCGCGCCCACTCCGGCGGCGGCGCGGTGTTCGGCAGCATCGCCAGCGGGAAGAAGATTCTCCGACCGAGGAATCCCACCGGATACACGATCGTGTCGAGCGCCACCTGCTCGCTGACGAGGTTGCGCAACTGGTACAACTGTACGTCGCTGAGCTGTCCGGGACAGGTCGCGCCGAACGCCATCGAGGTCAGCCGCCGCCGGCCGTCACGCGTGAGGATCTCGAAGACATCCTGCGAGTGGCCGAACACGGGAATCAGCCCGCTGCCGGGGCACCGGTCGTCGCTGTCGATGCGGAGCGTGTCGAAGTGACTGCGCGTCGTATCCTCCACGTTCATCCGCACGATCACATCCCAGCACTCACCGGGCGCCAGCGTCACCGGCAGCGGCCTCGCCGGATTGCCCGCGCGCACGGTGAAGACCGTGTCACGCATCGTCGCCGCGCGGATCGTCAGCGGGGCCGCGGTCGTGTTGCAGAAGCGGACGGTGTCCTCGGCGCTGCGGCGCTCGAGACAGCCGACGTACAGCGTGTCGAGCCGCAGCCGCGACTTCGAGTAACTCAGATCGCTCGTGCGCTCGAGCGCGAGCGGGACGCGAGCGGGAGCGCCGCAGCGATTGGTCGAGGCGACCTCGAGCGTCGCGCTGATCGGGCCGAGCACCGTCGCGCGCAGCCGCACGGTGAAGCTCTGCGGCGCGTTCTGAGCGAGCGTCAGTGTGCTGACCGACGTCGTGAAGAGCGACGCGTCGGGTCCGGTCACGCGCACCGAGACGCGGCTTCCGCAGAACGACGTGTCGACGGCGCTGAAGGTCAGCGTCGTGTCGCCGACGCAGGCGATTCTGCCGGAGATGGTCGCCGGCGTCAACGCGACGGTCGTCGGCACGACACGCGTGCTCGGTCGACACGCGGCGCCGCTGCGCATGCGTCCGCGCGCGCCGTTGTTCGTCGCGTCGCAGAGATCGGCGGCCTGGCCGTCGTTGCATCGATAGTACAGCACCAGCCCGGGCTCGTTGCCGGCGAGCGACAGGTTCATCTGGCAGCGGATCTCCTGCGGCGCGAGCGCGCGGTGCCAGATGCGGACCTCGTCGATCTGGCCCATGAACGAGCGGTAGTTCGTCGTGTCGTCGAACAACGCGTTCGAGCTGGCGAGCTGCAGCGGCAGGGCGAAGTTCTCGATCTGGTTGAGCCGGCTCAGCGGGTACTGCGCGTTCGTTGCGGGCGAGCCGGCGGCGAATCCGTCGATGACGATCTGCGCGGCGGTCGTCCGCCCGCTCCACGCCGCGGCGAGGTGCACCCAGCCGCGGGTGTACAGATCGGGGACCGTCACCGACGCGATCGTGTTGTCGGCGTCGCCCGCGCGCGAGCCGGGAGCGCTCAGCGCGAAGACGATGCGGGTGTCCTCGATGTAGATCACCCACTGGTCGTTGTTGTCGCGATTCGGACCCCAGAGTCCGGCGACGTACTGGCGCCGGCCGGGCTGCGCGACGGGCTTGAGCCACGCCTCGAACGTCAGCGCCGTGTCGAGCGCCATGAGCTTCGGCGATCGGTCGATGTCGACGTACTGCGCGCCCTTGCCCTGGGTCCGCTCGATCGTCAGCGCCGTTCCGACGCACGACTTGTCCTGGTCGCACTGCGCCTGGGCGCGTGCGAGCGTGGGGACGAGGCAGAGGAGGACTGCCGCAGTGAGGTAGCGAAGAATCATCGGACGCAGTGGATCACCTGGGTGTCACGGTCGGTTCCGGCTTCGAGGGTGCAGAGGTACGCGCCGGCGGCCAGCGGCGACGCGAGCGTCACGCGATGCTCTCCGGCGGCGAACGATCCGTCGGCGATGGTGGCGACGCGCTCGCCCTGCATCGTCATGATGTTCACGCGCACGCGCGAGGCGCGCGTCAAACGGAAGCTCACGGTCGCGCGATCGACGAAGGGATTGGGCATCGTGCCGGTGAGCATCGCCGCGCCGCGCGAGGCATGGTCGTCGGGTGCGAGGCTCGCCTGAGCCTTGATCACGTCGATCGGCCGGATCGTATCCGACTGCAGCACGGTGCGCATCTCGTCGGTGGTCATCCCGAACCAGTCGGTCAGCAGCTCCGCGTAGACCTCGCGGTAATCGATCTGATAGACGAGGTCGCCGTTCTCGTTGAGGTTGCGAAGGTCGGCGGGCAGACCGAAGACGCCGCTGTTGACCTCCGCTCCGAAGATGAACTGCACCGACGCCGCGCCGTGGTCGGTACCGAAGCTGCCGTTCTCCTCCGGACGCCTGCCGAACTCGCTGACGGTCATGCCGGTGACGCGCCGGGACTCGCCGAGCTGCGTCATGTCGTGCATGAACTGGCCGACGGCGTTGCCGAGGCGCTCGAGCAGCGACGGGTGCGCGCCGGTCGCGGGGTCGACCTGCTGCGTGAAGTGCGTATCGAAGCCACCCATCGACACGACGTACACGTTCGTGCGCAGGCCGCCGGCGATCAGCGCCGCGACCGAGGCCATCTGCGCCGAGAGTCCGTCGGTGCCGTAGTCGCCCTTGAGCTTCGGCCGACCCGTCGCGTAGGCGTCGCGCACGGCCGCGGCGTAGCGGTTGGAGCGGTTGGCGATGTCGGCGACGAAGGCGTACTCGAGCTCGTAGGCCGTGCCGGCGCTGTCGGGATCGAGAGCGTCGAGCTGCGGTGTGAGACTCTTCTGCTGCGACGGGTCGGTGACCTCGATGCCCATGCGCCCCTTCGAGCTCAGGAGCGTGAGCGAGAATCCCCCCATCTGCACCGCCAGCGGATGCTCCGGAAGCGACCCCGGGAAGTCGGGGTAGCGGCGCTCGAGGAACCGGCCGATCCATCCGGTGTCGAGCCGGACGTTCGGGTTGGAGTCGTTGATGCCGCTGAGCCAGATGTCGGTCGAGCGGAAGTGCGAGAGGTTCGGGTTGTCGTAGCCGACGCCCTGGATCACCGCGAGGGATCCCTGCTCGAGCAGACGGCCGAGGCCGCCCTTCGAACCGCGCGCCAGCGCCGGGTGCATGAAGACGGTGTCCTGGTAGCTCCACGCGTCCTTGCGCTCGATCGCCAGGCGCGGGCGCAGCAGCTTGTACGCCTCCTCGTCGTGCATCGGCAGCACGGTGTTCAGGCCGTCGTTGCCGCCGAAGAGCTGGATGATGACGAGGATGCGGTCGTTCTCCGGCATCTGCGCCAGCGCCGCCAGCGACGTCCGTGCGCTCGCCGGTACGCCGCCGATCATGATCGGCGCCATCGCGGCGCCCGCGGCCGTGGTCTTCAGAAAGGTTCGACGGTTCATCGGTCGGATCGGGAATGGATGATCGGCTAGCAGAGCTGGAAGTCGGGGAGCTGGGCGATGGTCGCGATGACTTCGCGCATGTTGCGCGCGGCGGTCGAGGGACTCGACGTCAGGATCTGCGGCCACTCGTAGTCCATGCCGCCGCCGACCAGCAGCGTCCGCAGCGAGCGCGAGCGCTCGGCGGACATCGGGCGCGGCAGCAGGACCGCGGCGAGCGCGGTGACGAGCGCCGCGGCGTCGGTGTGGTTCGGGAAGCTCCGGATGAGCGTCAGCAGCTCCGCCTCGTCGAGCCCTGCGATGACGCTCTGCGCGATCTCGGCGCGGACGGGGAACGTGGTCGTCGTGATCCACTCGTGGTGACCGGGCCAGCCGGCGACCGTCGGCGGATCGAAGAGCTCCTGCCCGAGCCGCGTCATGTCGTCGCCGTACGTGCGCGAGGCGCCGAGCTGGCGCGCCAGGCCGATCTCGAACTCGGCCGGCGTCTTGATCTGCGCGCCGATGTTGGCGTTGTCGAAGAAGTGCGCGCTCTTGAGCAGCGCCGCGAGCACCGGACGGATCTCCCAGTTGCTGGCGATCAGCAGCTCGGCCATCGCGGTGATCACCTCACTGTCGCCCGCGGTCGGATTGCTGTAGACGAAGAAGCGGTAGAGCTTCGAGCAGATGAACTCCGCGCAGGCCTGCGGGCGCCGGTCGAAGATCACGCCGATCATCCGCTCGACCTCGTCGCGGCGGACGAGGAACTCGGTGTTCGTCGAGGAGTCGCGTGCCGGGAAGCTGACGCCCAGGAACTGCTTGCCGTTGACGTCGTGCGAGGGCGGATCGAAGTAGGGCATGAAGTACCCGTTCGGATTCGGCTCGTCGTTGAACTGCGAGACACGCCATCCCGTCAGCACCCGCGCCGCCTCCTTGATGTCCCCTTCGGTGTAGTGCCCGAGCCCGGTCGTGAAGAGCTCGAGCATCTCGCGCGCGTAGTTCTCGTTGGGCTTGCCGGCGGTGTTGAGGTGGCCGCCGAGGTAGACCAGCATCGCGCCGTCGAGCGTCACGTTGGCAACGAGCGTGCGGAAGCTGCCGAGTCCGGTGCTGCGGAACAGCCGGTTCTGCCGGTACAGCAGCGGCGCGATGACGTAGTCGTCGTCGACCTTGAACTCGGTGGCGAAGTGGTTGCTCCAGAACGCGGTCATCTTCTCGGCGATGCTCAGCGGAGCGTCGCGCATCGCCGCCGTCTGCCACGCGCGCAGCGTCGCGGCGTCGGCGCGCCAGCGTCCCTGGATCCCCGCACGCAGAGACTGCTCGAGACCGGCGAGGCTCTCGGTGATGCTGTCGGCGACCGCCGGGCGGGCCGGCTCGTACGGCGTCGACAGCAGCAGGTCCACCGCCGCCGCTGGCGTCAGCGCCTGCAGCGTCGCGATGTCGGCATGCCGCGGCATGAACGTCGCGCGTCGGAGCAGGTGCCCGGCACGCACGGCGTCCCACGGCGCTCCGGCGTCGGGAACGTACGGGTCGAGCGTCGACGAGGCGGCGCGAACGGAGAGATCGGAGGCGGGAGCGGGCGCGACACGCGCAGCCCATCCCGTGAGAAAGGATCGACGGTTCATAGCGCGAACGATACGGTCACATCACCCGGGGAACGGCGATGGTGAAGAAATCGGCTGGTTGACTGGGAAAGACACCGGAAGACGGAGCGGGATCTGGACCTCTGTCTGGTGCTGACTGGGAAGTCTACGACAATGGAGGCCGGATTTCAATCCTCAAGCTCCGCGATCGAGCGTCGAGGCGGGGTGACACCTCGTCGAAGGGACGAATCACGACGGCGAACCTGACGGCGCGGCCGCGCCCCGGGCGAGCGCGCCCTCGACGAACTGGCGCAGCATCGGGTACGGCAGCGCGCCGCTCTCGCGCGCGATCGGCTCGCCCCGGCTGAAGACGATGAGCGTGGGGATGCTCTGGATGCGGTACTTCGCGGAGATCTGAGGCTTCTCGTCGACGTTGACCTTGATGACCAGCAGCCGGCCCTTGAACTCCCGAGCGATCTGCGCGACGGTCGGCGCAAGCGCGTGGCACGGCGCGCACCACTCGGCCCAGAAGTCGACGAGAACGGGGAGCTCGGCCTGCGCCAGCAGGTCGTCGAAGGATTTCGGCAGTGCCATGGTGATCGTGCCCTCTAGTATTTCAGCCCGAGCGCCTCGGCGAGCAGCCTCGCCGCCTCGGCCTGCTCCGGCGTCAGGTTCTTCGGGATCGTCATGTGGACGCGCACGTAGAGATCGCCCCGTCCGCCCGGCACTTCGTAGCCCATCCCGGGCACGCGAAGCGCCTTCTCGAGATCGAGACCCGGCTTCAGCCGGAGCGTCACGCGCTTGCCCTGCGGCGTGCGCACGGCGACCTTGCTGCCGAGCAGCGCCTGCGCGAGGTTGATCTTCAGATCGACGTAGGCGTCGGCGCCGAGACGCTTGAAGAACGGATCCTCCGTCAACTGCGGCTCCGCCGGCGCGGTCGGCGCCTCCGGGCGCGCTCGCTCCTTACCGCGGCCGCCGAAAAGGTTGCCGAAGAGATCCTCGAACGAGAAATCGCCCGGCTTCGTCCGCTGTCCGCGCCCGGCCTGGTTGGGTCCGCCATAGCGGCGCATGAACTCCTCGAAGTCGATGCCGGTGTCGCCGCCACCGCCGGCGAAGCCGCCTCCGCCGACGCCGAGCTTGCGCAACCGGTCGTACTTCGCCCGTTTTTCGCGGTCGTTCAGCGTTTCGTACGCCTCGCTCGCCTCCTTGAACTTCTCCTCGGCCGCCTTGTTGCCGGGGTTGCGGTCGGGATGGTGCTTCTTGGCGATCTCGCGATAGGCCTTCTTGATATCGTCCGCCGACGCGGTCTCGGCCACGCCGAGCGCCTGGTAGTAGTCCTTCATCGTGCTCCGTACCCTGCTTCTGGTTCACCACCCTGCCGGCTCCGGTCGCGGGAGTCCCGTCGGCCACCGCGCGGTCGAGGGCTGAATATCGCTCCGAACGGCCGAATCCTCAACGATCACGGGTCGTTCCGGGGCGAAATTCGGCGAATCCGTACAGAAACCGGGACGTTTGAGATTTTTGAAGATTTTTTTCGCGAAGCCGGTAACGCGGTCTCCGGGAGTGCGTGTCAGCCGCTACCGTCCAAGTGACCGTTAACCAAGTCAGAACGAACAGGAATCCATGAAGAGCATTCTCGCCCTCGCGGCCGTCGCCGCCAGCCTTAGCCTCGTCGCCTGTGGTGGTGACGCCGCCGACACCAACGCGACGGACACGACCGCCGTCATCGACTCGACGATGAACGCGACCCCCGAGCAGCCGAGCACGCCGGCTGCCGTCATCGACTCGGCCACCGCGGTCATCGACTCGGCCACGTCGGTCATCGACTCGGCTTCGGCCACGATCGACTCCGCCAAGTAAGGCACGTGATTTTCTGAGAAGTTCAGCCTCCAGTCGGATCTCCGACTGGAGGCTTTCTCGTTCCGGGATCGCCACAATTCAGGAGAACACCATGACAGGTTTCACGCGCACCATCACGCCGTTCGCACTGGCCCTCGCCCTGACACTCGGCGCCTGCTCGGGTGATGCCGACGTCGATGTCGATCTCGACTCGATGGCCACCGACGACACGGTGAACTATACTCCGGCCGACAGCGGCATGCCCTCGAACGCGGGAGGCGGCGACACGACCTCGCTGCTCGGCGAGGACACCACTGCCGTGATCGATGCCGATTCGGCAAAGGCCGCCGTCGGCAATGCCGCGACCGGCGTCAAGAACGAGGGTGTCGAGAAGCTCGTCGAGGCGCAGTTGATGGTCTCGCCGGGATTCTCCGACGTGACGGTGGAGAGCGAGGGCGACGGCGCGATCGTGCTCAAGGGCACCGTCGGCTCGGCAGAGGAGAAGGCGGCCGCGGAGGCCGAGGCGAAGAAGATCGTCGGTGTCACCAGCGTCAGGAACAACCTGACGGTCAAGTAGAATCAGGCTGAGCCCGCGCCGGATGTCTCGCTGCGAAGCCCTCGGTCAGATCATGACCGAGGGCTTCACTGCATCGCGCCGACGGGCGCGCTCGCGAAGGAACTCGATGAGCGGCGGCATGATCGACAGCAGAACGATCGCGGCGATCACCCAGTGGAAATAGCGCTTGATTTCGGGCACCGCCTGACCGAGCCAGTAGCCCAGCAGCGTCAGTGAGCCGACCCACAGCACCGCGCCGACGACGTTGTAGACGACGAACTTCTGATAGCGCATTCCGGACATGCCCGCGACGACCGGAGCGAACGTGCGGATCACCGGAATGAACCGCGCGAGCACGACGGTGCGCGCGCCGTGGCGCTGGTAGAACGACCTGCTCTTCTCGAGATGCGAGAGCTTGAAGAAGCGGGTGGATGGCTTGCGCATGATCCGGTTGCCGCTGCGCCGGCCAAACGCGTATCCGACGGCATCGCCAAGGATTGCCGCCGCGATCAGCAGTGCGTTGAGCGTCCCGATGTCGAGCGCTCCGGTCGCCGCAGCGAGTCCGGCGGTGAACAGCAGCGAGTCGCCTGGCAGGAAGAACCCCGCCATCAGTCCCGTCTCCGCGAAGACGATGAGCACCAGCGCGATGTAGCCGCCGGAGGCCACGAGGTTGATGATTCCCTCGGGACTGGTCAGCAGATGGACGATGTCCTTGAGCACTTCCATGCCCTACGCCCCGGCAAACGCCGTGCTACATGGTAGAGGACGACGCCGACTACCGTCCGGTGAGAACGCGGTTGGGATGATCGGCGACGAACTGTTCCCAGGAGCGTGAGCGCGAGCGGGGCGAGTGGATCTTGCGTCCGTGGCACAGCGCGATCGCGAGCGCATCGGTCGCGTCGAGCAGGTGCGTCTGCTCCTTCATCGCGAGCAGCGCCATCACCATGTACTCGACCTGCTCCTTCGACGCGTTTCCGTTGCCGGTGACCGAGCGCTTGACCTCGCTCGGCGCGTACTCGGCCGTTGGGATCTGCCGGAGCTGTGCGGCGAGGATCGAGACGCCGCGCGCGTGGCCGAGCTTGAGCGTCGACTGGACGTTCTTCGAGTAGAACGCCGACTCGATCGCAAACTCGTCGGGAAGCGTCGCTTCGATGACGGCGGCGAGGCTGGTGTAGATCCGCTCGAGCCGCGCCGGCAGCGTCATGGCCGACGTCATCTTGACGACGCCGTAGTCGACGAGCGTGAGCTTCTCGCCATCGACGTCGATGACACCGTAGCCGGTCACCATCGTGCCCGGATCGACTCCCAGAATTCTCATACGGCAAGCTACGTCACCGGTGAGGCGATTGCCAACGGCCGAATTCGGCGCGAGACGCTCCGGCGACTGCGGCTCGCGCCCTATATTCCGCGCGTTGCGATCGACATCGCCGTCCATCGAAGTTTTCCTTTCGTCACACCCTGCGTATGCCCGCCCGTCGTCTGGTCCCGCTCGGCGCCGCACTCATTGCGCTCGCGCTCTACCTGCTGAC
>DATLHO010000199.1:0-8502 GCA_035539855.1 Kapaibacterium sp. (SeqCode) | reverse complement strand
TCGACTCCTCGCTCACGTGTACGCCGCCACCGTACGTGCCGACGTAGGCTCTGCCCGCCGCGTCGAACGTGATCGCCGTGATCGCCGGATTGACAAGTCCGTCGGATCGGCGCACGTACGTCGCGCCGCTGTCGCGCGAGAGGTAGATGCCACCGGGCTGCACGCCCGCGATGACGTCACCGCGCGCGTTGATGCCGACCGCCGCGACCAGCGGCGCGGTCGGTGTCGTCGTCGCGTACGTCCAGGTCATGCCGTCGTCGATCGATCGATACACCCGCCCCTGGAACGAGCCGGCGACGACGTAGCCATTCGGAGCGACGGCGAGACTGTACGTGCGGATCGACTGCGCCGAGGCCTCGTACGAGCGGCCGCCGTCACGCGAGACGAAGACGTTCAGCTCGCTTCCGACGAAGACGCTCTCGTCGCGAACAGCGATCGCGTTGATGCGGCTGCTGCGACCGGTGGCGAGGGTGTCGTCCTCCCACGTCGCCCCCTGGTCGGTCGAGCGGTAGACGACGCCGACGTCGCTTCCGACATACAGCCGCCCGAACGGTCCGACCGCGATGGCCGTCGGCGTGAGGATCGGCAGCGACTGCGCGTAGCGCTCCCACGTCGCGCCGCGGTCGGTCGAGCGATAGAGTCCGACGCCCTTGACCGACGCGATCAGCGCGCCGGTGGAGTCGAGCACGAGGCCCGTCGCGTCGCTGCCCGGAGGAATGTCGAGATCGTCGATCGTCCACGGCTCGCCCGGTCCGGCGGCGCGATGGAAGACGCCCGTGAACTGCAGCACGTAGAGCTCGCCGTCCGGCGCGACGATCACCGAGCGCGGAACGGCGTTCAGGAATCCCGTACGGCTTGGGGTCCACGGCTCGTCGATCGCGTGGGCGTCGGTGTAGAACAGTCCCTTTGGCGAAGAGGCGAACAGCCGGTCGGTCGGAGCGCGCAGGACCGACGAGGCGACGAACTGCACGCGCGACGGGTTGACGCGCACCCACAGCTCGCCGTCATCGGTCGAGCGATGCAGTCCTCCATCGGCGGTGCTGACGTAGAGCTCGCCGGCATATCCATGATCGATCGCCTCGACGTCCATCGACGTCAGGCCGGTGCTGCGCGACGTCCACGTGACGCCGCCGTCGACCGAGCGCCACACGCCGTTGCCGTCGGAGCCCGCCCAGAGCGTGTCGGCGCCGACGAGGATCAACCCCGTGATCGCCGTCGGCGTCGCGGTCGAGTCGGTCCACGTCCACGTCGCGCGCGCGGGGTCGCTCGAGCGCATCACGCCGCTGTCGATCGCGGCGTACGCGGTGCCGTCGGGCGCGAAGAGAATCGGGCGGGCGATCCGCTCGTTGCCCGTCAGCGTCCACGTCGTGCCATTGTCGGTCGTGCGGTAGATGCCGGGTCCGGTCGCGACGAGCACCTCGTCGGCGATCGGGTTGGCCGCGAGACTCCACGCGAACGACTGCGGAAGTCCCTCGCGCACCTGCGTCCAGCTCAGACCCTGATCGGTCGAGCGGTAGGCGCCCGCGTTCGCGGTGCTCGCGAAGTACGTCCCGTTGCGAGCGATCGCGAACGCGACGAACGTGACGCCGACGGGAACGTCGGCGCTGCGCACCCACGACGTGCCGTTGTCGATCGAGCGGTACACGCCGTTGTCGGCCATCGCGAAGAGCGCGCCGTTGGAGTCCGCCGCGACGCGCGTGACGTTGCCGCCGAACGGTCCGATCGGCTGCCACGTGATCTGCGCGATCGACACGACAGGAAGCAGGAGCAGGAGGACGGAGTAGAAGAGCTTCATCGTAGATGCCGTAATGGTGGGCGGTCGATCCTGGCGCTGCGAACGCGTCACAGATGTTCGATCACGAGCGCGGCGAGCCGCTCGAGTCCCTCGCGATCGTCGTTGTCGAAGCGATCGAGCGACGGGCTGTCGACGTCGAGCACCCCGAGCAGCACGCCGTCGCGTACGAGCGGCACGACGATCTCCGAGCGCGAGTCGCCGTCGCAGGCGATGTGTCCCTCGAACTCGTCGACGTTCGGGACGACGATCGTGGCGCGCTGCGCGGCCGCGGTGCCGCAGACGCCCCTGCCGATCGCAATCCTGATGCACGCCGGCTTGCCCTGGAATGGACCGAGCACGAGCTCGCCGTCCTTGTGCAGATAGAAGCCGGACCAGTTGAGATCGGGAAGCGTGTGATAGACGAGCGCGGCAACGTTCGCGAGATTGGCGATCGCGTCGGGCTCCCCCTCGACGAGCGACCGGGCCTGCGCGAGCAGCAGCGAGTAGAGCTCCGGTTTCGTCTCGGGCTGGGATTCGGTCGAAAGAGTGATCACGGCAGGGGACTGGTGCGATTTCGGATTGCGTTTTCTCCGGAGGGCGACAAATTGACGCCGGCGACGATCGCCACCGTCGAGAGGACCCACCGGAGCGTCGGAAGGTCGCGCATCCGGATCCAATCCGCAATCGCCAAACGGAGCTCGCCATGATCGGGGCGGGTCCGGAACGATACACCATGCAGCAGCAGCTCTATCCACCCGGCCCCCGCGGGCAGTTCTACATCGGCAATCTCCGCGATCTCCGCAATCGCCCGCTGGAGCTGATGCAGGAGTGCGTCGAGGAGTACGGCGACATCGCGCACCTGCGCGTCGCGAACATCCACATCTACGTGCTCAACCATCCGGACCTCGTCGAGGAGGTGCTGGTGACGAGCAACCGGAACTTCATCAAGCCCCGGCTTCTGCGCGACACCGCCGAGGTCTTCGGCCGGGGATTGCTCGTCAGCGACGGCGAGTTCTGGCTGCGGCAGCGACGGCTGATGGCGCCGGCGTTCCATCGCCAGCGCATCGCCTCGTACGCGACGGTGATGACCGGCTACACCGAGCGGATGCTCGATCGGTGGGAGGACGGTCGTGAGCTCGACATCCACGCGGAGATGATGCGCGTGACGCTCGAGATCGTGACGAAGGCGCTCTTCGGCGCCGATGTCACGACCGAGGACGCGAAGCGCGTCGGCCACGCGCTCGAGATCATGCTCGAGCGGTTCGTCGATCGCATCAGCATCCTGCAGTTCCTGCAGCAGCTCCCGCTGCCGCGCAACCTGCGCTTCCGCCGCGCGCTCGCGACGCTCGACGCGATCATCTATCGCATCATCGAGGCGCGGCGGCGCTCCGGCGAGCTCGGCGACGACCTGCTGTCGATGCTCCTCGCCGCGCAGGACGACGACGGCACGACGATGAGCGACCGTCAGGTGCGCGACGAGACCGTGACACTCTTCCTCGCCGGCCATGAGACCACCGCGGTCTCGCTGTCGTGGACGTTTCTGCTGCTGTCGCAGAATCCCCACGTCGACGCGGCGCTGGCCGAGGAGCTCCGACGCGTGCTCGGCGATCGCGCGCCGACGCTCGAGGATCTTCCGGCGCTCACCTACACCGCGCAGGTCGTCAAGGAGTCGATGAGGATCTATCCGCCGGCGTGGCGTGTCGGCCGCGAGGCGATCGAGGAGTGCGAGATCGGCGGCTATCGAATCCCGGCGGGCTCGCAGCTCATCATGAGCCAGTGGATGCTGCATCGCGATGCGCGCTACTTCGACGAGCCGCTCGCGTTCCGTCCGGAGCGCTGGACGGCCGAGCTCGAGAGCGCGCTGCCGAAGTACGCGTATTTTCCCTTCGGCGGCGGGCCGCGCCGCTGCATCGGCGATCAGTTCGCGGTCATGGAGGCGACGCTGCTGCTGGCGACGATCGCTCGCTCGTGGCGCGTCGATGTCGACACCGAGCAGACGATCGACTACTGGCCCTCGATCACGCTGCGCCCCCGCCACGGCCTGCGCGCAGTGCTGCGCCGCCGATAGTCGCAGAGGCGCCGGATTCACACCGGTCCCGCGAGCGCACTGATGCGCCGGAGGACCTCACCGCACACGCCCATGAGCACGCTCAGCCATACGCTACTCATCGCCCTCCTGCTCCTGACGCCGACGTTCGTACGCGCGCAGGACGAGCTCATCCCGCTCACGGACTTCGCGAGCTGGACGATGTACAAGGGGTTCGATGGAGGACTCTATCGCCGCTCCAACGATCTCCCGATCGACCATCGCAACGGCGGTCTGCGGGCGCTCGCGCGGATCGTGCCGCGCGACACCACCGGCGCGATCGACACGGTCCGCGGCCGCATCGTGCTGCTGTCGATCGGGATGTCGAACGCGACGCAGGAGTTCTCGGCCTTCCGCACGCTGGCGATGGCCGACTCGACCCGCAATCCGCGCGTGGTCATCGTCGACGGGGCGCAGGGCGGGCAGACCGCGGCGATCATCGCGAAGGACACCGCGCGGTTCTGGTCGGTCGTCGACGAGCGTCTGCGCCAGGCGGGCGTAACGCGAGCGCAGGTGCAGGTGGCGTGGATCAAGGAGGCGAATGCCCGGCCGACCGGCGCGTTCCCCGGACATGCGGACACGCTCCAGGGCCAGCTCACGACCATCGCACAGATCCTCCGCCGCCGCTTTCCGAACATGGCCGCCGGGTATCTCTCGAGCCGCACCTACGGCGGCTATGCGACGACGACGCTCAATCCCGAGCCGTACGCGTACGAGTCGGGCTTCGCGGTGAAGTGGCTCATCGACGATCAGATCGTCGGCGTTCCGGAGCTCAGCTACGAAGGCGACGATCGTCGCGCGCCGTGGCTCGCGTGGGGACCCTACCTGTGGGCCAACGGAACGACGCCGCGCAGCGACGGTCTGATCTGGGAGCGATCGGATTTCGTCGACGACGGCACGCATCCTTCGCAGAGCGGTCGGCAGAAGGTCGCCCGGATGCTCCTCACGTTCTTTCAGACCGATCCGATCGCGCGGCAGTGGTATCTGCGGCGCGACATCGTCTCGTCGATTCCTCTCGACGAGCACCCCACCACGCTCGACCTTCGATGAGGAACCAGATGTCGATGCGATACCGAGTCCTTCTGATCGTCCTGCTGCTCGCGCCTGTACTGGCTCGGGCGCAGCGTGCCGAGAGCATCCACGAGCTCGAGAGCCGAAGACACTCCGAGGTCGGAAGTCCAAACGCAGGGCGGGCAGACGGAGGCGGTGAGTCGCTGGAAGTCGACGGCGAGCGAACAGAGCCGAGCAGCCAGGCAGTGCCGCTCGCGCCGCGGGCGATGCCGCTGGCGAAACGGGTCTTCGGCTGGGTGCCGTACTGGATCTCGTCGACGCAGTGGGCGCGCTTCGACTGGAGCGCGTTGACGGCGATCGGGTACTTCAGCCTCGAGGCCGACAGCACCGGCGTCGCACGGAGCGTGCGCGGATGGCCGGCGCCGGCGCTGCGTGACTCCGCGCACGCTCGCGGCGTCAAGGTCATCCTTACGGTGACGAGCTTCGGCGACCCGTCGAACCGCGCGCTGCTTTCCGACGCGGCGCGGCGCACGCGGCTGGTGCAGACCATCGTCGACAGCGTCGTGGGCGGCGGCGGTGACGGCGTCAACATCGACTTCGAGGTCGTGCCCGGCGCGCAGCGCGACAACCTCACCGCATTCATGCGCGAGCTCGCGACGACGCTGCGTGCGGAGATACCCGCGGCGGAGATCTCGATGGCGATCCCCGCGGTCGACTGGAGCAGCGCCTTCGACGCGGTCGCGCTGACGGCCGACGGCGTCTGCGACTACCTCATCATGATGGGTTACGACTATCACTGGCGCAACTCGCCGACGGCCGGTCCGGTCGCGCCGCTTGCCGGGGAGAACCTCAACGTCACGCGCTCGGTCGACACCTGGCTGGCCACGGGGATGACGCCGTCGAAGCTGCTGCTCGGCGTGCCGTGGTACGGGTACGAGTGGCCGACGGCCGATCAGGAGCGCGGCAGCGCGGTGACGGGCGAGGGGCGCGCGATTCTCTACGGCGACGCGCGCACGTCCGCGGCGACCTACGGCCGGTTGTTCGACGAGCCGACGTCGACGCCGTGGTATCGGTTCACTCGCCGCGATGCGTGGTATCAGGGGTGGTACGACGACAGTCTCAGTCTCGCGCTGAAGTATCGTCTGGTCAACGACCGGGGCCTCGGCGGCATCGGCATCTGGGCGCTCGGCTATCAGGGAGATGCCGTCGACGTGTGGCAGGGAATCCACCAGGCGTTCGACCTTCCGATGGCGATCGCCGACGATGGCGCCGCTCATGCGCCGCACCTCGCTGTCGATGGATCGAGCATCACGTTCACGGTCGCGAAGGCAATGCGCGTGCGGATCGAGCTCCACGATGTGCTCGGCCGCCGCGTCGCGACGATCGTCGACGGCGATCTCGGCGCGGGCACGCATCGAGCGTCGCTCCCGACCGAGGCGCTCCGTCCGGGCGTCTATCTCGTGACCGCCAACACGTTCGCGCCGGCGACATCGCTCATCGTTCGTCGATGAAGCGATCGGCGCCGGCTAGAAGACGAAGATCGCGCTGATGACCGGCAGCACTGGAATCGCGGGCGCGACTCCGTCGCCGACGGTGATGCCCGCGAAGCCGATGCCCGCGTCGATGGCGTAGGTGTCGGTGAAGTAGCGCGCGGTCGCGACGATCGGCACCACGCCGAGCGTCTGCATGTACGCGATCTCGCCCGCCACCTTCCAGTGATTCGCGAATCGATAGTCGCCGCCGGCCGCGACGATCAGCGCGTTCTCGTCGAACTCGATGAGGGGCTTCGTGTGGTGCTTCAACGCGTAGCCCAGCGTCAGTGACGCGCGGCTGTCGTCGTCGCCGTAGCTGATCGCGCCCCACGGCGCATGCACCGAGATCTGCGACTCGCGGACGTCCGGCGTCGCCTCTTCGTCGTAGATGCTGAGCGCGTACTGGTATCCCACCGCGACGTCGAGTCCTTCCGTAATCGTCAGTCCTGCCTTCGCGCCGATCGACGCGGCGCCCTGCATCTGTCCTCGAACGCCGCCCCAGTCGTCGGGCAGCGGAATCGCACCGCCGCCGAAGATCATCAGGTTGTCGCTGATCGAGTATCCCGCGATCACACCGAGCACATCGTACGCGCCGGCGAAGAAGCGTCCCGCCGGCGGGATCACCGCGTTCGGCACGGCGACGCTCCGGAACGTCGTCGGGTCGGCCGCGACCTCGGGCTCCTCCTCCGGAGGAAGCCGCACGATGACGATGCCGGTGTCGGCGACGGGATAGGTGGTGTAGCCTCCGGAGGCATACTGCCGGCGCATCCACGTGACGACGGGGATCTTGTACGTCCCCGGCTCATCGGTCGTGAAGCAGACCTGGTACTGGTAGGTGTGACCGGTGGGCAGACGATGCGGCAGGTCACTGAAGAACCGCAGGCGCGCGCGCGGATCGGCGACGCTCACCGAGTCGAGAATCGCCGGGGCCGCGCCGGGATCGAGGACGATCTGGAACATCGCGCACGGCGTCGAGCCGGCGCGCACCGGTCCGATGCGCTTGGTGTCGACCCTCCACGTCGTGTTGATCACGAGCCGTCGCATCTCCGCGTTGCCGCGACAGTCGGTGAGCTCGAGAACGACCTCCGCATGCAGATGCGCCGTCGACACGAACACCTCGAGCTCGTGCCGCGTCGGGCAATCGAGATCGCCCTCGCCCGCCACCGTGACGTTCGCAGTGCTCCCGAGCACGCGCACGCGATCGAGTCCATCGGGCGACTCGATCGTAATCACATTCTGACTCGGATAAATGACCGGTGGACTCACGCCAAACCGTCCCCGCTGCGCATGAAGCACAACCGGAATCAGCAGGACGATGAAGACGAGGAACGAGCGTGGCATCGGGGGGGATGTCGGTTGTTAGATGTCAGATGTTAGATGTCAGATGTCACAGACGGGGGAGGGGGTGGTTTGATCCCGGGTTTTTTGTTATTGGGTTTTTGTAGTTGGTTATTGGTCCTGAGCGTTATCGAAGTACCCGAAACCAACCCCCTGCCAACTCCAGGCAAGAAGCCGACATCCCGCCAAATCAAAAAACCAATAACAAATGGCCAATAACCAAAACCCCCACCGCCTCGCGCCTCGTGACATCTGACATCTGACCTTTCACATCCAACATCTAGGTCGACGGACTCACGCTCGAAAAACGAAACTCCCCGACCAGCGCCGCCGGCGCGACGATCGGTATGTAGCCTTCGCGGGTCACTGCTCGCTCCGGGGCGCTCATCGCCTCGATGGAGCGGAAGATCGCAGCGGGGGATTCGTTCCAGCGAAAGTTGACGACGGGACGCGTGATGGCGCCGTTCTCGATGAGGAAGAGGCCGTCGCGGGTCAGGCCGGTGTGCAGGATCGTCTGCGGATCGACGGTGCGGATGTACCAGAAGCTCGTCACCAGCAGGCCGTACTCGACCGAGGCGACGAGCTCGTCGAGCGTCGAGGTGCCGCCGCTCATGATGAGGTTCGTGCCGCGCGGCACCGGCTCGAGCGAGCGCTCGCGTGCCCAGTAGCGCGAGACGAACAGGTTGCGCTGCTCGCCGTCGCGCACCCAGTCGGTGCGCCCGAGCGGCAGGCCGTCCTCGCCCCATGGCGTCGACGGCGCG
>DATLHO010000198.1:0-10591 GCA_035539855.1 Kapaibacterium sp. (SeqCode) | reverse complement strand
GCGTTCAACGCCGACTTCGACGGTGACCAGATGGCCGTGCATATCCCGCTGAGCTACGATGCGCAGCTCGAGGCCATCCTCCTGATGCTCTCGTCGCACAACATCATCTCGGCGCAGTCGGGCGACCCGATCACCGTTCCGTCGCAGGACATGGTTCTCGGGTGCTACTACCTGACGAAGACCCGTCCGGGCCTGCAGGGTGAGGGACTCGTGTTCTCCTCGCCGGTGGAGGTCATCGTCGCGCACAACTGCAATCGCCTGCACCTGCACGCGAAGATCAAGGTGCGAGTCGACGGGAAGATGGTCGAGACGACCGCCGGCCGCGTGATCTTCAACGAGATCGTGCCGTCGGAGCTCGGCTTCATGGACACGCTGCTGACGAAGAAGGAGCTCACGCGACTGATCTCCGACTGCTTCCGCCGCGCCGGTTCACTGAAGACTGTTCGCTTCCTCGACGACCTGAAGAACCTCGGCTTCACCTACTCCACCCGCGGCGGACTGTCGGTGTCGATCTCCGACGTGCTCGTGCCGAAGGAGAAGGACCCGATCATCGCCAAGGCGCAGAAGGAGGTCGACCGTCTTCAGAACTTCTATCTCGAAGGCGTCATCACGAACTCCGAGCGCTACAACAAGGTGATCGACGTCTGGTCGAACGCCACGAACAAGGTGTCGAGCCACCTTCAGTCGGCGCTCAAGGTCGCCGACCAGGGCTTCAACACCTTCTGGATGATGCTCGACTCGAAGGCGCGAGGATCGACAGAGCAGATCCGCCAGCTGGCGGGCATGCGAGGTCTCATGGCCAAGCCGCAGAAGTCGCTCTCGGGCGCCATCGGCGAGCTCATCGAGAACCCGATCACGTCGAACTTCAAGGAGGGTCTTTCGATCCTCGAGTACTTCATCTCGACGCACGGCGCGCGTAAGGGTCTCGCCGACACGGCGCTCAAGACGGCCGATGCAGGCTACCTGACGCGTCGACTGATCGACGTCGCCCAGGACGCGATCATCTCCGAGCACGACTGCGGAACGATCCGCGGCGTCGAGATGCGCGCGTTGAAGGAGGGCGAGAACGTCAAGGAGCACCTGCACGAGAGGATTCTCGGCCGCACGGCGTTGCAGGACATCATCGATCCTCTGACGAACGTGGTCGTCGTCAAGAAGGGCGAGCTCATCAAGGACGACGTCGCGCAGGTGATCTCGCAGACGGCGATCGAGTCGGTGATGATCCGCTCGGTGCTCGCGTGCGAGTCGCGTCGCGGCATCTGCGCGGCGTGCTACGGCACGAACCTGACGACGGGCAACCTCGCCAACGTCGGCGAGGCCGTCGGCATCGTCGCGGCGCAGTCGATTGGTGAGCCGGGCACGCAGCTGACGCTGCGCACGTTCCACACGGGTGGTACCGCCTCGCTGATCTCCGCGCAGAGCACGGTGCAGACGAAGTCCGAGGGCAAGGTCGCCTACGAGGGGATCAAGTTCATCGAGCGTCACGACACCGATCCGGACACCGGCATGACGCGCTCGGCGCGCGTCGTCACCGGCCGCGCCGGAGCGATCACCGTGATGGATGCGGACAACCGCGTGATCATGCGCTACGACGTGGCGTATGGCTCGGTGCTCCGCGTCGCCGAGGGAGAGCCGGTGGCCAAGGCCGACGTGCTCTACGAGTGGGATCCGTACAACAACGTGATCCTCACCGATCGCGCCGGCACGGTCCGCTACAAGGACCTCATCCCGAACGTCACCTACCGTGACGAGCCGGATGAGCAGACGGGCTACATCACGAAGGTCACGATCGACTCGAAGGATCGCACGCGCACCCCGACCGTCGAGGTGCTCGACGAGAACGGCGCGCTGATCCAGCACTACGTGATCCCGATCCGCGCGCACATCAACGTCGACGAGGGCGAGGACGTGCAGCCGGGAACGGTGCTGGCGAAGATCCCGAAGGAGGTCGGCAAGACCTCGGACATCACCGGCGGTCTGCCGCGCGTGACCGAGCTGTTCGAGGCCCGCTCGCCGCAGCAGCCCTCGGTCGTCTCGGACATCGACGGCATCATCTCGTTCGACAAGCCCAAGCGTGGCAACCGCGTCGTCGTGGTTACCTCGCTCGACGGTCGCACGCGCATGGACTACACCGTCAGCTTCGGCAAGCACGTGCTCGTTCAGGAAGGCGACTTCGTCCGCTCGGGCGAGCGCCTCTCCGACGGATCGACCGATCCGCACGATCTTCTGCGCATCAAGGGCGTGGGCTCCGTTCAGGAGTACATCGTCAACGAGATCCAGGAGGTCTACCGGATGCAGGGCGTGAAGATCAACGACAAGCACATCGAGGTCATCGCGCGCCAGATGCTCCAGAAGGTCCGCATCGCCGACGCCGGCGACACGCGGTTCCTCGAGGGCGACCAGGTCGACCGCTTCAAGTTCGAAGAGGAGAACGACGAGGTCAAGCAGAAGGTCGTGGTCACCGAGAAGGGCGACAGCCGCTTCAAGGTGGGCTCGCTCGTCAACAAGCGGAAGTTCAAGGAGACCAACCTCGAGCTCAAGAAGAAGTCGAAGAAGGTCGCCGAGGCCCGCGACGCCGAGCCGGCGACGTCGGATCCGATGCTGCTCGGAATCACCCAGGCGTCACTGACGACCGAGTCGTTCATCTCGGCCGCATCGTTCCAGGAGACGACGAAAGTGCTCACCGACGCCGCGGTCGAGGCCAAGGTCGACAACCTCGTCGGCCTCAAGGAGAACGTGATCATGGGCCGTCTGATTCCCGCGGGAACCGGACTGCGCAAGTACTCCGATCTCCTGGTCACGAGCACGAACGGCAACGTCATCGAGAGCTTCGACGCTCGCGAGAAGTCGAAGGAGATTCGCCCGTCGATGATCCACAAGCAGATCATCGGGTGATGTTCGATCACGAATAAGAAGAGCCCCCGGTGCCGTTTGGTGCCGGGGGCTTCTTCGATTCCAGCTGCAGGAAAGGCTCCCCGCAGTCACCATCCGGGAGCTGTCGGATACGCCGGCGCCGTTACGGCCTATGGTTCGACCATCAGCGGCGGCGGGCCTCGGGCACCGACACGGTTACGCTGCGCCTGATCAACTTCAGCTCGTCGGCGGCAAACCCGCCAAGCGGCACCGTTCGCATCGTGGTCATGAAGTTCCAGATCCGGCCCGTTGTCGTCCGGGTGTGGAGGCAACTGCGAGCCTCCGCCCCGGACGCACGCGGCGTTCGCGTGGAGTCGAGCCGCTCCGAGGCTAGATCCTCTGCATCGCCTCAGAGAGATCGTCCCGCGGTTGCAGGCCGAGCTTCTTGCGGATGTTCGAGCGATGCCAGTCGATGCTTCGGTCGGAAGCGCATAGCAATTGCGCTATGTCCATCGTTGTCAAACGCAGCTTCAGGAGAGAGCAAATCTTCACTTCGGTCTTCGACAACGAGGGGTGGCGCTCGAGGAGCCTCCCGCGGAACTCTGGAAACGTCTGCTGGAACTCTGCCTCGAAGCGTGTCCAGTCGATCGACTCGCAGGGGAGCTCCTTGAGCTTTTCTCGGACCGCGCGCACGGTCGGATCGTTGCTAATAGTCGAAGCGATTATCGCGCGCAGCTCATTGCGAAAGCGCGCAAGCAAATCCGTCTGTCGCGCCAGGCTAAGTGCGGTCATCGCAAGTTCCTGCTGTTGGCGGGTGAGCCGTTCTTCCAGGAGCTCCGCGCGTGCCGCGGCAGCCTGCGCCTCGGCCTGCTGGATCACGTGCTGTCGCTCAACCTCTGCGATCCTCTGTCGATGCTCGAACTGCTGTGCGAGCCGATGCGCCTCATGGCTCTTGATCTCCTCTCGAATCGCTAGGTGCTGCTTCAGGTGCTCATACGCTTCGCGATAGCGCTCTTCGTCTTCATTGAGCTGTGCGAGCCATCGATGGATCTGGGCGACGTGGCTGCTGAAGCCGTGTTCGCTTGAGATCGTCATCGCCCGCGCAAAACAATCCTCTGCCCTTTTGGGTGAGTACCCATTGAATGCCCGAGTCGAATAGAGCTGGCCGATCCGCCCGAGCCAGAGCGCGATGCGTGTCTGTTCGCCGATCTGCTCGCAGGTCGCCAGCGCAGACTCGTAGCGTGCAAGCGCCCCACTGTAGTCGCCAAGACGAAAGTGAACTACCCCGATGTCTCCTGTGTGCTGCGCGACGTTCGAGCGGCGGTCGTCTCCCTGCGCCATTTCCGACTCGAAATGCGCCAGAGCCATACCGAGCTCGTCGATCTCCTCGTAGAGTCGTCCGATCTCCCCGGCGTAGAACGCGGCGCCGCACGGGCAGCCGATCTCCTGCGAGATTCGGGCTGCCACCCAGAAGTAGCGCAAGGCTCTTTCATGGTCGCCGAGCTCACGGAAGAGGTCGGCAATATTACCTGTCGCGATGGACTCGAACCGGCGGCAGCCAAGCTCCTGCGCCATGACGACCGCACGCTGGTGCGCAACCATTGCTTCATCGTAGCGGCCGAGGCCCTGGTAATCGTCGCCGGAGTTCATTACGTGTCGCAGGACTTCGACTCGGAAGTCGTTTTCCTCCGCCAGGGCAAGTGCCGCTCGATCGAGCTCGAGCGAACGCTGCCGGTTGCCGAGCTCGGACTGAACACGGGCAGCCAGGCCGAGGGCGCGCATCCTGACATAACAATCGTCGAGCTCTTGACTGAGCTCGAGCGCGACGTCGACCGTCTCGCGCGCAGCCTGCAGATGGCCGAGGTCGACCAGCGTCCGTCCTATGAGAACGGTGCACAGCGCGATGCCGTAAGCGTCCTCGAGAGCCTCGAACATCGAAAGCGCCACCTTTTGATTCTCGTGTGCTTCAGCATATCCGCAGGCGCACCAGCACGCATTCCCAAAACCTGCGATCGCACGCGCAACGCCACGGGCGTCGCCGTGCGCCTCGAAAATCTTTCGGGCGGTCTCGAATTCGTCGCGCGCGACGGCGTAGTTGGAAAGGTGGAGATGGGCCGTCGCACTCACGAGCAATGCACGCGCACGAGCGGGATCGTCGCTGTTCTGCTCGGCAAGGCCGACACAGCCGCTCGCGCGTTCGACTGCCTCGCGCGGGATGCGTTCGACACACCACTCCGCGCGCGAAAGCTCGCGATCGAAACGGATCTCGTCGCTCTTTCTTGAGTCGGACGCAGCGACATTCGATCGGAACTGCATCGACAGGTAGGTTTGGAAATGAATCGAGGGATGGGGATCAGGATATCGAAGCGAGAGCTCAGCAGACAGGACGAATTACGGCAACGCGGCGAAGACGTGCAAGGAAATGAGGGCTTGAAGTGCCCGGAGATCGGCGAACATATGGACGGGTCTCCAGTGGCTGAGCATCTGTCGATGCGTTGCGTCATATCTCGGCTCGAGTCGCGTCGACCGACGCCGCCTCGGTTTTCACGGGTCGCGCGGTGTGCTGGCGGCGAGCAGGTCGTGCGGATTGGGCTCTTACGGACGCTCGGGTGCTGGGCGCTTCAGCGTTGTAGGATGATTGGACCGGTGATTGATTTGCGGCCGGCTTCGATTTCGTAGTGGTAGCTGCCTGCCGATAGTGACCGCAGGTCGAGTACGACGTGTTGCTGGCCTGGAGCGTCGATGGCAACGCGCGACTCGTACACGGTCGCGCCTGTGAGGTCGTAGAGTCGTATGCGCGCGCCGCCGGTCTGCGTTTGCGTCCATCGCAAATCGCCGAGGTCGCGCACGGGGTTCGGCCTCACGTCGGCGTTGCTGAGCATGGCCGTCGCTTCGTCGCGCACGCCGGACGGCTTCGCGACGATCCGGAAGGTGCCGTCGGATTCGTCCTCGTCCAATCCGTCCTCTTGTTCGATTCGCAGGCGAACGGCGTTCGAGATGTGCGCGGGCACCTGCCCAATACGTTCGAACGCGCACACGGGCTCGGCTGCTGCTAACGTGCGGAACGGTCCAGACGAGCGAGTCGGTCCCATTGCGCGCGGTGACATACTCGATTGACGCCCAGACGGCGCCGCTGTCGAGCGAGTACTCGACCACGATCATGCCGGAGATGTTCTCGGAATACCACATGATCGTCGTCTCGGTGCCGGCATAGACGGTCGAGCCAGACTGCGGCGAGTAGGCGCGAAGCATCGGGATCGGTGTGCGACCGATCGTGAAGAGCGCCGAGCGCGCCCGCATCGTGTCGTTGACCGTCACGCGCAGCACGCCGGTTGCGGTGCTGTCATCGGGAACGAGCCACGGAAACTGGATCGAGCCGATCGTCGCCGGGTCGAGCGTATCGACGAGTTTCCAGGTGCGCATGCTGTCGACGGAATACTCGAGCCGGATCCGCCCCTCGGTGTACCCCTGTTTGAAGAGCAGAAGCGTGTAGGTCCGGTCAATCACGAAGTGAGAGGTCGGTATCAACATGCTGAGTGATCGCTGCGCGTGCGCGGCTCCGGTGCCGGCGAGCACGAAGAGCATCAACAGCGCGAGGCGGCGCGCCGCGGATCGGGTGAACGCTCTGGGGGAACGGGCGTCGGTAGAGTCCATGACTGGGGCGAATTGGTTTGAAAGAACTAGTGAATCACGACGAACCGGCGGACGGCAAACTAGTGACTTCCAGCAGGCGCGGTCATCGCTCGACGACGTGCCGAGCCGATCACGGTGGCGTCTGTCAGGTCCATCCGCGAGGGAAGCTCGTGTGCCTCATCCGGCGCGTCGGAGGTCGGGTTGATGATTCGTATCGCGCCGTCGCTGGTGTCTGCGACCGTGCCTTCTTCATGCAGAATGCGTAGGAGCGCTCCGTTGGTCGGCGGCGCCGGGACCAGCCATGCAAGGGAGTCGATGCCCTCGCGCACGTTGCGGCGGGCTTCGATCGCAAACCAGTAGGCTCCACTGTCGACAGAGTACTCGAGCGTGAGGTGACCGTTGATGCTGCGCGATTCCCAGAGGATGGTCACCGTGGATTCGATGGCCAGGACCTCACCGCCATTGGGACTGAGGAGAATAATGGCTGGCTGCCAGCGGATCTTCAGCGACGAGCTCGTAGTGTCAAGCGACGCCCAATCGTCGGTCCGAAGGCGGATCATACCGCGTGAGGTCGTATCGTTCGGTACAGTAAACGAGAGGGAGTCGAACGGTGATCTCGATACGACGCTGTCGATCGCACGCCACGTCGCGCCGGCATCGAGTGAGAGTTCGACCACGACGCGCCCGGCGAAGTCCTGGGCGTACAACAGCGACCACTCGATGATTGCCCGCGATCCACCGTAAAGGATCTGCGGGGCGCGGGTGATCTCAACGAGCGGTCGATACCGGGTGACGATCGAGAAGGGGGAGGAGATGGCACATACGGTATCATTGGAGACGATCCGGATGACTGCGTTCGAGGACGTATCGTTGGGGACGGTCCACGACAGCCACTGGCTCACTCCGTCGCGTGCCTCGACGATATCGATCCGTTTCCAGACCGCCCCGTCGGTCGAATACTCGAACAGGAATGTGCCCGAGTATCCCTCGGAATGATAGACGACCCATTCAGTCGTCCCGACCTTCACCTGTCCAGGGACATCGATGTACAGGTACTCCTGCGCCACGGCGACGTCTGCGGCGAGGAGACCGAGAATCAGCACCAGCGTGGCCGCGCGCCACTCCGACGGCACGTGTGTCCGGATATTCATGAGCGTCTCCATTCGTTACCCAACGAAATCCGAATGATCTCATCGGGGTTGTTCTCGTCGACGACGATCGACGCCGCCGTCATTGTTGGCTCCGGACTATCCGGCGCCTTCGACGATGGCGAGCTCGAGACGGTGGGCGAGATCGCCAGCACGGTGGTTGGGCACTACGGCCGCCTGGCGCTCTGGCGCCCGGGCGGGCGGCGCGTCCTCGTGGCATTGGGTCGGCGCCACCTGTATGAGGGGATCACGCCAGCGGATGCGGCATCGACGGTCGAGCTCGCCGCCTCGCATGGTGCGGCGCACGTGGTCATCACGAACGCGGCTGGAGGACTCAATCCGGGGCTGAGCGTCGGCGACATCATGCTCATCGACGGACTGAGCGCGCTGCTGCTCGGCTCCCGTTCACCGCTCTTGCACGGTAGCCT
This sequence comes from Kapaibacterium sp. (SeqCode), assembly GCA_035539855.1. Taxonomy (GTDB): domain Bacteria; phylum Bacteroidota; class Ignavibacteria; order OLB7; family OLB7; genus DATLHO01. The sequence continues at coordinate 2,529 of DATLHO010000198.1, read as the reverse complement.
GCGCATCGACGCCGACGTTGCCTCGCCGTCGCCGCCGGCCTTCGATCGTGCATGGTTGCGCACGGTCACCGCTGCCGCTCTCGACCGCGGCCTGCGCCTCGAACAGGGCACGTATGCCGCCGTGCTCGGACCGAGCTACGAGACGCGCGCGGAGATCCGGATGCTCCGACTCATGGGTGCCGATGCCGTCGGCATGTCGACGGCGCCGGAGATCGTCGCGGCGCGCCGCCTCGGGCGGCGTGTCACGGCGTTCTCGCTGATAACGAACACGCTCTCGGATACCGCGCGCCAGGCGCTCGACCATGCCGACGTCGTCGTCGCCGGTGCTCGCGCGAAGCGTGCCATGCGACTCGCGATCGAGGCCGCATTGGCTGCGGACCAGGGTTGACTTGCTTCTGCGGCTTCGCGTATGGAGACAGTGAGCGCACCCGGCACATCCGCGGGCATGCACCACGAGGCCGCCACTCAATGCACGATCACAGTTCCGCCGCCGGATTCTCCTGGCGACACCACTTCGAAGCGATACCATCCGCTTGACACGTGGCCCAGGTCAATCGATCGCGTGTTGAGACCCGTCTCCATGTCGCCGAGATCGATCGTGCGCACGAGGGAGCCGTCCGAGGCGTACAGGCGCAGCGTCGCAGCGCCGGGCCGCAGCTGGGTCCATCGTGCGATCATCCGGCCGGCAACGGTGGGGTTCGGCGCGAGCGACGTTTCGGTACTCGCGTTGACATCCGCGAACACCGACGTCGGCATCAGCAGAATCGCAAACGATCCGTCGCTCGTGTCGTTGAACGTTCCTTCATCATGCGAGATCCTGATCAGGACACCGGCCGACGGCGTCGGCGGAATGCTCCAGGCGACCGAGTCGAGTCCATCGAGTGCGACACGCCCCGCTACGATCGAACTCCATGTGCTCCCGGTGTCGATCGAGAACTCCACGTTGTATTGACCGTCGAGACTCATCGCATCCCAGACCACCCAAACGAGCGAATCCTCGTAGAAGCTCTCGCCGCCATTCGGACGCACCAGTCGCAGGTACGGCTGGGGACGGATCGTCAGCGTCGCGCGCGTCGTGTCGAAGACCGAGCCGTCGGACGTTCGCACGCGGATCTGTCCCGAGGTCGTCGCCTCCGACGGTACGCCCCAGCGAACCGAGTCGGGCGAACTGGCCGAGGAGCGCGTGGCAATGTGCTCCCACGATGCGCCGCGCGTCCGGGCGTATTCGACGACGACCGAGTCGCTGAGCTCGTCAGGATAGAGCGTTGACCAGATCACCGTCGCCGTGTCGCCGAAGTAATACGTGGGCGCGATCGAGGCGGCTGCAACGCGGATCGATGCCGGGGCTCGTCCGAGAATCTCGAAGGCCTCGGTCATGCCGCGTACCGGGCGTGGGGCCAACTCACCGTCCCACCGCAGGCGCACGCGTACGCGCGGTGCGGGGTCGCGTGGCACGGTCCAGGAGTATCGCAACTCGCCTTTGAAAATCGCACGACCCGCAATCAAGTGCCACTCGATACTGTCGGTCGAGTAATCGAGGAAGTACGTCCCTCCGGGAATCACGTCGTTGAACCAGACGACGTCCACCGTCGAGTCGGTGACGACGATCGGAGGCTCGAGCGTCAGTCGAAACACGAACTGTTCACGACTGATGAGGAACCGGTAGCTCACAGCCATGGTCACGCCGCGGACCGCGATGCGAAAGAACGCGGAACGTGTGGTGTCGTCCGGAACGACCCACCGGTGGTTGCCGAAGCCCTGGTACGGGAGAGAACTCACGAGCGCCCACGTTCGCATGCTGTCGGTCGAATACTCGAGGGTCGCTGCATCGCCCGCTTCACCGTCGGTGACCCATTGAACCGTGACCGTATCGCCGACCTTGGTCAGCCATGTATACATGCCGGCCGAATAGCGCGGCTGAGCGTGCGCGCCGGTGGCGGCGAGGATGAGAAGAACGATGGACGTGCAGACGAGCGAGGCGCGGCGGGCGAGTGATGAGGGGCTCATGATTGTCAGGGGTTGGTCACGACAACGATAAGCAAATCGGCGACACGCTCGGCGCACGTGCCGCCGGCGACCTGCAGTCGACCGAACTTCTGTTACAACGGTATTTTCGGGTAAGATCGACGCCGCCGGCTGGATTATCCCTCGTGCAATCCGTACCGTACGGGCCTACCTCGATTCAATACTCGCTGTGTACACGCCCAAGCTCCTGACGACGCTCCGCGGCTACACCCGCCGCCAGTTCCTCGACGATCTCGCCGCCGGCCTCATCGTCGGCATCGTGGCGTTGCCGCTGGCGATCGCCTTCGGTATCGCCTCCGGCGTCTCGCCGGAGAAGGGACTCGTCACTGCGGTCATCGCCGGCTTCCTTATCTCCGCGCTCGGCGGCAGCCGCGTTTCGATCGGTGGACCGACCGGCGCATTCGTCGTGATCGTCTACGGCATCGTCGAGAAGTACGGCGTCGCGGGATTGACGATCGCGACGATGATGGCCGGCGTGATGCTGGTCATCATGGGCTTCGCGCG
>DATLHO010000197.1:0-4579 GCA_035539855.1 Kapaibacterium sp. (SeqCode) | reverse complement strand
GGTATCGGGCGAACGTCGGTGCAGGCGAGCGATTCGGTCCTCAACGACGCCGGACCCGCCGAGCGGGGCTTTCGCGTGACGATACCGTACGCGAGCGCGTCCGTCGGCTATGCCGGCTCATACGGTATGATCGAGCTGCGTAAGACGTTCGGCCTCGAGCGGATTCCGATCGGCGGCGACGTCACCGGCGCACTCGAGCTGTTCACGATCCACTTCGGATTCAATCTCGTGCTGTGAGTCGCGGACCGATCAGGTGATGTAGCCATCCTTCAGGTAGCTCCTCCATGTCGCGGCGTCGAGCCGGCAGTTGCCGGTGCGGATCTCGAGGTCGGGGTAGTGCAGGAGAATCTGCTGGAGCGCTTTCCAGAGGTCGTGGTTGTCCGGGTCGTGGTTCTGAACGTGAACGACGAAGGCTCCGGGCCGCGCGCTGGACGAGAAGAAGAACAGGCCGTTGCCGCCGGCGCGAGCGAAGCGCTCGGGCTCCTGCAGGTACCATCCGGTGTAGTCCGCGGGCACAGCATCCGCCGTCTGCGGTCCCTCGCCGAAGCGACGCCACACGACCGAGACTCCCTCCTGCGCGAACAGCTCGACCCAGTCGGCCGGCGACGGCAGGCCGTAGCCGCGCACCTGTGCCGAGAGCTCGGCGTCGTCGATCCACGGCTGGATGATCTCGGTGCGGTCGGCGAGCTCACGCACGGTGATCGCGCGACAGACCAGCTGCACGCGCGACGGCACTTCGAGCTGCAGTCCGGGGCGATCGAGATCGAGCTGCAGCATTCCCTGGTCGTTGCAGAACGTCGCGTCGTACCCCCTGGGGTTCTCCATCCAGAACGTCTCGGCATCCTCACCGGTCAGCTCGAAGACGCGCAGCGTCCGCTTCTCCCCCGCCTCGAATCCCCCATCGATCTGCGTCGCGAGCTCGAGCCGTACGACCGGAAGCAGCGGTACGCCATCGGGCTGCGGTCGTGGCTCCATTCGCAACACGAACAGATCAGGGAAGCCGTGGTGCGACGCGAGCCACTCCGACAGCGCCTCGCGCGACTCGATGCGTAGATCCTCCATTGCCCTCGATTCGATTGGTTCTGCTCCGCCTGTGCACCGCGCGATCCCGGCCGAGTGCCGGCTCGCGGACAGCGCAAATCTCGTCCGGACGACGGAGAAGCAAGGTAACGATCGGTGGCGTGTCGACGCCGCGAGACCGGCGTCGATAAGAGTGGGATGCCATCAGCCGCGGCGGGGACGCACGAGTCCGACGAGTGCCACCGCGGCCCATGCGCCTTCGAGCACGACGAACGGGATGTAGTCGATGAGCACCGACGCGAGACACGAGAGTCCGGCGCCGACGAAGTTCACGGCCGCATAGACGCGTGAGGACGAATCGAGGCGCCCGAGGAGGTTCAGGAGGAATGCCACCAGCAGAAGCGCGACGCCGACGGCGCCGATCAGATCGGGATTCGAGAGCATTGAAGCGGCGGGTGCGGTGTTGATGGGGACGGGGACGCGGACGCAGCACGGCCCCCGCTATGCGCCACCCTGGACCGGGAGCCTTCGGAGCTCGACGGCGTGTCCGCATCGCCTGCAGTGCACGCGCTCCAGACGCGAGTCGCGCGGCAACACCCGGCGATGGCCGCACTTTCGGCAGCGGACCTCGACGAGCACCATGATGTGCTTGACGAGCAGAAGATCGAAGATCGGCGGGACCATTGGACCATCTCGATGTTTGAGGGGGAGTCCATCATAAAGACACCACACCCCCGGAGCATAACACGACGCACGGGCCGAATGTTCACCCAAATGCGTGGGTACCGGATAATTGCCCGTGTCGCGTCGTCACGGCCCCGATCACTTGCCGCCGAAGACCTCGAGAAGGTTGTTCGCCGGATCGTGGAACTGGAACCAGAAATCCCCTTCGCCTCGATCGATCGGCTCCTCCTGCACGACCTTCACCCCATTGAGCTTCAGCCGCTGAAACAGCGCCGACGCCGATTCGACCGTCAGCACGAACGAGGCATGCGAATCCTCGGGCTTGGTCGTCTTCGCGCGTGCGCCGCCCTGGAGAAACAACCCGTGCTGGTTGGCACCGATCGCGAAGAAGCACGCGTCGGGCTCCGGCTGGTGCGACTTCTCGAGCGCGAGAATGTCGCCGTAGAACTCGACGGCCTTCGCGAAGTCGTCGACGTAGACGGTCACGAACCAGAGACCGCTGATCTTCGCGGCATCGGGGGAGAGAGTCAGTTTCGCCATATCCTCGTTCCAGGTGATTCAGGCTCGCCGCGCTCGCGGCACGTTGCGCCTTGCTTCGCGCGCGGCAAAGATAGCGGTACGGGGCGACGAAGCTCAGCCGACGCCCGCGAACTGCATCGATCGGTGCTTCGCCTGGACGAAGGCCTCGCGGATGACCTGGTGCTCGGGCCGCTCGAGCTCGGGGTCGGCCTCGATCACGTCGAAGGCGGCCTTGCGTGCGGCCGCGATGATCGGACCGTCGGTGACGAGGTTCGCGTGCTGGAAGTCGGGCAGGCCGCTCTGGCGCGTGCCGACGATGTCGCCGGGGCCGCGCAGCTCCAGGTCGATCTCCGAGATGCGGAAGCCGTCGTTGGTTTCGACCATGGCCTCGAGCCGCCGGATCGTCGCCCGCCGCTCCTGCCGGGAGTCGTTCTGGCTCTGTCCCGGTCGCAGGTGGTAGCGGTAGTGGTCCTTCGTCAACAGGATGCAGTACGACTGGTCGTTGCCGCGGCCGACGCGCCCGCGAAGCTGGTGCAATTGCGACAGGCCGAAGCGCTCGGCGTTCTCGATCACCATGACGCTCGCATTCGGCACGTCGATGCCGACCTCGATGACGGTCGTCGCCACGAGCACGTCGATGCGGCGCGCGAGGAACTCCCGCATCACATCCTCCTTCTCGTACCAGAACATCTGGCCGTGCAGCAGCCCGAGTCGCAGCTCCGGGAAGACGTGCGTGCGCAGGAACTCGTAGTGCTCGACGGCGGACTTGAGCTCGAGCTTCTCGGACTTCTCGACGAGCGGATACACGACGTACACCTGGCCTCCCCTCGCGACCTCCTCGCTCACGAACTCCCAGACCTTGGCGATCTGATTCTCGAAGCGCACGGCCGTGCGCACGGGCTTGCGGTTGGCCGGCAGCTCGTCGATGATCGCGACGTCGAGATCGCCGTAGAGCGTCATCGTAAGCGTGCGCGGAATCGGCGTCGCGGTCATGATCAGCGTGTCCGGACGCGCGCCCTTGTTGCGCAGCAGCGCGCGCTGCTCGACGCCGAAGCGATGCTGCTCGTCGATGACGATCATGCCGAGGTTGCCGTACTGCACCTCCTCCTGAAACAGCGCATGCGTGCCGACGATGATGTTCGCCTTCGACGTGCGGATGTCGTGGAGGATCTCCTCGCGCACTTTCTTCTTCTGCCCGCCGAGCAACTGTACGATGGAGACATCGAGTCCCTCGAGCAGCCGCTGAAGCGTCTTCGTGTGCTGTTCGGCGAGGATCTCCGTCGGCACCATCAGCGCGCACTGGTAGCCGTTGTCGACGACCGCGAGCATCGCGAGGATCGCGACGATCGTCTTGCCGGAGCCGACGTCGCCCTGGAGCAGCCGGTTCATCGCGATCGGCGCGGCCATGTCGGTGAGGATTTCGCGCAGCGCCCGTTTCTGCGCTCCGGTGAGCTCGAAGCCGAGCGTGTCGAGCAGACGGCGCGCCCGCTGGCTGTGGATGTCGAACGCGATGCCGACGTCCTTCGATCGAGTGATCTCCTTGCGCACGGCCAGGCCGAGCTCGAAGTAGAACAGCTCCTCGAACTTCATCCGGAACTTCGCCCGCGCCAGCGACTCCTCGCTCTGCGGGAAATGCAGCTCGCGCACTGCGTCGAAGAGCGGCATCAGCTCGTGCTCGCGCAGGATCTCCGGGCTCAGCGTCTCGCGAAGCTCCTCGGGTCCGTACGCGTCGATGACCGATTCGATCACCGTGCGCAACGTGCGCGAGGTCAGTCCGGCGGATTTCATCTTCGAGGTCTGCCGGTACTGCGGGATGATCCGTCCGCCATGGATCAGGTGGATCTCGTCGCGATCGAGCCGCTCGAGCTCCGGATGCGTCCACTGCAGCGTGCCGTTGAAGAGCTCGGGCGAGCCGCTGACCGCGAGGAGCTCGCCGGGCTGATAGGACTTGATGAAGTACTGCACGCCCTGGAAGAACACCAGCTCGGCCTCGCCCGATTCGTCGAAGACCCGCATGACCAGGCGCTTGCGGCCGTTGCGCATCTCGAAGACGGCCATGCGCTTGACCTCGACGATGACCGTGACTTGATCGGGCAGTCCCTCCTCGCTCGCGAGCATGAGCTTCGCCCGGCGCAACGGCAGAACCGTGCGCCGATCGAGGTAGTCGCGTGGAGCCGTCAGCAGCAGATCGCGCACGCTGCGCACGCCGGACTCGGCAAGCGCGGCCGCGCGCGCGGGACCGATCCCCTTGACGAACTGCAGAGGGTGATGCTCCGGGACGCGATCCGCCGGCTCGGAGGAGCGGGGGGTATGGGAGCCGGATTTGGGCATGGTGGGGGAAGATACGGGGTGGGGT
>DATLHO010000196.1:0-9330 GCA_035539855.1 Kapaibacterium sp. (SeqCode) | reverse complement strand
CAACCGCAGCGCCGCTCTCTCGGCGTCGAGCGCTCGCTCGTCGGCGGCGAAGCGGCGTGCGAAGTCGTTGTAGGCCGCGATGGCGCGCTCGATGCGGCCGGCCTTTTCGTGCACCTCGGCCAGGCGCAGCCAGGCGTCCGGCGTCGACGGCTGCAGGCGCGTGCAGTAGGTGAGCGCGTCGATCGCCTCGTCGAACGCATAGGTCGCCACAAGGGCGTCGGCGAGCTTCATCCAGGGTCCGTATGACGACGGCGCGTCCGGAAGCAGCTCGCAGGCCATGCGGTAGTCCGACGCCGCCTCGCTCATGCGGCCGCGGCGCGTCAGCAGCTTTGCGCGCTGCATGTACGCCTGCGCGTGACGGGGATTGTGCCGCAGTGCGGTGTCCAGGTGCACCAACGCCGAGTCGCCCTTCTGAAGGATCTCGTACGTCTCGGCGAGGATCACCCGCGCGCGCACGTACGTCGGCTGGATCACGAGCGCCGCATGGAGCTCCCCGAGCGCGCGCTCCGGCTGGTCGTTGTCCAGCAGCGCGTCACCGTAGAGCAGGTGCGCCAGCGCCGAGCGCGGATTCGACGAGACCATGGCCATCGCCGTCTCGAGCTGGATGGCGAAGCGCCTGCGCTCCTTGTAGATCACGACCATCCGCTCGAACTCGTCGGTCGCCGACGAATCGGCCGCAACGATCGCCATCGCGCGCGCGAGCACGGAATCCTGCGCCGCGCGAAGAGAATCGGGCGAGGAACCCGATGCCGACGGCGTGGCCGTTCCGACCGACGCCTGCGCCAGGCAGGCAGCGGTCGTGCTAATGAACAGCAGGAGGAGGGAGGCGGGTCGCAGCATTGAGTCTGTAGGGCGATACGGCGCGATTTTTCCCCGGGACCGTGAGGCGCGCTTCGGGATCGACGGTTAAATTCCGATTGGGTCCGATTGGCTTTAATCTAGGTGTTCATCCATGGGTGTTGCAAGGAGGAGACGAGCTCGACCGATCGTGCTTGTACTGATGGTGGTCGCTCTCGTCGTGGGGGGATATGTCGCCTGGGAGCTCTGGCTGCGCTCAGGATCCGACGACGAAGTGATCGTGCGGATTCCCGAGGGATCCTCGTTCGCGCAGATTCTCGATTCGCTCGAGTTTTCCGGCGCGATCGCCAATCGCACCGCCTTCCGCCTGCTGGCCGCGGGCACCGGTAAGGACGCGCGCATCCGGCCGGGCACCTACAAGTTCCGACGCGGCACCGCCAGCGCCGAGCTGCTCGACGCGCTCGTCGAAGGCCGATCGACGGTTAAGGTGAAAGTGACGTTCCCGGAGGGCAGCACCATCCGCCGGATGGCCTCGATCCTTCATCGCGAGCTCGGTGTCGACTCGACGACGTTCGTCAAGCTCGCCAACGACCGCGCATTCCTCGGAACGATCGGCATCAACGCCGCCACCGCCGAAGGCTATCTGCTTCCCGACACGTACTTCCTCTTCTGGGGCGAGGATCCTCGAGTGCTGCTGCGACGGCTCTCCGAGGAGTTCCGCGCGTTCTACGACGACGAGATGAAGGATCGCGCGAAGCAGAACGGCCTCAGCGCGTACGAGGCGATCATCCTCGCGTCGATCGTCGAGGGCGAGGCGCGCGTCGAGGAGGAGCGACCGGTCATCGCCGGACTCTACCTCAACCGCATTCGGCGCGGCATGAAGCTCGCGGCCGATCCGACGATCCAGTACATCATCCCCGACGGACCGCGGCGGATCCTCTACCGCGATCTGCGCATCGACAGTCCCTACAACACCTACATGTACGCGGGGCTGCCGCCGACGCCGATCAACAACCCCGGACGCTCGTCGATCCGCGCTGCTGTCGGCCCGCAGAAGCACGACTACCTCTACATGGTCGCCAAGGCCGACGGCAGTGGCCGCCACACGTTCACGCGAACCGGCGCCGAGCACAACCGCGCCGTTCGTGAGTATCGTCAGCGCGTCGACCGCTAACCGGCTGCGACGGTTGCGTCGACTCTGGCGACGAGCTCGCGCGCGGCCTCGTTGAAGGCGTCGGGGTTCTCGATGTTGGAGAGGTGTCCGGCGTTGGGGATGACGTGAAGTGTCGCGCCGGGAATCGCCTCGGCCATGGTGCGGGACTCGTCGACGGCGGTGATCGCGTCGTGCTCGCCGACGATGATGGCGGTCGGGACGTCGATCGTCGGGAGCAGGTCGCGCGCGTCGCCACGCGAGAGCATGCCGAGGAGCGCCGCCACGGCGGTTTCCGGATGCGTCTCGAGCATCACACGACGCACCGTCGCGACGATCTCAGGGCGCGTCCTGCGCGTCGACTCGGCGAGGAGTTTCTGCATCAGCAGATCGCAGTACTCCTCATACCCGCCGCCACCGATCCGCTCCATTGCAGCGATGCGACCCTTGCGCGTCTCCTCGTCGTCGGCGGCCGCGCGCGTGTCGGCGAGGATGAGCCCGGCAATCCGATCGCGCATCGTCCTCAGGCAGGCGAATGCGACGTACCCACCCATCGACAATCCCCCGAGAATGCAGCGGTCGATCGAGCGGGCGTCAAGTAGTTGCTGCACGAACAGCGCCATGCGCTCCATCGACAGCACTTCCTCGTCGAGGCCGGGCTCGCCACCGAAGCCGGGCAGATCCGGCGCGTGGATCGTCAGGTCGGCGCCGAGCGCGTCGATCTGCGGCGTCCACATCGTGCCGGTCAAGGGGAACGCGTGAATGAGAACGAGGGGGAGAGTCTGCGGGTGGTTCGAGTCCATAGTGTGCGCGCCTCCGGCCAATGGTGGATGGTCGTCGGCGAATCTACGGCTCAGAAGCTGATACGGGGCGAGAGGAAGAAGAGAAACGGATGCTCGAACTCCGAGCGATCGCGCAGCGCGACATTGCTCACCCAGCGAGCCTCGACCGACAACCGTCGAGACAACTGCACAAGAACGCTGCCACGCAGCGCCATGTCGGCCACTCCGACGGCGATCCGGTAGTTGCGGCCCGGGGTTTCGTAGGCCAGATCGACGACCGGAGAGATCCTCCTGACGCGCTCGAGCGTCGCGACCTCGCCCGAATCGCCGAAGACCGAGCGGAACTCCTCGTAGCCGACGCCGGCCGACAGATAGAAGGGACCGGAGCGCGTCGAGAACGTCGTCAGCCAGCAGGCCTGCGTCGAGAGCGTGTGGACGTACGGTTGCTCGATCGTGCTGATCGCGCGCTCGGCGTCTTGGGAGACCGCGGTGAAGCGGATGCGGCCGAGCAGCGGACCGTAGCGGCCGGTGATCGCCGCGCCGTAGCCTGGGGCCAGACGGCGCGCGCGCAGGGGGCCGATCGGCGTCGCGCCGCCGGCAAACGGGACGAGGACCGCGAACTCCGCCGACGGCGTGGCGACGCCGATGCGGGCGGTCGCGTCGCCCCAGAAGAATTGGTTGCTCTCCGGCGCGCCGATCATCGCGAAGACGGCCAGCGCCTGCCCCAGCCGATAGTCGGCCCGGTCGAGCGCGAGCAGGGCATGGTGCTGCTCCGGCCAGTCGACCGCGGCGAACAGGTCGCCGGCGCCGATCACCTGTCGGTCGGCGCGCGGATCGAGTCGCGTCGCCACGAGCGCGCGGTGGAGATCCTCGCCGAGCGCGATTCGGACCGCGGGCGTCGAGGCGAGCGTCAACTGGCCCAGTGAGATCGAGACGATCTGGCCGGCGGTGTCGTTGCCGTCACGCTCGGCGCGCAGGCGGTAGGTCGCCAGCGGAGCGTTCGCGCTGATGTAGCGGATGCGGAGGCTGTCCGGTCGGACGATGCCGTAGTAGCGCAACAGTGCCGAGGTCGTCCGCGCGCGAAGCGACTGGTCGACGAGCGTCCACTCGACCACCTCGGCGCGCACGGTGCCGACGGCGCACAGGCCGGCGAGCACGACGAGCGCGCGAAGCGCTCCCACACGGGGGCGCCACCGGGGTGCAGCCAGAAGCGTGCGCACGTTGGACATCTACCAGATCGAGATGGTCGGCGTGATCAGGACCGAATACGCCGGAAGATAGGAAGGACGATCGGCAATCAGACCATGCGCGACGGCGACGACGCGCAGGCCGAGGAGAGGCGTGAACTGTTCGTGCCAGGAGACGAGTGCACTGGTGCCGAAGATCTCCAGCGCCGCGGAGCGTTTCGCGGCGCCTTCGACCAGGCTGGTGTACTCGCCGCGCACGAGGAGCTTCGGGATGTCTATGGGCGCGGCCTCGCGGCGTCCGTCGGCTGCCCGCACGAGCGGAACGAACTGCTCGTAGCCGCCGCCGACGCGCAGCGTCAGGTGATCGTCGCCGACGATGTCGCGCAGCGGAATCGTCCACGTGAACGTCGCCGAGCGGCTCAGCAGGAACGTCGTATCCCCGTCGAGCGCGGGCGCACCGATGCCGTCGCTGGCGCCGCTCCAGGAGATCGCGCCGCTGAAGTGCTCGGCTTCGAACGACAGCCCGGCGCCGAACGCCGCCTCGAGCGTCCGGCCGATCGCCGGTGTGCTCGAGCTGCCGATCGGCAGTGGCAACTCGGCCCACATCCCGAGCCGGTCGTAGACGACGCCGGCTCGCACGCGGCCGTAGCTCATGCCGGGCAGCGCGAGCAATTCATAGCCGAGCGCCTCGAAGACGCGCACGCGCTCGCCGATGCGCAGCGAGACCTCGTCGAGCCCGATGCGGATGCGGGGCTCCTGCGCCATCGGCGAGGCGACCTCCTCGATGAGGTCGCGCGCGCTGCTGACACGCAGCGGCTCGCCTCCACCACTGAACTCGACGCTCGACTCGTCGCGCCAGAAGTGATCACGTCGCACCAGCGAGGTGATCGTCGAAGGCGCGAGGAACTCAGCGAAGCTGCTGTCGATGACGATCGTCCCAAGCGACAACTGCGCCAGGCGAGAGCGGATCGCGCCGGTCTCCGGGTCGAACTCCTCGACGACGGTCACGCGCACCCGGTCTCCGAAGCGCGCGATGGGCACATCGGGATTATCCCGCGTCAGCCACTCGTCGGCGTTGGCGATGACCGAATCGGCGATCGGCTGGCGAAGCGCATAGCGAGGATCCTGGATCGACCACGTCGACTGGCGCACGATCTGCGCGCGGATTGCCGGACCCGTCACGACGACGAGCGCTAGCAGCAGGGATATGTACGCGATGCGGCTAATCGAGGATGATCCTCCGTTTCGTTCCCGACGCGCTCCCGCGCCGGTCGATGGCCCAGGCGAGGAACGAGAACTCCTTCTCCGGCGACTGCCTCCAGACACGCCAGGTGCGGATATGGGTCTTCGTCTCCTCGTCGAAGTCGTCGGCAATCAGCTCGGGCTCGTCCGCGGCATTGCCGTCGAGGATCTTGAGCTCGACCTTGTTCGGCCGACCGTCGACCGTGCCGTAGGATTTGGCGGTGACGATGCCGTGCTCGGCGTTCTCCTTCTTCCAGTTGAGAACCGGGAACGGAAGCGCGCGGATCGTCGCGTCGTACGTGCCGGCGGGCCGGCCGTTGATCTCGCGCTCGAACGTCACGACGCCGGTGACGCGCGGCCGGTAGCTCAGCACCGCGCCACCCTCGGCGACGACGCGCCCCTGCTCCCTGGCGCGAACAGAGATCGTTCCCGGCTCGACGCCGTCGGTGCCAAACTTCAGGGTGTATGTCTCGCCGGCGTACATGTCAGAGGGAATCACCGGATCGCTCAACCGACCCGTCATGACGTCGAACGACTCGCTGGCGGAGCGCCCGTCGCTGCGGCGTCGCGCGGAGATCGTGACCGTCTGCATCGGAGAGCCGAAGGAGGGACCCTCGAGAACGAGCGTGCCTCCGGAGGTGCTGACTTTGCGCACGGTCGACGGCGCGACGGTGAGCTCCTCGATCTGCGACTCGAAGTCGGTCACGCCGGAGAAGACGACCTTGTTGCGCCAGGCGCGGCCGGGGAAGGCGGTGACGCGGTCGGACCCTGCGACGATGGCGAACGTTCCGCCGGTGATCGGTAGATCGTCGACCGGAGACGGCACGGTCGCCAGCGCCGCCGGCGACGACGGCGTATCGGGCAACTGTTGCTGGCGCGCGGCGACGGCGTGGATCTGATTCGGGTTGGTGACGGCGAAGACCGTGACGGTGAAGGTCACGGTGTCATGCACGCGTCCTTCGCTGCGCAGCGCCGCGGCCACACGCTCGCGCGATGCGGACGGGATCGTCGCGGGGACCTCCGGCTCGGCGCTCGCCGCGATCGTGATCGCGTAGACGCGGTTCTGCATCGGTCCGTTCGGTCGCCACTTCACGGTCGCCGAGAACCCGTTGTTCTCGAGCGTCGCGCTCTCGACCGGCAGCATCTGTCCGGTCGTCGTGTCGCGGATGCCGGTGATCTCGAAGCGCACATCGGAGACCGAGCCCCAGGCGCGCACGACGTTGACACTGTCGCGTCGCAATTGCTCGCTTGCCGGGACGACCTCGAGGCCGGCCGGCAGCATGGTGTAGATCAGCCCGACCTTCTCGACGCCGACGCGGAAGTCGACCATGAACTCGCGCAGCGTCCGGATGAGCGCGTCGGGATCCTCGTGCTTCGTCCGTGTCGTCGTGCCCATCAGCAGGACGATCGCCGAGAGGTACAGCACGAAGTAGATCTCGATCGAGATCTTGCGACGGCGGTATCCGGGCGGTCTGACGGGACTCGGCGTCATGGCTGCTCGCCTCCGGGAACGCCGGCGCGCGGCGAGGCCTCGCCGTTGTTGACGTCGCGGCCGACGAGCTTCTGCAACTCCTGGCGGACGTGGAACTCGATCTCCTTGCCGAAGAGCAGATCGATGCGACTGTTCATCGCCTCGATGCTCGAGGTCAGTTGCGCCAGCAGCGTGTTGGTCGTCTCGAGGCGCTCGGCATGCGATTCGAGGAGGTTCAATCCCTTGATTGCCGAGACCTTCTCCGAGAGCTCGCGCAACGCATCGTCCTGGCCGCGCGCCGACTGTTCGAGGCGCATCGCGAGTGAGGCGTAGCTCGTGCCGATCTCCTCGATCTCGCGCAGCACGTCGCGGATGACCTCGCGATCGTCCTCCTCGTCGACGGCCCCGGCGTCGGCGGCGACACCGTTGGCGATCGGCTCATCCTCGGGCGCATAGAAGAGCACCGCGAAGAGGATCAGCAGCATGAGCGCTTCGATCGCCACACCGATGAGCGAGGCGGTCTCGCTCATGAGGCCGGCGAAGCGCAGGCCGAGGAACACGAGCAGGATCACCGCGCCGAAGTAGACGAGCGCCTGGACGTTGTTGAAGTAGTGGCGGACGATCACCTCTTCCATGAACACCCGCGTTCCGACGCGAGGACCGAGCCGCTGGCCGATCCTGTACGCGTTGTCGCTGGCGGTCATCCGCATCTCCTGGCCGTACGCGGCCATCCGCCACAGCTGCCAGAGCGCGGGAACGACGGCGCGGCGCTGGTGGATGATCAGGTCGTGCCAGAGCTCCTGGTAGGCGGCACGGCCGGCGGGAGTTGCGAGGTTGGAGAGGGTTTGCTGGTTCATGCAGTGGAGCAAGATAGCGTTTGACCGAGGGGTTCGCAATGAAGCGGACCCGGCGCCCAACCCCTCGAGGTTGGGCCAATCGGGGCCCGTGGCCTACATTGCCGCATGATCGTCTGCAACGCCTGCTTTCACGCCGTGCCTCCCGGACTCACGAGCTGCGTCGCCTGTGGCGCCGATGTCGAGCCGGAGCCCGAGGAGACCGCCGAGCTCGAACCTCGCTGGGTGATCGTCAGGACCTTCTCGGCCGAGTACGAGGCGCGGTTCGTCGCCGGGCGACTGATCGCCAACGGCGTCCCGGCGTGCGTGCTGTCGCAGGTCGATTCCACGAGGAGCTTCACCGTCGGCGCGCTCGCGGTCGCGAAGGTATTCGTTCCCGAGGCGCACCTCGAGGAGGCCGAGCGCGTGCTCGCAGAGCCGGGATTGGAAGCCGACGACGAAGACGACACGGATGCCTCGCAATAGAACGGATGGCTCGTACTGATGCCTCGCAATAGATTCGGATCGACCTGCACCGGCGAATCCGACCGGGGTCGATCCGCACCACAGTTCGACAGAATCACAACGATGACCGATCAACCAGTCGACACCCGCGGATGGCCGCACGGCCCGACGGCCTTCGAGCGCAGGTATGGCAACGCCCGCATGCGCGTGCTCACCGGCGCCATCGGCATTCCCATCGTCCTCGGCGCCGTCTGGCTCGGCGACTGGGCGTTCTTCCTGTTCATGTGCCTGGTAATCACCGGCGCGATGCTCGAGTTCTACTGGATCGCCGAGGCAAAGGGCGCGCGTCCGCACAAGGCCATCGGTGTGGTGTTCGGACTGCTGCTGGCGGTTGCGTTCTCGCCGGCGATACCCGAGCTGGTGTACGCGCTGCGAATCGGATCGATAGGAGTCGCGCCGGCGCCGACGTCCGCGTCGTACGAAAGCTTCGTCGACAGCTCGAAGCTCGCGCAATTGATCACGACCGAGGCATTCCAGTTCTTCATGGTCGTGGCGGTGATCATCCTGGCGGTGCTCGCGACATTGATCGCGGAGATGCGACGTGAGGATGCGCATCCGATCGCGAACAACTCCGCGACGCTGACGGGTATCGTCTACGTCGGGCTCTTTCTCGCAACACTGATCGGCATCCGGCAGTTCTGGGAGCCGCTCTGGTACGGTCTCGCCCGTACGATGCAGACAGCCGACGGCGCGACCCTAGGGGGGATCTTCAACACGCCGTCCTATGGCGCCTACATGGTGATCGCGACGCTGGTCACGATCTGGATCTGCGATTCCGCGGCATACTATGTCGGCCGCGCCATGGGCAAACACAAGATGGCGCCGCGCATCTCGCCGAAGAAGACGTGGGAGGGAGGCATCGGCGGAGCGGTCTTCGCGGTGGCGACGATGATCGGATTCAAATTCTGGTTGCTCGACTTCCTCTCAATCGGCGACGCGATCGTCCTGGGACTGATCGTCGGCATCCTCGGCCAGATCGGCGACCTCGCCGAATCCCACGTCAAGCGCGACGGCGGCATCAAGGACTCGTCGCAACTGATCCCCGGTCACGGCGGCGTCTTCGACCGCTTCGACTCGCTGATGTTCGTCGCACCCGTCGTTTACCTGTACCTCCACGTCGTGACGTACGCGGCGCTGCGCTAAGGGACACGCTGCGCGAGGGGACACGCTTCGCGAGGGGACACGCTTCGCGAGGGGACACGCTTCGCGAGGGGACACGCTTCGCGAGGGGACACGCTTCGCGAGGGGACACGCTTCGCGAGGGGACACTTGGCGCCGGCTTCGGTCTGTAGCAAAGAGAGCGCCCGTCGGAATCACTTCCGACGGGCGCTCTCTTTGCTAC
>DATLHO010000195.1:0-2372 GCA_035539855.1 Kapaibacterium sp. (SeqCode) | reverse complement strand
CGTCGGCGTTCCAGCGCGCGGTCACCGTGCGCCCCTGCTGCGCTGCCGTGAGGTCGAGCGGGCGGTGTGCGAGCGAGACGAGCACCTCGATCGAGTCGGTCGCGACACCGTCGGTGATTCCCACGGTCCACGTTCCAGCGGCCGGCGCGCGCAGGGCCCAGAAGTGCTGACCGCGCCCGTCGACGAGGTGCACGACGCTCGAGTCGGGCTTCGTGGCGTCGATCCGCTCACCCTCAGGCGTCGAGAGATACGTGCCGGCGAGCGTACCCTGGCTCCATGCACGAATGAGGATCTCCTCGGTCTGCGGCCGTACCTCGAGCGGGTGCGTGCGGTCGGCCGCGGCGCCGGCGACGCCGTCGGGGTCGACCGTGCGCGCGAGACCGATGATCTCCCTGACGTTGTAGACCGACCCGAAGAAGGAAGGATCGTCCTCCTTCGCCGACAGGTCGATCACGACGTCCTTCATCGAGAAGCCGATGGCCGACGGGACCTTCGTGTGGATCTTCGCGCTCTTGTTGGATGCCTTCCTGATCATCGCCTCATGGTTGGCGATCGTGCCTCCGGCAGGGAGCTTGAAGACGAACAACTCCATCGGCTGCCAGTCGCCGAGATGGTACTTCGGTCGCGTGAACGTGCCCGTGATGGTGCCGGTGACCGCGGTGTTCGCTCCGAGGTTGGCGACGGTGAGCTCGCCCGTTCCGTCGATGGCGAAGCGGCCGCTCTCGAGCTTCCCGGCGCGCATCGCCCCGGCGAACCGGCTGATGACCCAGATGCCGCCGTCGGGCACCCACGTCAGCGTCAGCCGCGGCTCGCCCATGATGTGGTAGAAGTCGCTGGCGAGTCCCGCCATGTTCGCATCCCACGTCTCTCCCTCGATCGACGAAGCGGAGTTGAGCGTGCCTCCGAAGAGGTAGGAGTTGTAGAATCCGTCGGGCGAGAGCACGGTTCCGTTGACGCTCAGGAAGCCGAAGGCGAGCACGGCGCCGAGATCGCTGATCGACGGCGGCACCGCTGCCGTGCCGATGGCAGTCGTCGAGACACCGTCGGGCAGCGCGAGGATCGCCGGCAGCATCACGCCGCCGGTGATGCCGGTCATCGCCTGCAGGCGCCCGGGGAAGATCGCGCTCGGGCGTACCAGGCCGTTGATGCGCAGGATGTCGGTCGAGCGCGCATAGGTGCCGACGACGCCCTCGAGACAGAACATCGGCGAGAGCTGGATCGGCTCGGTCGTGCCGATCTCGAGCGTCTCGCCACCGATCACGATGTCGCGGAAGAGGAACTCGCTCGACTCCTGCGCATCGCAGCGCGTCGCGCCGATGACGGTCGCGGTCGCCGAGAGCTTCGCCGCGGTCGCGGTCGTGCCGCCGATCGTCCCGAGCTCGACCGTTCGCAGCCGCAGTCCCGCGAGGGTCAATCCCTTCGCATCGGGATCGAGCCCGTCGAAGACGAAGCCGCGACCGACGAGGCCTCCGTTGGTGATGCTCCCTTCGAAGAGCGTCAGCTCGCCGCGAGCGCCCATCGGAAGCGGGGCATCGGCCAGCCAGTAGCGTCCGGTCGACGTGAAGGCCGCGGTGCCGCCGGCGGCCGCCTGGGTCGTGTCGATCGTCATTGTGCCGGTGAATTTCACCAGCCCGTTGATCGTGATCGTCTGGTTGCTCACACTGATCCTGCCGGGGCCGGCGCCCTGCCAGTCGACGGGGGAGCGGAGCTCATAGAGCACGTTCGCGGTGCTCGGGTAGTGATAGACCTTCCGATCGAGCGGGATCACCGCGCCGCCGAGCTTCGCGAGATACGCCTGGCTGCCGCTCGAGCCGGCGATGACGATGCTGCCGTCGGTGTTGACGACGACACCGCGACCCGCGCCGTTGACGAGCGTCGTCTCCCAGACCTTATTGCCGCCGGCGTCGAGCTTGAGCACCCATACCCGGCGATCGGCGTAGGTGAGCGTCGCGGTCTCGGCGCCGACGACGATCATGCCGCCGTCGCCGGTGAGCTGCATCGCGTGTGCGAGATCATAGCCGGCGCCGCCGAAGGACTTCTCCCACAGCTTCGCGCCGGTTGCGTCGGTCTTCATCACCATCAGATCGGTATCGTACGACGTCGCGGTGACGGCTCTGCGACCGGCGAGCACGAAGCCGCCGTCGGAGGTCTGCCGAAGGTCACGCGCGTCGTCGCGGTCGCGGGTGCTGCGGATGCCTTCGTAGGCGGCATCCCACACCTTGTCGCCGCTTGCGTCCACCTTCGCGAGGTAGATGTCGGCGCCGGGCTCCATGCCATGGTAGCCGGCGATCGCGAAGCTTCCGTCGCTCGTCCTGCGGATCATCGCGCCGAGGTTGGCGTCGTCGGGATTGCCGTAGAATTTCTCCCACTGC
>DATLHO010000194.1:0-6884 GCA_035539855.1 Kapaibacterium sp. (SeqCode) | reverse complement strand
GCTCGATCCGCGTCTAGCGCGAGTCGTCGGCGACGAACGGCATCAGGGCGAGGTGACGGGCGAACTTGATCGCCTTGGTCACGGCGCGCTGCTGCTTGGCGCTGACGCCGGTGATGCGCTTCGGGAGAATCTTCCCCTGGTCGTTGATGAAGCGCGAGAGCAGCTTCGTGTTCGTGTAGTCGATGTACTCGACGTCACGAAGCGGATTGCGCTTGCGGCGCTGGGGCTCGTTGCGGCGGACGCGTCCGCGCCCGAGGCCGCCACGATCGCCGTCGCGGCTGTTACGGTCGTTTCTGTTGGAATTGAACACGGTCGGTCAGTTCGTTAATCGGAATGCACATGAACGGGCCGGCGCACGAATCGGTGACGTGCGCGTTCGTAAGGCTCGCTTAGCTGTTCTGCTTGGTCGCCTTGAGGTCCTTCGAGCGCTGGAAGCGCTGGTTGAAGCGGTCGATACGTCCGGCGGTATCGATCATCTTCTGACGTCCGGTATAGTACGGATGGCACTGCGAGCAGATTTCCAGGCGGATGTCGCCGATGGTCGAGCGCGTCGTGAACTCTGCGCCGCAGATGCAGCTCACGTGTGCCGCAACGTACTTCGGATGAATATTGTCCTTCATGATGGGCTCTGCCTGGGAAAAGGTTCGTTGTCTACTGCATCATCGTCTCCAATGCGACCCTGCCGCGGCATCGCTGCCCCGATCGGAGGTCACACCTACGCTCTCATCGCCTGCTCGACCTCGCCGAGGTCCTTCACCTTGACGAAGCGCTCATGGAACTTGTAGGTGCCGAGCTCGGACTTGTCGACGCGAACGACCTTCACCGAGATGAGGTCCGAGCCGCCCTTCTTCTTGCTCTTATCCTGGAACGTTTGCGTTTTAGCCATGCGACATCACACCGGTTTGGAGTCTTTCAGACGAGAATAGAGCAGTAAACATACGGCAACGTGCCAGCCTGGGCAAGAGCCTTCGCCGACTGTTTCATTTGCCGAAGGGTCAAACGGCAGGATTCTGGCAGAAAGCTTGCGCATGGTTCCGCCAGCATCGTGTCCATCAATCCAACTTCGTCATGGTCTCATTCCCTCGCTCGCTGCCGGTCGCCATCGTCTGCCTCTCGGCCCTGGCGCTCGCCGGCTGCCCTCCTCCGATCGTTCAATACTCGACCGCCGACGACTTCGCGCGCGCGATCTTCAGGATCGCGGATGAGGGTTCCCCGACTGAATGGGGTACGCTCCTGACCGCCGCGCGCCGAAAGCAGGGCCGCGTCTACATCGTCGATCATTTCGAGCGATGGCAGCGTCTTATCCTCGAAGTCAAGCAGAGCGCCTTTGGCGGAAACCTCGCCATCGCGAAGTTCCGCATCAACGACGGCGCCCTCGAGTTCGAAACCGAGGACAAATGGGTCCACATCTTCCGCGTCGAAATGGAGGACGGAGGCTGGAAAATCAACCAGGACTAGACTCCGCCCCCACGGTCCCCAAACCCGAATCGCGCCGTCCCCCTAAAAGACCCGCACCGTCCCCCTGAAAGACCCGCACTGTCCCCACAGAACGAACCGCACTGTCCCCTCTCCAGAGGGGACAGCCTGGCGCGAGCCCTAGTGGCTCGCGCCAGGCAGGGGTGTGTACAGGAGGCGGGGGTCGAACCCGCACGGGTGTTGAGCCCACCAGATTTTGAGTCTGGCGCGTCTGCCAATTCCGCCACTCCTGCATGCGCGGCCCGACGAACCTCGGACCGCGACCATTTCATTCGTAGAATCCGCGACCGCAATGATACGATCGGTCCGGAGCCGGCCGCAAGCGGCGCGACGGCTCCGGAAGCCCGCTCTACTCCTGTCCGTCGCTCCCTTCGACGGCGTCGGCGCCGTCTACTCCATCAACTCCATCGGCTCCATCGATCGGCAAGGTCTCCGCATCCTCGTCGGCGGCAACGGCCGCGACGCCGGTGATCTTGTCCTCCTCGCCGAGACGGATCAGGCGCACGCCCTGGGTGTTGCGGCCGAGGACGCGGATCTCCGCGACATGCTGACGGATCACCATGCCACCCTCGGTCATCACGACGATATCGTCGCCGTCGACGACCTCCTTCATGGCAACGACCGGACCGGTCTTGTCGGTGACGTTCATCGAGATCACGCCCTTACCGCCGCGATGGGTCAGGCGGAAGTCCCCGACCTCGGAGCGCTTGCCGTAACCCTTCTCGCTGACGATCAGGAGGTTGGAATCGATGCGCTTGACCGCGACCATGTCGATGACGACGTCGTCGGCGCCGAGGGAGATGCCGCGGACGCCGGCGGCGGAGCGGCCCATCTCGCGAACGTCGGACTCGCGGAAGTGCACCGCCATGCCGTTGCGCGAGCCGATGACGATGTCGTTCTGTCCATCGGTCAGGCGCGTGCCGACGAGCGAGTCGTCGTCACCGAGGTTGATCGCGATGATGCCGGTCGTGCGGATGTTCGAGAAGTCGCGCAGCGGCGTCTTCTTGACCGTCCCCTTGGCGGTGACCATGAACACGCACTCGTCGGTGTCGAAGCTCTTGACCGCGAGCACCGCGGTGATCGTCTCGTCCTTGTCCTTCGGCAGCAGGTTCGCCAGCGAGCGTCCCTTTGCGGCACGACCGGCCTCGGGGATCTCGTAGATCTTCAGGCGGAAGCAGCGGCCGCGGTCGGTGAAGAAGACGATGTAGTGATGCGTCGAGCCGACGAACAGGTGCTCGATGAAATCGTCCTCGCGCGTCTGCATGCCGGTGACGCCCTTGCCGCCGCGGTTCTGGCGGCGATACCCGCTGACCGGGAAGCGCTTGATGAAGCCCCCGTGCGAGATCGTGACGACCATGTCCTCCTGCGCGATCATGTCCTCGATCGTGAAGTCACGGTAGTCGTAGATCACCTCGGTGCGGCGCTCGTCGGCGTACTTGAGCTTGACTTCGAGCAGCTCCTCGCGGATGATCTCGAGCTGCAGATCGACCGAGCCGAGGATCGCGTTGAGGCGCTCGATGAGCTTGATGACCTCCTTGTACTCGTCCTCGATCTTCTGGCGCTCGAGGCCGGTCAGCCGCTGCAGGCGCATGTCGAGAATCGCCTTCGACTGGATCTCCGACAGCGAGAAGCGCGCCATGAGGTTCTGCTTCGCGGTCTCGGCATCCTTCGACTTCTTGATCGTCTCGATCACCTCGTCGATGTTGTCGAGCGCGATGATGTAGCCTTCGAGGATGTGCGCGCGACGCTCGGCCGCGTCGAGATCGAATCGGGTGCGGCGGACGATGACCTCGTTGCGATGCGTCAGGAAGTGCTCCATCACCTCCTTGAGGTTGAGCACCCGCGGACGTCCGTCGACCAGCGCGAGCATGATCACGCCGAACGTCTGCTGCATCTGCGTGTGCTTGTAGAGGTTGTTGAGCACAACCTCCGGCGTCGCATCGCGCTTGAGCTCGATGACGACGCGGACGCCGTCGCGGTCGGACTCGTCGCGGATCATCGAGATGTCCTCGAGCTTCTTCTCGCGGACGAGGTCGGCGATCTTCTCGATGAGGCTGGCCTTGTTGACCTGGTACGGCAGCTCGGCGATGACGAGCTGCTCCTTGCCCGACTTCATGACCTCGGTCGCCACGCGCGCGCGCATGACGACGCGGCCGCGGCCGGTGCGGTAGGCCTCGGCGACGCCGTCGAAGCCGTAGATGATACCGCCGGTCGGAAAGTCCGGGGCCTTGACGAAGCGCATGATCTCGTCGACGGTCATCTCCGGCGTGCGCGTCAGCTGCACGACCGCGTCGATGACCTCGCCGAGATTGTGCGGCGGGATGTTCGTCGCCATGCCGACGGCGATGCCGGACGCGCCGTTGACGAGCAGGTTCGGGATGTTCGCCGGAAGGACCGACGGCTGCTGCAGCGAGTCGTCGAAGTTCGGGACGAAGTCGACCGTGTTCTTGTCGATGTCGCGCAGCATCTCCATCGCCACCGGCGTCAGGCGCGCCTCGGTGTAGCGCATGGCCGCGGCCGGGTCGCCGTCCATCGAGCCGAAGTTCCCCTGGCCATCGACGAGCTCGTGGCGCATCGAGAAGTCCTGCGCCATCCGGACGATCGTGTCGTAGATCGACGCGTCGCCGTGTGGATGGTACTTACCCATCGTCTCTCCGACGATTCGCGCGGACTTCTTGTACGGACGGTTCGGTGCAAGGCCGAGCTCGCTCATCGCGTAGAGCACGCGGCGATGCACGGGCTTGAGGCCGTCGCGCACATCCGGAAGGGCTCGAGACACGATGACCGACATCGAATAGCTGAGGTACGCCGACGACATCTCGTCCTCGAGCGTGACCGGGATCAGCCGTTCATTGTTGATAGCCATTGAACTCTTCTATCGGGAAAAAGTGGGAATCCTCGTCCTGCTCCGATTACCCTGGTGGGCTCGGAGGTGTAACGATTCGCGTTCGTTTTCCGCGGAATCTGAGAGGTTTGCTCGTCCTGGGAAAACGCCAAGGTACGAAAAAAAGGCGGTCCGCCGCGCCGTGGAAGCGCGTCGGACCGCCTTCGATTTCGCCACCGTTCGATTGCCTACCGCGCCGCCCACGCGGCGAGCAGCTCGCGCTCTCGCTCCCTCGTGATCCCCGCCCGCTCGCCCGGCACCATCGTTCGTCCCCGCTCTGACGCCAGCGTCGCGTCGACGGTGTCGTCGACCGAGCGGAACGTCAGTCCCGCGGCGATCGCCCGGCGGCAGTCGACGTCGTTGAAACCGGCGTACTCGGGGTCATCGGGCAGCCAGAGCGGCATCTCCTGCCACGGCGCGACGCCCTGGGCTGCGAGAAACTCCTGGTCGACCCACGTGAAGCGCGAGTCGCTGCCGCTGGCGCGGCGAGCGCTCTCGAGCAGTCGCTCCATCGTACATGGCTCGCTCGGACCCGTCGCGTTGAACACGCCGGCGGTCCGCGCGGCGGCCGATCGGACGATCCAGCCGCCGAGGTCGCGGACGTCGATGAATGCAACGCGCTGCTCCGGACGTCCCGGCGCGAGTACCTCGCCGCCCTCGGCGACGCGATGCACCCAGTAGGTGAAGCGGTCGGTCGGATCGTGCGGTCCGACGATGAGGCCGGCCCGGATGCTCATCGTGCGCCCCGGCATCGCCTGCTCCGCGGCCTGCTCGCAGAGCGCCTTGAGCGGTCCGTACGTCTCGCCGGTTACCTGCTCGATCGTCTCGTCCTCGAGCGTGCCGACCGGAGCCGATTCGTCGGCGCCAGGGGTGGCCATCGAGGCGTAGACCGAGAGACTCGAGACGAAGATGTAGCGCTCGACCGCGTCGGCGAGCTTCCCGGCCGATATCGCCACGTGACGGGGGAAGTACCCGCAGGTGTCGACGACGACATCGAAGCGCCGGCCGTCGAGCGCCGAGAGATCGGTCTTGCGATCGCCGCGGAGCTTCTCGACCTCGGGGAAGAGCTCCGGGTTGTGCTGCCCGCGGTTGAACAGGGTGACCTCGTGACCATACGCCAGGGCCGACTCGACGACGTGGCGGCCGAGGAACATCGTGCCGCCGATGACGAGAAGCTTCATCCGTTTTCTGCCTCGTGATTGTGGTTGTCGTGCCGGCGACACGGCATCGCGCTTGCAGAGAGCACCGCGTGGACCCGGTCACCAGCATTTCCGACCGTCATGAAAACACTTCGTCGCGTCACAGGCGCATCCGCAGTCGCGCTCCTGATTAGCATTCAGGCTGCCGGAGCCTCCCCGATCCACGATGCGGCGCATCGTGGCGATCTGACCTCGCTCCGAACGCTTCTCAACGCGGACTCTCTGCTCGTGCATGCGCGCGACAGCCTCGGGGCGACGCCGCTGCACTTTGCCGCGCTCGGCGGCCATCAGGGCGTCGTCGAGTTCCTGCTCGGGCGCAACGCCGCCGTCGACGCGCGCGACGACTACGGCTCGACGCCGCTGCACTACGCGATGCGCGGCGGCCCTCGGTACCCTGCGATCGAGGGCGCCTTCGTCGATGTCAGCGGGCTCGAAGCGATGCACCGTCCGGGCGACACGCTGCGACAGGCGGCGGACATCCCGTGGGTCGCCGTCGTCAGCACGCTCATCGGACGCCGCGCCGACGTCGATGCCGCCGACCGCTTCGGCGCCACTCCTCTGCACAGAGCCGCCGGCGCCGGTCGCCTGCTGCTGGTCCGATCGCTCATCGGCCGATCCGCCACGGTCGACGCGCGCGACATCAATGGGCGCTCGGCCCTGCACTGGGCATCGCAGGCTGGCAACGCGACGCTCACCGTCGAGCTGCTCCGCGAACAGTCCGACGCCAACGCCGTCGACAACGATGGGCGCACGCCGCTGCACTTCGCCGCGATGTACAACCGGCGCGACATCGCGCAGATCCTCGTCGAGCGCGGCGCGCGCGTCGAGACCCGCGACGACGAGGGGCGCACCGCGCGCGAGTATGCCGAGCGCGAGGGCGACCAGGCCATGGTGGAGATGCTGCGCCTGCGCGACACCGACCGATAGCGATCGCCCAGGCCAGCCAACACGGGCCGCCGACGGTGCCGCGCGCAGGCGCCACCGGCTGTACCGTTGCGTCGGAAACCGCGCAGCGGCCGAGCTTCGCCCTTTACCGGCCGATCGCTATCTTCGCGCTCCCCCTTCCCCGGTTCTTCGAACGAACCATCAACCTCCGCAGGGCTCCGCGCAGGCAAGTGCGCGGCGACTCCGCTACCAACGGGCAATCCACACATGGTCACGTCACCCTTTCGAGGGCTGGTGCTGCTTGGTCTTGCAGCGCTCGTCGCGTCGGGCTGTTCGTCGTTCAACCTCGGCCGCGTAGCGCGCGAGGATGGACGCTTCACGATCGGCTCCGGCAACCGCCGTCTGATGTACGGCTACCCGATCCCCTACTACACGTCGCA
>DATLHO010000193.1:0-10354 GCA_035539855.1 Kapaibacterium sp. (SeqCode) | reverse complement strand
TCGACTACACGCACCTCGAGCTCGAGCACGTCAACCTCGCGCTGCAGGCGCACATCGCGCCGACCGAGCAGTCGGTGTGGCTGCAGAACCTCGCGTTCGAGGCGCCGCAGCCCGACGTCCGCGTCATCGAGATCTCGACGCAGATCACGGTCAACAAGACCGGCCTGACCGTCAAGGACCTCATCGTCGAGACCGAGCGCTCGCTCTTCGCGCTCGACGGGAAGATCGACTCGGTCGACTTCGTCGGCGACGAGACGGCGATCCGCTCGTGGCAGGAGTTTCCGCTGACGCTGTCGCTCGACGCTCCCCGCGTCTCGACGCTCGAGCTTCGCCGCTTCGTCGGCGAGGATCTCGACTTCCTCGCCGGCACGCCCGCGCTCGAGCTCGACGCCTCTGGCAGCTTCGGCGACCTGCGCATCGAGAAGCTCCGCCTCGGCCTTCCGCGCACGGACCTTCACATCGTCGGACGACTGCGGAACCTCAACGATCCGGACAGCCTGGCGATCGACGCGCGGATCGAGGATTCGCACGTGACGTACGCCGACGTCATGCAGCACCTGCCGGGACTCGATCTGCCGGACCTCACCTATCTGGGCCGGGCCCGCATTCGCTCGGCCAGCTTCAACGGACTGCCCGAGCTTTTCACCGCGACGCTCGACGCGAGCACCGACATCGGCGCGACCCGCGGCGGCGCGCGGCTGGACCTGCGCGGCGAGCGCCTGGTCTACACCGCCGACCTCGCCTTCGAAAGCGTCGACTTCGCGCCGCTCGCCGGCGACGAATCGCTGCGCAGCGACTTCACCGGGCGCATCGTCACCAACGGCGCGGGCACGTCGCTCGACGAGCTCGCGGCCCGCGTGCGTCTGGAGTCGCAGGGCTCGACGGTCGCCGGTCGCAGCTACCGGATGCTCTACTTCGACGGCGGCATCGGCGACGGTGGCTTCATCACGGCCGACACGCTCGTCGTCGCCTGGGGATCCGGAGGCGGCAGCCCGACGTCGCCGCAGCCGCCGCTCGCGGTGATCGCCGGCGCCCTCTCACGCGGCCGCGGCGACGGATACGTCGTGTCGCAACTGCCGATGAGCGGCGCGGTGCGCTCGATCGCCGCGTCGAACCCGGCGCTCGGCGCCGGAGGCTGGCTCGACCTGCGCGACATGGGCCGGCCGAAATACGACCTCGACGTCCGCGCCCGCGACGTCGACCTTGCCGACGTCCTGCTCGATCCGGCGTATCGCTCGGACCTCACGTTCGTCGCCAGCGTCAAGGGCGCCGGCTTCGATCCCGACGACATGGACGGCACCGGCACGCTCGAGGTCGCGCCGTCGTCAGTCGGCGGCGAGTCCATCCCCGCGACCAACGCGACGTTCACGCTCAAGCAGCTCGGCGCCGGCCAGCGCTCGCTCGTGCTCGAATCCGACGTCGCCGACGCCACGGTCACCGGCGTCTGGAGCTTCGAGACACTGATCAACAGCGCCGCGCGCGGCGCGGGAGCACTCGTCGACTTCGCGACGCGAACGAGCAGCTACAAGCCGGAGCCGGTCACTCCGAGCGCGACGACGATCGCCACGCCGATCAACGCGACCTACGAGCTGACGATCAAGGACCTGTCGCGGCTGAGCGGATTCATCAAGGGCGCCGATCTCTCGGCGAAGGGGAAGATCAACGGCGAGATCACGGGCAACTCGCGGGCGCTCGACATCAGCGTCCTCGGCAAGCTCGACCAGCTCCGCTACGCCCAGGGCGAGACCGACCTCTCGCTCGGCGCGGTGCAGCTCGACGTCCGCCTCGGCGGGATCACGCCGTACGGCATCACGAGCGCCACGAGCGGATCGATCCGCGTGCAGAGCGACTCGCTGCTGCGGTTCGGCGACATGACCTTCACCATTCCGAGCATGTCGGTCGATCTGCACAGCGGCCTGATCGACGTGCGCGGCGCGACGGTGATCAACCGCGAGATCTCGCTGGCCGTCCACGGCCAGATCGACGCGAGCAATCCGGCGGGATACCACCTCCGCTTCGACACGCTCCTTGTGAGCATGCCGGAGCCGATGTACTCCTGGCGTAACATCGGCGCGGTCGAGGCGGTGATCTCCTCCGACGGCATCAGGATCGATTCGCTGACGATCCAGCGCGCGAACGCGGAGATCATCAACGTCAGCGGCGCGCTCGCGGACGACCGTCTGGAGAACGTCCAGGTCAAGGTGCTCAGCGCGTCGATCGCCGACGTGACCTCGCTGCTGCGGAGTCCGGACGACGTCTACGGCGTCGCGGACATCGACGGGCGGATCAGCAACGGAGTAGTGACGCTCAACGGGACGCTCGAGAACCCGATCATCAGCGGGCAGATCGCGATCGACTCGGTGATCTACTCCGGCTCGCGGGTCGGCAACTTCGTCGCGAACTTCAGCTACTCGGACCTCGATGCGTCGGGCAAGATCATTCTGAGCGAGGTGGCGGTCGGCGGCGACACGATGAGCGTCCCGGCGATCATCGACATCCGCTCGCTGCCGCTGGATCTGGCGCTGGCCTCGCGCGAGGAGCGGCTGATTTCCGGAAGGCCGATCGACGTGAGCGTTCAGACGAAGGACATGCCGGTGGCGTTCCTGGCGCCGTTCGTGCCGGGCGTCCGTCTGCAGCGCGGCACCGCGACGCTCGACTTCACGATCGGCGGAACGCTTCCGGACGCGGACTACCGGGGCAGCGTCGACCTGCGCAACGTCTGGGGAACGGTCGAGGCGACGAACATCCTGTACCGCCTCAACGGAAAAGCAACGTTCCAGGACAACGTGCTCGGCATCGAGAGGATGTTCGTGCAGAACGATCCCCGTGATCTGGCCGAGAGCGGAGCCGAGGTCAGCGGCCGGATCATCTTCGACGGGCTGTCGCCGAGCGATCTCGACCTGAAGGTCGACGCGCGCCGGCTGCTCGTGCTCAGTCAGGCCACCGAGGCGGCCGACCTCGGTGTCTACGGCGACGTGGTCATCCGCACGGGTGCACGACCGCTGACGCTCACCGGGACGCTCGTCGATCCCCGCCTGCAGGGCGACGTCGTCGTGCTCAGCGGCGACCTGCGCATTCCCGACACCGAGAGCCGGCTCAGCGACGACGACATCATCACGTTCATCGACTACGACGACTGGGTGCGCCTGACGCGCACGACGTACGGACCGGAGCTCCCGGACCTCGTCGAATCCGCCGACACGATCGGCGTGCCGGCCGGCAGCGGTCCGACCGCGGGGCAGATCGACCGGACCGTCCAGCGCGGCTCGCTGCAGCAGGCGGCGGCCGGCATGCGCCAGTTCTTCGATTCCGCCCGCGCGCGATCGCTCGCGCCGGCGCCGACGTTCGTCGACGCACTGTCGGCCGACTTGAACATCTCGATGGAGCGCCCGCTGTCGATCCGCATGGACATGGGACCGTTCGAGCAGCTCCGACTCGAGATCCGGCAGCAGGGCCGCGACGTCAACTTCGAGATGCGTCCGGGGGAGGTGCCGAAGCTCTTCGGGACGTTCTCGATCGAGCCGGGCTCCGAGTACACGTACATCAAGAAGTTCGAGGCCACCGGCGAGGTCGTCTTCCGCGGTCCGATCACCGATCCGCAGTTCAGCGTCAGTGCGCGCTACACCGGCCGTCGCTACGGCGAGGGTGGCTCGTCGCAGGATTACGAGGTCACCGTGGCGATCAACGGCACGGCGGACAACCTCAGCCGGCCGGAGTTCAACTACACGATCGCCGGTCAGTCGCCGAGCAGCGATCCGCAGATCCGGTTCCAGAACGCGATCTCGCTGCTGCTCTTCGGCCGCACCAGCGACGAACTCCGCGCGACCGGCGTGGGCAGCCACGTGCAGGCCTTGGCGCAGTCGGCGGTCAGCTCCGGCACGTCGACGTTCGCAAGCGCGGCGCTCTCGGACGCATTCGCGGGCAGTTTCGTGCGCAGCTTCGACATCGAGTTCGGCGACAACATCGACCAGACCCGCCTGAACTTCGTCAGCCAGTTCGGCAAGATCGTCTTCCGCTACGGTGGCGAGGTTGCCAATCCCTCCGTGGGCCTCGCGTCGCTCGAGGTCCCCCTGACCGCATTCAACGACGCCGAGTCGTTGCGCAATTACGTCCTGCAGTTCCAGCGCGAGGTTCGCAGTTCCAGCGAATCGGTGTTGAACAGCGGCGGCGGAACATCCCAGACCGAGACCTGGCGCATTCGATTCCAGATCCGGATTACCCTGTAGCCGCCGGCGTCAGCCGGCGCATTGCCATGCCGATCACGATCTCTCCCGTCCGTTCGAAACGCGACCTCGACACGTTCATCCGCCTCGTCTGGCCACTGTACAAACGCGATCCGAACTGGGTTCCGCCCGTGATCGCCGACCGCCGCAAACTCCTCGACCGGACCCGCAATCCGTTCTACCAACACGCAGAGATGGAGCTCTTCATCGCCCGGCGCGACGGCGAGCCGGTCGGGCGGATCGCGGCGATCATCAACCGCAACCACAACGAGGAGCACGGCGACCGCCTCGGGTTCTTCGGATTCTTCGAGTCGGTCAACGAGACTGCCGTCGCCCATCCCCTCCTGGCAGCGGCCGAGAGCTGGCTCGCCGAGCGCGGAATGACCGGCATGCGCGGACCGGTCAATCCCTCGATGAACGACGAGGCCGGTCTGCTCGTCGAAGGGTTCGATGACCCGCCGAACATCCTCATGACCTACAACCCCAAGTATTACAGCGCGTTAATCGAATCATTTGGGTTAACAGGAGTTAAGGATCTCTACGCGTACTGGCTACCCGCCGGCGACTTCATCACCCCGAAGCTCGAGCGCGTCCAGACGCGCGTCCGCGAGCGTGACGGCGTGACCATCCGCACGGCGGATTTCAAGCCGAAATCGGCGTTCCAGCGCGACATCGAGACCATACGCTCGATCTATAATCAGGCGTGGATTCCTACCTGGGGATTCGTGAAAATGACCGACGCGGAATTCAACTTCGCCGCGGCCGACCTGCGCCAGATCGCCGAGCGCGACTTCGTGATCTTCGCCGAGAAGGACGGTCGTGCCGTCGGCTTCGCGCTCGGTCTGCCGGACATCAACCAGGCGCTCATCGACAATCGCGGCGGCGGAATGATTGGAGCCGGGCTGCGGCTGCTGCTCGGCAAGAAGAAGATCAAACGCGGCCGGATCGTGATTCTTGGGGTCCTGCCTGAGTTCCAGCGCCGCGGCGTCGACTCGGTGCTCTACTATGAGATCGGGACGCGGATGGTCAACGGTCACGGCTACGTCGGCGGCGAGGCCAGTTGGATCCTCGAGGACAACGAGATGATGAACCGCGCGGCGAAGCTCCTGGGCGGTCGCGTCTACAAGACCTACCGGCTCTACGAGAAAACGATGAATAAGAATTAAGCCCCGCGCCAGAGGGTAAAACCTATGTTTGGCCGCCTCCCGGAGCACCCCTCGAGGGTCGCCCGCCAAACAGAAGTTGAACCAATGACGGAGGGCATGTGGACCTACATGCACAACGTACCCTCGCCACGCAGGGCTCGTGGACGAGGAGAACGCTGATCGGAATCGGTATCGCCACCATCGTCGCCAGTGGAACCGTCGTCGCCGTGGCCGGGCTTGCCAGCACGACGCCGTCCACAGGGCCGGTGGCGCCGAACACGATGAATGTCGACTCGCTCTACACCGCCCTTGCGGCGGATGAGGAGCAGGTCGTCGATTCGAGCTCGGCAATGGAGCTCCAGCCGCAGAAGACGCTGAATGGACACGCCAGCTGGTACGGACCCGGCTTTCACGGCCGCAAGACCGCCAGCGGCGAGCGGTTCGACCGCAACGAGATGTCGGCCGCGCACAAGACGCTCCCCTTCGGAACGCTTGTCCGCGTAATCGACGAAAAAACGGGCAAATCGGTTCTCGTCAAGATCAACGACCGGGGACCGTACGTGCGGGGGCGCCTCCTCGACCTCAGTGAGGCAGCCGCCCAGCGACTGGGCATCCGTGGCCGGGGCACCGGCAACGTGCGCCTCGAGATTTTTTCCCCGAAGGAGTTCCCGGCGAACATGACGTTCGACGACAATGGCCGGGCCCGGGTGATGCGCGGTTTTTCCGTCCGGGTGGCCCGGACGAACGAGTTCGACGAAGCGATCGCGCTGCAGCACCGCCTGGCCGACGCCGGCCACGATGACGTGCTGCTGACCCGCTCGGTCATCGACGGCCGCACCGAGTACCAGGTGTCGATCGGACTCTTCAGCACCGAGCGTCTGTGCCAGAGCCTTCTGGCCGAGCTCGTCGACGATTTCCGCGGAGCCGCCCTGGTGCGCTTCGACGACGGACTCCCGGTCGAGCAGACCCTCGCCGGTAGCTGACGCGACGACTCGCACCCTCCGGTGCACCGTCCGCAGAGCATTCGACCGCACGCGCGACAACCACTATCGCGTACTGCGCCCGACTCAATCGAGAAGCCCGCTGCAGCGACTGCTGCAGCGGGCTTCGTTCGTTCGTCGTGGATGGAGAGGCGGCGTCCGTTCGACGTCCGTAAGCGAGCCTACGCCTCCTCCTCGTGCATCTCGGCTGCCGCGGCGATCTTCGCCTCGACCTCCTTCGGCATCTCCTCGTAGTTGCTGAACGACCGCGTGTAGCTGCCGCGGCCCTGGGTCAGCGAGCGCAGGCGCGCGGCGTACCCGTAGAGCTCGGCCAGCGGCACCTGGGCCTTGATGACCTGGTTCGATCCCTTGGAGTCCATGCCCATGATCCGGCCGCGGCGCGAGCTCAGGTCGCCCATGATGTCGCCCATGTAGTCGGCCGGAGCGGTGATCTCGACGTTCCAGATCGGCTCCATCAACTGCGGCTTGCAGGCGCGGAAGCCGTCACGGAAGCACATGCGCGCCGCCGTCTTGAAGGCGTTCTCGTTGGAGTCGACCGGGTGCATCTTGCCGTCGAAGAGGATCACGCGGACGTTCGAGACCGGGTAGCCGGCGTAGGCGCCGCGCTCGAGCATCTCGTGGACGCCCTTGCGCACGGCCGGGACGAACCGGGCGTCGATCGAGCCTCCGACGATCGAGTTGACGAAATGGAACTTCCCGCCCCAGCGCAGGTCCTCGAGCTCCTCGCCGCGCACCGGATACTGTGGCGGCACGGGCTTGCCCTCCTCCCACGGCTCGATGTAGAAGTGCACCTCGCCGAACTGACCGGCGCCGCCGGTCTGTTTCTTATGCCGGTAGTGCGACAGCGTCGAGCTGCGGATCGTCTCGCGGTACGGAATCCTCGGCGCCTTCATCTCGACCTCGAGCCCGTACTTCGACTTCAGCCGCTTGAGGATGACGTCGAGGTGCAGCTCGCCGAGGCCGCTGATGACGGTCTGGTGCGATTCGGGGTCGATGTACACGTTGAACGTGGGATCCTCCTCATGCATCATGTGGAGTCCCTCTGCCACCTTCGCCTCGTCGCCCTTGCCCTTGAGCACGACCGCGGCGTCGGCGATCGGCGCCGGGAACCAGATCGTCGGGATCGTCACCTGGCGCGACTTGCCGGCGAGGGTGTTGTTCGTGTGCGTGTTCTTGAGCTTGACGACCGCGCCGATGTCGCCGTAGGAGAGCGTCTGGGCCTCTTTGCGGTTCTTGCCGCTGATCGTGAAGAGCTGGCCGAGGCGCTCGGTCGTGCCGGTCGACGTGTTGACCATGTCGAGGCCGGGATGAACGCTGCCGGCGAAGACGCGGAAGAACGAGAGCTCGCCGACGTGCGGCTCGCTGACGGTCTTGAAGACGAACAGCACCGGATCGCCGTTCTTCGGATCGGTGATGTTGACCGGCTCGCTCTTGCCGGGCACGGCCGCGACGGGCGCGGGCATGTCCAGCGGGCTCGGGCAGTGATCGACGATGAAGTCCATCAGCGGTGTCACGCCGATCTCGCGCGTGCTCTGCACGGCGAAGAGCGGGAAGATCTTGCGCTGCAGCAGCGCCGCGTTGAGTCCCTGGTCGA
Source organism: Kapaibacterium sp. (SeqCode) (assembly GCA_035539855.1). GTDB lineage: Bacteria > Bacteroidota > Ignavibacteria > OLB7 > OLB7 > DATLHO01. The sequence continues at coordinate 2,391 of DATLHO010000193.1, read as the reverse complement.
TCTGCTCGTCGGTCAGCTCGCCGTTCTCGAAGAAGGCGTTCATGAGGGATTCGTCGGACTCCGCGAGCGTCTCGATGAGCTGGCTGCGGAGCTCCGAAACACGGCCGAGCAGGAAGTCGGGGATCGGTCCGTCCTCGTGCGATCCATCCTCCTTGAAGTGCATCGACTTCATCGCGAGGATGTCGACGGTCGCGGTCAGCGTCTTGTTCTCGTAGACGGGATACTCGAGCGGCGCGATGTCGCGGCTGAAATGGTCGCGGAGGTAGTTGAGCGTCTCCTCGAAGTGTGCCTGCTCGACACCGACCTTCGTCAGCACGAACAGCACGGGGATGTTCGACTCGGCGGCGAACTCCCACGCCGAATCGGCGCCGAAGCCGACGCCGGTCGACGCGTCGACGCACATCAGCAACGTGTCGGAGACGCGGACGGCGCTCTTGAGCTCGCCGATGAAATCGGGAAAACCTGGGGTGTCGAGGATGTTGAGCTTGTGGTTACGCCAATTGGCGTTGAGGACCGAGAGGTTGATCGAGATCGAGCGGTCGATCTCATCGGGGTGGTAGTCGCTGACGGTGGTTCCGTCCTCTACCTTGCCGAGCCGCGTCGTTTCATGTGCGGCGAAGAGCATGGCCTCGGCGAGCGTCGTTTTCCCGGCGCCGCCGTGGCCGGCAAGCACAATGGTGCGGACGTGTTCGGGCTTGATCTCAGCTACCACGGAATACCTCCTATCGGAAAAGAATGTGCGCTTTCCAGTGGTCGGGTCACGCCCGGGTCCGGGCGATGGCGAGACGTGATGAGTATACGCTTTGACCGTTCTTCTAGCAAGCGCGCCCGTCATAGTTGGAGAAGCGAATTAGCGTACGGAGGCCCCAAATGACGAAGCGCCGCTCTCCGGCAGGAGAGCGGCGCTCGTCGTGTTCGGTCACATCGCGTCCGGTCGCCTACGGCTCCGGAACGATCTTGCCCTGGACCTTCAGCGCGGTCTGGGCGTCGGGATTGGTCGTCCCGTAGATGATGACGTTGTAGACCTTGCCGGCCTCCAGGGCCGGCGCGACGTTGATCGTGAGCTTCTCGGTCGTGTTGTCCGAGCCGGTCACCGACAGGGTCTGGACCGTCGTCGGCACCGAGAAGAACTCGCTGGAGCCCTTGTAGTCGAGGTCGTTGGCGAAGAGCAGGCCGGTCGCCTCGGTCTCGTGGACGTCGATCTTGCCGAGATCCGACGATGCGTGGATGATCCGGATGGTCGCGCGCGTCTGCGACGGCGCGAGCTCCTGGTGCGAGACGCCGAAGATGTCGGGCTTGTTCGGCGTGACGGCCGAGCCGGCGGCGATCACCCAGACCGAACGGCCGGTGTCGATCGCGACGGTCGCGGTCGAGAGCTCCTGGCCGTTGACGGTGAGCACCTTCACCTGCGTCGCGGTGCCGACCAGGGCGCTGTCGATCGTCGTCGGGTTGCCATAGGCCGAATTCGAGACGACGATCTTGTCGCCGATCTTGAACTGTATGGTCTGAAGATCGGAGATGCCGTTGAACGCGGTGATCGGAGCGTACCGTGGCGGCGGCGGCGCCGGCGCGGGATCGTCACTGCAGCCGGTCGTGCCGAGGGCCAGACCCCCGACGAGGAGCGCCGCACCGAGTGCGCGGAGCGCGCGAAAATCGAGCTTCATCGATCGTTCTCGTGATAGTGTATGATGGAGGACATGACGTTCTATTCACCCGGCTGCCGGCGTGCGCAACGGGCGCAGGCCGGGGCGGGCTGATTCGGAGGTGTCGACTCTTCCGCGGACCACTGCGAAGGTCGTGCCGTCGCCGATGTCGCCGTCGATCCGGCGTCGCCCGCGCGCCTCTGCGTGGCTTGATCGCCGGGGCGGGGAAAGCGTAACTTGTCCGGTTCGACTCAATCTCCCGTCCCCTATTTCCGGTCCCCCGCGGGGGCCTCGAAGACACGATGACGCAGAGCGGCGACAACGAAGGGCAGACACGCGACGAGCGCGAATATAACACGGAGGGGCGGCTCCCGACCGCCGATCGCACCGGCGAAGGCGGCTTTGACGACGCGTTCGACGGTATCGTCGTGCGCGGTGCGCGCGAGCACAACCTCAAGGGGGTCGACGCGAGCATTCCGCGCGAGTCGCTGACGGTCATCACCGGGCTGTCCGGCTCTGGCAAGTCGTCGCTCGCCTTCGACACGATCTACGCCGAGGGACAGCGCCGCTACGTCGAGAGTCTCTCGCCGTACGCGCGACAGTTCCTGGGGCTGATGGAGCGGCCGGAGGTCGATCTGATCGAGGGACTGTCGCCGGCGATCTCGATCGAACAGAAGACGATCTCGAACAATCCCCGCTCGACGGTCGGAACGGTCACCGAGATCTACGATTTCCTCCGCCTGCTCTT
>DATLHO010000192.1:0-39529 GCA_035539855.1 Kapaibacterium sp. (SeqCode) | reverse complement strand
GGACTCGACGCGTCGAGCCTCGTGCTGCCACCGGTTCTCGTCGGCGGCGTCGTCGACGGAACGGCGATTCTCGAGAACTCGTCGAACGGAGTCGTCGACGTGCGGCAGATCTCGTTCGTCGGTGACGACGCGGCCGAGTTCCGCGCATCGGCGACGAAGCCCTGGCCGACGCTTCCGGCGGCAGTGCTGCCCGGTGGCAAGCTGGCGCTCGGCGTCGAGCTGGCGCCGACCGGCCTGGCCGGAGCGCGTCGCACGGTGCTCGAGGTGATCACGACGACCGAGGACACGATCCGCGTCGCCGTTCGTGGCGAGGCGGGCATCGCCGAGCTCGAGGTCGGACCGACGGTGCTCTTCGAGGACGTCAACATCCCGATCGGACAGTATGTCCGCCGGACCGTGACGATCACCAACAACGGCACGTTCCCGGTTCGCCTGCAGACGCCGTTCATCTCCGGCGTCGACGCGGCCAACTACACGATCGGGGCGCTGCCGCGACGCGACATCGATGCCGGACAGAGCGAGTTCCTGGAGGTCACGTTCCGTCCGGAGCAGGAGGGAACGTCCTCGGCGACGCTCGAGATCCCGAGCAGCCTCGGCACACGCACGGTGCAGCTCGGCGGCGGGTCGCTCGTGACGATCGACCGTGAGACGACGCCGGACGACGGCGTCAGCGGATTCGACGTGGCGACGACGGGCGGACTTCGCGTCGACGCGATCCGACCGAACCCGACCGCGGGCGCGGCCGAGGTCACCGTGTGGACCGCTCGCGCGGCCGACGTGGTCGTGACGGTGCACGACGGACTCGGACGGCTCGTGGCCGAGATGGCGCGCGGGCGTTACGATGCCGGACGTCACACGATCCGCTTCGATACCGGCACGCTCGCCGGCGGCGTCTATCACGTCCGGGTCTCCGCCGACGGAGCCAGCCGGAGCATGACGCTGACGGTCGTGCGCTAAACGATGCTCCGGGCCATGGGCCCGGACGCAGCGCGACGCTTCGGCCGCCAAAAAAAATGGCGGTCGAGGCGAATGGGATGAACCGGCGCGGGCGGGCTCGGAAGAGCCCGCCCGCGCCGTTTTCGCGAGAGAAACGGTGATCCCGTCATCGTGAACATTTCCGCCGTCAGGTTCGGCGGTTACCGTCCGTCACCTGCGTGTATCAAAGGGTTTGGTCAGTGGCGTCGGAGCAGTAAGTTCCACGCGGGTCCGCTTGCGTTTCACGTCCGGCACGGCCGGAGATTGCCACGATCGTACGAATGACCGCGGTGATACGGGCGGGACCCTTCTCGCATCTCTTCATCCCAAGCACCATCCTCCATGAGGTAGGACACGCATGCCATCCCCCAAACGGCTACAGGCTACTCTGTTGCTGCTGGCGCTGTTTCTCCTGACGACGACCGTGCGCGCGAACCTCGCGACGTACACGTTCAGCAGCGGAACCGGCACCGGCTACGATATGTCGGGCGCGACCGAGCTCTTCGAAGGCTCGCAGGAGTGCAGCGGCACGAACATCGACGACAACGCAAGCAGCGTCGCGAACATCGGATTCACGTTCACCTTCGATGACGTCGCCTACGCGAAGTTCTCGGCCTCGACGAACGGACTGCTCGGACTCTTCACGCAATTCGGCACGACGAAGGTATCGTCGTGCTGGGTCAACCTGCTCGACCAGACGAGTGGCGGCTGCAGCGGCACCTACGGCCAGACCCTCGACTCGATCCCGCAGATCGCGGCGCTCTGGGACGACATGCGCGTTCCCGGACAGTGCAACGACGATGGCTTCAACGGCACGATCCGCTACAAGCTCTTCGGCTCCGCGCCGAACCGCGTGCTGGTGATCGAGTGGAAGGACATCGAGTACGATTACTACAACTACAACTACGCGACGTTCCAGACCCGGCTGTACGAGGGCTCGAACGCAATCGAGTTCTGGTACACCGGCTTCGAGGGCAACTCCTACAACGGCGACGGCGCCTCGATCGGCATCGCAGCCGTCCGCGGCGCGTCGTACGTGAGCATCACGCCAGGCACGAGCCCGACGGCCAGCTCCTCGACGGTCGACAACCGCGTCGACCCGACGACGATCGCCGACAACACGCTCTATCGCCTGGCGCCGTGCGGCGTCGTGCTCAGCGGCACGATCGATCAGGGCGGCACCGCGGCGATGGCCGCCGGCGACACGCTCTTCACCGCGACCAGCGTCCGCGTTGGAAGCTCGGCCTCGTTCACGCCGTTCACGATGACGGTTCCGGCCGGCGGTTGCCCGTCGCAGACGTACTCGCTCACGGTCACCGGCGCCAACGCGGCCGACTACGTGATCTCGCCGTCGAGCGGCACGCTCGAGTCCGGCACGCCGCTCACGCCGACCTTCACGATCACGCCGACGTGCGCCGGACCCCGTCCGGCGACGCTGACGCTGACGCTCGGCGACGGCACGCAGCGCGTCTACGGGCTCCGGGCGACCGCGACGCCGCAGGCGAGCTTCACCGGCTACGTCGCCGAGGGCGGCACGACGGGCATGGCCAGCGGCGACACGCTGATGGCCGGCGTCGTCGTTCCCCGCGGCGAATCCGCGACGTTCGTTCCGATGACGATCGCGAACATCAACAACGACCCGGCCGCGACGACGCTTCCGGTCAGCTTCGAGCTCGTCGATCCGACCGGCCAGTACTCGATCTCGACGACCGGCGCGACGCTCTCGGGCGGTGAGGCGATCTCCCCGACGATCACGTTCGCGCCGACCGGCGTCGCGGCGCAGGAGGCGACGCTGACGGTTACCGCCGGCTGCGACGTTCGCACGTACCTGCTGCGCGCGTTCTCGTCGGCGCCGGGCGGCGAGCTCGTCAGCGACGGCGTCGTGCTCGACTCGACGCAGACGATGTACAACGGACTGCTCTCGTGCGTCGGCTCGCAGGTCAATGCGATGCCGATCGTCGTGCGCAACACCGGCAACGGCGACTTCGTGATCAGCGCGATCACGATCTATCGCACCGACACGCTCTACATGCAGGGAACCGGACCGTTCCCGCTGCTGCGCGACGCGATGGGCCAGCCCATCCCGTCGACCGACTACATGCTGATGCTCGCGCCGGGAACGGCGCCGCTGACGCCGGAGCAGGCGCTGACGCTTCCGCTGATCGTTCGCGAGGGAACGTCGCGGACGATCTACGTCGTCTTCGTCGGCACCGAGGCGGGCCGCCGCTACGCGCGCGCCTACGTCCAGACGAACGGACAGAACCTGATGGCGACGAACGCAGCGGGCGTGCAGACGCCGGGCCTCGTCCGCTTCGACCTCGTCGCCCGCGCGGTCGGCGCCCAGCTTGCGTCGAATGCGACGGGCTCGCCGCTGCGTCCGGTCGTGATGCCGAGCATCCCGGTCGACGACACGGTGACGACGCGCTTCGCGGTGAGCAACGCCGGAGCCTGCGACCTGCTGATCCGCCGCGACAAGCTGCGCATCATCTCCGGTGACGTCAACGAGTTCGAGCTCCTCGACGTGCTGGCGGCGACGCCGGTCGATGCGGTCACCAACACGTACCGCATCGCTCCGGGCGCGACGGACTACATCACGGTGCGCTTCACTCCGTCGCGCTCGGGAACGCGTATGGCGACGCTGATGCTGCAGACCAACGACTCGGCGATCTGGCTGCCGGGCCTGAGCGAGCGCGGTGTCTACCGCGTCGACCTCTACGGCTTCGGTCGCGCCGGTCTCGACGCGTCGAACCTCGTGCTGCCGCCGGTTCTCGTCGGCGGCCTCGTCGCCGGCACCGCGGTGCTCGAGAACTCGTCGACGGCGCTCGTCGAGATCCGTCAGATCTCGATCGTCGGACCGGACGCCGCGGAGTTCCGCGCTTCGGTTGCGAAGCCCTGGCCGTCGCTGCCGACGCGCGTGCTGCCGGGCCAGCGGCTCGAGCTGGACGTCGAGCTGGCGCCGACCGGACTCGCCGGCGCACGCCGCGCGGTGCTCGAGGTGATCACGACGACCGAGGACACGATCCGCGTCGGGATCCGAGGCGAGGCTGGCGTCGCCCAGCTCGAGGTCGCACCGACCTCGCTCTTCGACGAGGTCAGCATCCCGGTCGGCCAGTACGTGCGCCGCACGGTCACGATCACGAACAACGGCACGTTCCCCGTCCGCATCGAGACGCCGGTGATCACCGGCGCGGACGTGGCGAACTACTCGCTCGGCACGCTGCCGCGCCTCGACCTGGCTCCGGGACAGACGGAGTATCTCCAGGTGACGTTCAGCCCGCAGACGCAGGGCGCCTCCTCGGCGACGCTCGAGATTCCGAGCAGCCTCGGCACCCGCACCGTGCAGCTCGGCGGACAGACGCTCGAAGCGAAGCGCGATGACGACCAGAGCGGACGCACCGGCAACGGCGGCGCCAGCGACGGTGTCAGCGGCATCACCGGCGAGTCGCGCGCGCTGCGCGTCGAGTCGCTGCGCCCGAACCCGACGAGCGCGAGCGCGATGCTCGACTTCACGATCGGCGCTCCGGGCGACGTCGTCGTCACGCTGCACGACGGACTCGGCCGCCTGGTCGAGCGCGTCGCCGGCGGTCGCTACGAGGCCGGCAGCCATGCGCTGCCGATCACGACGGACGGACTGGCCAGCGGCACGTACCTCGTGCGCATCGCGATCGACGGCGTCACCACCAGCACAACGCTGACGGTCGCGCGCTAGACTCGATCACACGGCCGGAAACGTGAAGCGGGGCGGTTCATCATGAACCGCCCCGCTTCTTTTGTCTACCGCACCAGGTCCGCTACAGTCCGGCCAGCCAGGCCGCGACCGCCTGCAGATCGGCCTCGGAGCCGGTCCACTTCTTTACGTGCTTCTTGCCGTTGATCGACTCGGTCCCCTTCAGGTATCCGACGATCGTCGCGGCCGAGCGTCCGCCCTTCAGATCGGGCGCCTTCGACGAGGCCATCGTCTTCGAGATGCTCGCCGACGGCACGTTGTGACACGTGTTGCACTTCTGCGCCAGGAACGTCGCCTTCGCGTCGGCGCCACCGGTCGGCGGCGTCGAGGTCGTCGGCGGCGGCGTCGACGGTGGAGGAGTCGACGGCGGAGGCGTCGATGGCGGAGGAGTCGATGCCGGAGGCGTCGTCGTGCCGCCCGAGGTCGTGGGAGCGCTCGTCGTCGGCTTCGTCGTCGTGGTCGTCGACGTGCTCGTCGACGGCGTCGTCGTGCCGCCCGTCGTCGCGTCGGTCGTGCCCGACGTCGTCTCCGTCGTGGTCGTGGTCGTCGTGGTCGTCGTCGTGTCGACGAGCGCGCTCGTGTCGGTCACTGCCGGCGGCGGCACCGTTGTCGTGTCCATCATCGCCGCGGTCGAGTCGGCGCCCGGCTCGATGTCGACGTCGGCATTGCACGCCGTCAATACGAGCGCCGCGGCCGCCACGACGAGAGAAACGAAGTTCAGTCTCATTGGGTCTCCTGTGGTCGATGATTATCCGTCCTTCCGCACGCCCCTGCCCAAGTGGAGGAGCCTGCGCACGCTCCAACTTCGAGAGACACCACGGAGCGTCACATGACGCCCGTCATCTTCGTTGTAATCGCTCGAGCTCCTGCCGAAGCGAGTCCGCGACGCGCGCGATCGAGTCGGCGGCCGACGTCGACGGCGATGCCGTGAACTGCATGGGAGAGGTCGTCAGCTCGATGATCGTCAGCTCCTCGGGATCCTCCGGATCGTACGCGGCGGTCACGTGCGTTCCCGTCTGGAACAGGTGCAGCGACCGCATCGTCGGCACGAAGTCCGTCGTCGTCGTGTCGAGCACGCCGTCGGCGCGCGTGAACTCCACGACCAACTCGATCTCCGGCACGTCGTTGATGACCGTGCCGGTCTCCTCGACCGACAGCAGGCGCCCCTTCGCCCGCACGCCCTTTTCCATCAGACGATCGTGACGCATCGCCGGAGCGATCATCAGGAACCAGAAGGGGAGCAGTCCAAGAAGGATCATCGTGATGACCGCGATGCCGACGCCTTTGCCGGCGCCCGACTTCTTCTGAACCGATTCCGACATCGTTCGGATCCTCGATTGGTTGTCAGTGCACGACCGCGATCCGGCCGCTGGTCATCGTCGAGCCCGCGGTGATTCGCACCAGGTACGCTCCGGCGGCGACCGGTCGGCCGCTCGCGTCCGCGCCATCCCACGTCACGCTGTGCCTGCCGGGCGAGAGCGTGCGCTCGGTGAGCACCGCGATCGGCTCGCCGAGCATCGTGTGGATCGCGATCGTCACCGGACCGCGCGCGGCGATCGTGAAACCGATCGTCGTTCCGTCCGCCGTCGGGTTCGGAGCGATCGACTCGATCCGCGCCCCGGTGCGGGCCGCGTCCGCGAGGGCGCCCGCGGTGAATCGTTCAATGTACGGCGGCTTGCCGACGGTATCGAGCGGAGCCTCGCCGCCGATGCGCACGAAGGCGACCGTGCTGTCGCCGACGGCGATCAATTCTCCGGTTCCCTTCGTGATCGCGTAGAGCGCTCCCAGCGCCTGAATGTCCTCCTCGGCCTGCCAGCTCTTGCCGCCATCGCCGGTCCGCAGAATCCGACCGTCGCTGGTCGTGACGTACACGATCTCCGACGAGAGCGCGACCAGATCGGTGAGCGTCGTCTTGAACCCGCTCGGCCGATCCTCCCAGCTCGAGCCACCATTGGTCGTCCGATACAGGATGCCGCCGTCGCCGGTCGCGTAGCCGTTGTCGGCGTCGAGCATCTGGATGCTCGTGAAGACCGCGGGCGGCGACTGCCAGAGAATCCACTGGACGCCGCCGTCGGTCGTGCGCGCGAGCATCGGCTGCGGGGCCTGTCCGCCAGCGCCGCCGACGATCCACCCGGTGTTCGCGTCGATGAACGACGCGGCGTTCCAGTTCGTGCCCTTCAGGTTGTACACGCGCTCCCAGGCGGCTCCCTTGTTCGTGCTGCGCAGGATCACGCCGTCGTCACCGAAGCTCCAGCCCACGTCGCCGACGAAGGTCACGCCGCGCAACGGCACCGAGACGCCCGAGCCGACGATCGTCCATTCGCGCGCCGTGGTGTTCGAGTGGATGATCGTGCCGTCGTCGCCGACGGCGGTCACGTGCGTGCAGTCGCTGGCGGCGACGCCGCGCAGAAGGATGCCGGAGGGAAGGCCCGCGAAGCGGAAGCTCTGCGCATCGTCGACGCTGAGCCCGATGATGCCGCTGGCTCCAACGGTGACGACCGTATCGACAAGACCCGGAAGCAGCCCCGGCCGCACGACCGCGATGTCGCGCAGCGAGAATGCGCCGAGCCGGGCGGTGTCGATCTGCCAGGCGATCGGGTCGGATCCGTCGATCACGCGCTGCCAGTATCCGCGGCCGAACGTCGCCAGGCGCAGCGTGTCGAATCCCTCGCCGCGAATGTAGGAGAAGCTGTTGGCGCCAACGATCGGCAGACCGTTCTGATAGCGCGACCACGATGCGCCGTCGGTCGACGTGCGAAAGACGCCGACGTCGGTGGCGATGAACATTACGCGCGGGTTCGACGGCAGCGTCACGAGGTCCCAGCTCGTGACGTCGGGAAGATTGCCGGTGATGTTCTCCCACGTGTCGCCCTGGTTCGTCGTGCGGTAGACGCGGGCCGGCCAGACCGTCATCGCGTACGCGACGTTCGCGCTCCATCGATCGACGACGACCATGTTGATGACCTCGTTGCCGGGCATCGTCCGCTGCAGCATGGTCATTGCGCCGGGCGTGCCGCGATGGATCGTCATGCGCCGGCCGTCGGTGGCCGGCGGGTTGTGCCAGAACCACGTGTAGGCCGCGACCGGTCCGTCGTTCTGGAAGTTCACCGTCATCATCCGCACGGCCTCGCGCAGCGTGTCGAAGTCCGCGCCGGGCGCGGTCGTCGCGCGCAGCCAGCGGATCTCGTCGCCGGAGGAGAAGTACAAGTGCGTGCGCGTGACCGTGAACGGACCGTTCGTGTTGCCCTTGTTCAGGCGCAGCGGCGTGTAGTAGATCTCGGGGAGTCCGTAGCTGATGTCTCCGCTGGTCTGCCCCATGTCCTTCGAAAGCAACCGCGGATTGCTCGCGCCGCACCAGCTGTTGAAGTAGATGCGGTTCGGATCGCGGGGATCGATCGAGATCGTGTTGCCGCCGTCGCATCCGCCGATGCTCGTCCAGACCTTGTCGCGCTCGCCGGCCTGCTGGGTCAGGAGCGTGCCGTTGTCCTGGGTGCCGGAGACCATGACCTTCGAGTTCGACCACGCGTCCTCGAGCGAGTAGGCCTGGATCGGCGCCGATGGCGTGAAAGCCTCCGAAATGTTCCGCACGACGTTCGTCTCATCGTTGTGGATGAACAGCCCGCCGTCGCTCAGGATGTAGACGTAGTTCGGATCCCCGGGAAGAAACTCGATCGACGTGAGGTCGGCGTGTCCGGACTCGCGCCACTCCCACGTGCGTCCGGCATCGACGGAGCGGATGAAGCCCACGGAGCCCGCGTAGACCTTGTTCGGGTCGTTGGGCGCGACCGCGAGCGCGTGCGCGTGGAACGACTGTCCGCCGTCGATGTACGGCAGCGGCGTCGAGGTCGGCGTCCAGTTGGTGCCGCGATTGGTCGAGCGGTAGATCATGCCGCCGCGGCCGGAGGTGTCGGAGGTCGCGGCGTAGAGGATGTTGGGTGAGGATGCGGCGATGGCGATCGCGGTGGTCGCGCCGGCGCGGCCGAGGTCGATGCCGCTGTTGATGCGCATCCAGTTGGCGCCGCCGTCGCTGGAGCGGGTGAGTCCGGTCGACGCGGGCGCGGCGAGGTAGATGTAGTTGCGATCGGTCGGGTCGATGACCATGTCGTAGACGTTGGCGCCGGCGGGCTGATCGGTCGCGCTGCGATTCCACGTCGCGCCGCCGTCGCTCGAGACGAAGAATCCGCGGTCGCTCGCCAGGTACATCGTCGAGCGATTGCGTCCGTACTCGAGGCCGGTGATGGCGCCCGGGATCACATCCCCTCGCGTGATCGGCACACGCTCCCACGTGCCGCCGCGATTGGTCGTCTTGAAGAGCCCCGCGCCGCCGTAGCGTCGCCAGTCGCCGGTGCCCACCCAGATCGTGTTCGGGTCGAGCGAGTCGATGAGAAAGGAGCCGACCGCTGGGTTGGGAAGCGCGTCGCCGAGCGACGTCCACACGCGCAGGACGAGCGCGAAGTTGCCGAACCAGAGTCCGCCGCTCGAGGCGCCGAGATAGGTCTCGAAGCTGCTCGTGATCGGATTGCGATACCATCGGATCGCGCGCATGCGGCCGTGCCAGCCGATCGTCGGCGTGATCCTGACGATTGCCGGTCCGATGCCCTGCCAGCGCGTCGTCCGCAGAAGCGACGATCCCTGCTTGCCGTCGTTCTCGTCGGGCATGCGCGCGACGTGATCGAGCGCCTCGACGTACTTCTCGGGTGTGAGCAGATTCCAGTAGCGGTGCGAGATGCGCTCGCTGCCGTCGGCCTTGCGCGGCGGCACCGGCTGCGCGAGCGCGCTCACCGCCGAGAGGATCACGAGCGCGACGGCGATCAGCGCGCGGGTTCCGATCCTGGGGGACGTGGTAATCCGTACGTGGTGGACACGGAGCATGGAGAGCCTCAGGGGGTTGAGTGAATCGACCGTGGGGCGTTGGACACTTCGTAAGGGGGGTGGGAGAATCTAGCAATTGTTCGGCGACCGCAATGATCCGACGCGGCCGACGCGACGGACGGGGGCGTCCGGTACGGGAGTTGCGCTCCTCGATTCGAAATCACGGCGCACTCCGCACTTCGCATCGTACCCATGCCTGAACTTTCGACAGCACACGACGCTCATCTCTCGCTCTGGCAGTCGGCGGTCGAGGCGGCCGCCGGCAGCGCGGCGCTCGAGGACGACGACACCGAGGCGACCGACGCCGACGCGCAGAATCCCGCGACGGCGGCGACCGCGGCGGTGGTCGAGGCGAAGGATCCGTGCGTCGACTGCGACGAGCAGAATCTGCCACCGCACGACGAGGAGCTCGCCGAGATGTCGGCGCTGCACCTCGAGCTTGCCGAGGCGGAGCTCGCGCACAACCCCATCGACAAGCGCATCGTCGAGCGCCTGCTCGAGGCGACCGACGGATCGCGGGGTCCGGCCGGCTCGCTCTTCCGCACCGCGGTCGGCCTGTTCAAGGTGTTCGCCGGCAAGCTCAGCCGTCCGGTCTATCACAACTGGAAGCGCGAGGGCGGCGGCAGCATCGACTTCTCGACGATCGAGTGGCGCATTCCCTCGAAGGGTCGCGTCGCGCTGCTGAGCGACTGGGGCACCGGCTACTACGACGCCGAGATGGTGCTGCGCGCGGCGTGCGCGTTCGATCCCGACGCGATCATCCATCTCGGGGACATCTACTTCGCGGGCACCGAGCTCGAGTGTCGGCGGAAGTTCCTCGTCCCGATTCGCCGGCACGCGCATCGGGGAAGCGAGCGCGCGCCGATCCCGGTGTTCAACATGGCGGGCAATCACGACTACTACAGCGGCGGCTACGGCTTCCACTGGCTGCTCGGCGAGCTCAACGACGGCGAGGCCGCGCAGCCGGCGAGCTACTTCGCGCTGCGCAGCGAGGACGACGGCTGGCAGTTCCTCGCGATGGACACCGGCTACGACTCGCGCCACGACGTCGTCAACTCGCACCGCTTCGGCTACATCCCGCAGGCCGACGAGATCGAGTGGCTCGAGCACAAGCTCGAGACGTTCACCGGCAGCACGTTCCTGCTGTCGCATCACCAGGCGTTCTCGAACATGAGCTCGATGGGCGGCGACGAGGACGACCGCGAGCCGCCGTTCGACCGGATGAACCGACGGCTCGTCGCCCTTGCCGAGCCGCACGCCGAGCGGATCGCCGCGTGGTTCTGGGGACACGAGCACAACCTGATGATCTACAAGCCCTACCACGGATTGCGCGCCCGGTGCATCGGGCACTCCGGCCGGCCGATGCGCATCAGGACGCTGGAGGAGGAGGCGAGCTGGGGCTACGCGATCGAGGACGCCCGGCTCGCGCCGCGCGACGGCACCGGGTGGCTCAACCACGGCTTCGAGATCATCGACCTCAACGGCCGCGGCAACCCCGCCGACGTGACCTACTACCAGGTGCTGGCCAACGGCATCCCCGAGGTCGTCTGGCGCGAGCGGCTGAAATAGCGCGGGCGACCGGATCGCTCCGGTCGCCCGACGCACGGCCGCTCGACACCCTTCGGGGGGGTGCGAAGGATGGTTCGGCCATTCAGGGGGGCAGACAGCACGACGGCGCGCCGACGTTCCGGGACGCCGCGATGACTCGCAGTGGAGGAAATGGGGAGCGGTCCTGGGGAGGAACTAGGTCGTGGGGGGCGTGGGGGTGTGGGATCAAGATAGCCCGTCGGCCAGGCGGGCGCAAGGCGTGGGCGACGACGGTCGCCGACCGGCCGTGACACCGATCGTAAAACTTTCCTGTTGTCGCGTCGATCGGATTGTCTAGCTTTGAAGACCGTTCCTTGCGTGGATGAGCGGTGCCGCCCCTCGAATGGGTGGTGGGTCATCGACGCACGAGGATTTTCGTTCTTACCTGAAGCTGCTCGTACGAGTACTGGAACCAGAGAGACTTCGCTCCCACCGCAGGAGAGAAGCGCATCGAGTTCTCGCTTCGAATCCTTCTCCGCAGTAGGAGAGGAGTCTTTCTATGTCGATGAAATTGTATGTCGGAAATCTGTCGTATTCCACGACGGATGCAGACCTCAACCGCCTCTTTTCGGAGTCGGGCACGGTCGAGTCAGCGACGGTGATCACGGATCGCGACACGGGTCGCTCGAAGGGCTTCGGCTTCGTCGAGATGGCCTCGCGCGAAGAGGGTGAGGCCGCGATCAAGGCGCTCAACGGCACCGAGATCGGTGGACGCTCGCTGACGGTCAACGAGGCCCGCCCGCGCGAGGAGCGCAGTGGTGGCTTCGGCGGCGGCGGCGGAAGCCGTGGCGGCGGCGGCGGACGTGGCGGCTACGGTGGCGGAAGCTACGGTGGCGGCGGCGGACGCGGCGGCTACTAAGCCGAACAGATCCGTTCGAATCTTCAGGAGCGCCCGTCCATTGGACGGGCGCTTCTGCGTTTAGGGGGGCCGCCGCCGGATCGGACCCGACGCGAAGGCCTTTCGGTGCGCGTCGGTCTACGACTCGCGACGTCCCTGACCGACGCCGAGGTAGCTCGACAGGCTCCGGCCCGACGCGCGATCGGCGAGCACGATCAGGTAGTCGTTCGGGTGCAGCGTCGTCTCGTCGCTTCTGTTCGACGACAGCCGCCAGGCGCCGTCGCTGCGGCGGCTGTAGCAGAGCAGACGCGCGGAGGTGCGGCGCTCGAGCTCGGTCGCGGCGGCGCCGAAGCTGCGGCCGACCAGCTCGTGGTCGCCCTTGAGCTGGTACTCCTGCACGTCGAGGTCGTCGTCGGCGGTCGTCGTCGAGAGCAGGTCCTCGAGGAACAGGCTGACGTCCGGCTCGAACGTCGCCGAGGCGATCATGCGGCCGACGATCTCGTTCGGAGAGATCACGTAGCTGACGCCGGCATTCTCGACCGTCTTGCGAAGCTGCGAGTTGCGGATGTACGCGGTGATCTTCAGCGACGGGTTGAGCTGTCGCAGCTCGAGCACCGTGATGAGCGTGCGCGTGTCGTCCTCGATCAGCAGGATCGCGCCGGTCGCCTCGCGGATGTTCAGGCGCGCGAACGCCGCGTCGTCCTGCGGCAGGCCGAAAGTGACGAAGAAGGTCTTCGGATCGGTGAAGACCGAGCGCATCTCGGTGATCTCGCGCTCGTCGTCGACGAGGGCCGCGACCTGGAAGCCGGCGGCGATCATCTCCTTGACGACGATGCGCGCGATCTCGTTCCAGCCGATGACGATGTAGTGGTGCTCGAAGGGTGTTCCGTCCATGCCGAGGAAGCGTCTGCGTGAGAGTTCGGAGCCGAGCTCGCCGAGCTTGCCGACGATGAAGCCGATGAGACCGACCGAGAGGATGATGACCGTGCCGCCGACGATGCGGCCCAGCGGAGTCACCGGATAGAGGTCGCCGTAGCCGACGGTGCTCACCGTCACCAGCGCCCACCACAGCGCCTTGCCGTAGGTGTCGATCGACGCGCCCGGCTCGCCGCTCTCGATGGCGAGGATGATCCACGCGGCGATGAAGTAGACGAGAACGATCCACACGGCGATCCTGATGATCATCCGCGCGGCGTCGCTGGGTCGGAGGCTCCGGGCGAGGCGCTGCAGCATGAGCGCGAAGATACGCATCGCCGCGATCGACAGTTGCCGGATCAGCTCGCGATGATCTACATTGCGCTCCCCCCACGGAGTGTCCCCCCGCCTCGGAATCTTTGCAATCCCGTGTCGCACACCAACTCGACGATCGAACGAACGCTCAGCGGTGTCGCTCGCAGCGACCGCTGATGTGGCGCGTGAGCGCGCGGCAGCGTCCGTTGCGTCCGGTCGCGTTGCAGCGGACCGACAGGTGCGTCTCGCTCGACCACGCGGCGAGCTGGCGGCTGCGCGCGAGGCGCTCGGCCGCCTTGAACTCGCCGAGCCGCGAGTGGCGCGTCGAGCTGGCGGTCGCGAACCCGTCCTCGATGAGCTCGAGATTGATGAGCGCGTCGCCGACGTAGAGGTAGCAGGCGCGCGGCGCGCGCGAGCGCGACGACGTGCGCCGCGAATCGTCCTCGACCAGCACGACGGTGCGGCCCTCGACGATGCCGGCGAGATTGTCGCGCACGAGCTGCGCATCGATCACGCGCGAGCGGGGAATCCCCACGCCGAGCAGCGCGACGCGCTCGCCCGACTCGAGCTCGAGCATGGCGCCGCTGATGACGCGACGAACGACGACGGTATCCTGGGCGATGGCCGGCGACGCGAGCGCCAGCAGCGCCGCGGAATGAAGAACCAGCAGTCGGAGGAGTCGACCGGGTCGAGACATGGCAATGGAGTGGACAGCACTGGAACAAGGGCCGCGGTGCCGACCGGCGGTAGGTCGCCGTTGAAGTTGCACCTGCGGTTGGACGATCCCAAATGCGCTAAAATCGCGCCAACGTTTCCACACTCACGCTATCGAGAGCACCACGATGAAGTATCCCGGCAGGATCATCAAACAGGGCGAATCCGACGCGTCGATCGTCGCGGCCCTCAAGACGAAGCTCAACGAGATGATGGGCATCACGAACGATCCGGAGCAGCGCCTCGACCCGGCCAACCCGACGTTCGGTCCGAGGATGAAGGCCCTCGTCAAGCTCTTCCAGACCCGTCACGTCGACACGACCGGGCGACCGCTGAAGGCCGACGGCGAGGTCGGCTCGCTGACGTGGGAGGCGCTCTTCGGACCGAAGTCGGTGCCGACGAGCACGAAGCCCGCCGGCTCCTACCTCGCGCGCGTGCTCGAGATTGCGGCCGGTGAGGAGGCGAAGAAGGTGCGCGAGCGGCCGCGCAACTCGAACAAGGGACCCGAGGTGAGCGAGTACCTACGTCGCACGGGCGTGCCGCCGGGCCTGGCGTGGTGCTGCGCGTTCATCTACTGGTCGTTCGATGAGGCGGCCAAGGCGATGGACCGCGACAATCCGATGTTCAAGACGGCGGGATGTCTCAACCACTGGAACAACGCCGAGCGCGCCGGCGCTCGTCGCATCAAGAAGTCCCAGGCGGTCAACGACACGTCGCTCGTCCGCACGGGCCAGATCTTCATCATGGATTTCGGCGGCGGCAAGGGTCACACCGGACTGATCGAGCGCGTCGACGGCGGCATGATCACGACGATCGAGGGCAACACCGACGCCAGCCGCACGCGCGAGGGTGGCGGGGTCTACCGACTGACGCGGAAGATCGTCGAGGTCAACAAGGGATTCGTCGATTACGGCGGGATGTAGGAACACCATGACACGGATCGCCTCCGAACACGCGGGCTCGTATCGACGGACGATGGAGCTCACGTACGACATCCTTCACGCGGTCGAGCCGAAGAGCTCGCTCGCGGGCGTCGTGCGCCCGTTCACCGCCGGACTCATCGTGCTCAACGTGATCGCGGTGATGCTCGAGTCGGTGCAGTCGATCGAGGCATCGTTCGGCCGCGAGCTGCACCTGTTCGACATGGTGTCGGTGGCGATCTTCTCGATCGAGTATCTGCTGCGGCTCTGGTCGAGTCCGGTCGGGCGGCCCGAGCTCCCACCGTTGCTCGCGCGGCTGCGGTACGCATTCTCCTTCTTCGGTATGGTCGACCTGCTTGCGGTCGCGCCGTTCTACCTGCACACGCTCTTCGTGACCGACCTGCGCGTCGTGCGGGGATTGCGATTGCTGCGGCTCGAGCGCCTGCTGCTGCTGGGCCGTTACTCGAAGGGTCTGCGGATGCTCGGCCGCGCGGTGAGCCGGACGCGCAGCGAGCTCTACGCGTCGTTCGCCGTGATCGCGATGATGCTGCTGATCTCGTCGACCGTCGTCTACTACCTCGAGCACGAGGCGCAGCCCGACAAGTTCGCGAACATCCCCGAGTCGCTCTGGTGGGGCGTCATCACGCTGACGTCGGTCGGCTACGGCGACGTCTATCCGACGACGGCGGTCGGCAAGCTCTTCGGTGGCATCATCGCCCTGCTCGGTCTAGGCCTGGCGGCGCTTCCGTCGGGCCTGATCGCCAGCGGCTTCGTCGCGGAGTTCAAGGAGGAGAAGGAGGCGCTCGAGGATCCGGAGGGGCACGTGCGCTGTCCGGCCTGCGGCCACGCCTTCAAGGTTGATGAATCGGTCGCGATCGCGGCGCCGGCGGCAGGCGTGCCGGCGCCGGCGACTGCGACAGCGGCCGCAACAGCGCCCGCGACGGCTGCCACGCCGTGACCCGCGCGCGCCTGCGTGATCGTGCATTTGGCACTCCGTGCTCGTGGCATCGAGCTGTGGTAATTGTTCGCTGCCTCTGCTGATCTCTCGCGGAGCTTCCGACCGACTGGTGGTATGGCGACATGCGACGATCGACGAGAAGGCCGCATCCGGATGATCGGGATGCGGCCTTCCAATATCTCGCTCATGCACCGCGCAAGGCTGAGTGCGTCACACGGTTGCTCCTACGGCGCGACGACAAGCGTCGTCGATGTCGACGGACCATCTGCCGCTTCGGCACGAAGCACGTACAGACCGTACGCCACACCCTCGAGCGAGATCGGCAGGCCGTACTGCCCGGATCGCGACGCGTTGAGCGCCGGATACCTCCGCACGACACGACCGAGCGCGTCAACGAGCGTAACGACGATCTCGGTCGGCTGCTGCGTCTCGAGCATCACCGTCGCGCTCTCGTGTGCGGGGTTCGGCACAACGAACATCGCGATCGCAGCATCTGTTTTGATCGACGACGGTGGGCTTCGCGGCGACCACCGCGCGACTTTTGAGGCGAACGCGCCAGTGTCCGGCTCCCACGAGAAACCGCCGCTCAACATGAAATCCAGCGCCGCGGTCGGGACCATCCGAATGCGCGCAAAGACACCGGTGCCCGGCGACAGGAGGTGCGTCGGCAGCTCGACCTCCTCGGCGAGCGTGTCGACCGTCATCTCCCGTACCGAGATCGTGTCGTCTCGCCAGACGACCGCGCTGTCGGAGACTCGAACAAGCTCGGTGAGCACGCGCACGTCGGCGAACGACATCAACGAGGAGTCGTACGGCTGCGTGTTGAGCCAAGCGACGGCGTCATTCGAGCGTGAGACGTGGCGCTTAATCAGGGTCGGGGTCGCTCCCGTCTCGAACACCCCCGAGCGAGTGATTCGCTCGGCGTCGGCCAGCGACTCGACCGCGTCCTCCTGGTCGATCGCGGGCAGAAAGAAACTCGGCGGCGGACCGGGTTGGGACACGCCCGCATCGAACTCTTCGTCGTCATCGTCCGTTCCGATCTTGATGATGATGTCCTTCTTCCGGTCACAGAAGGCAACGCTCATCACATCGATGGCGCGGATCTCCGACTGTCCCATGAGCACCGACCGCGTGGAGACGGCCGAGGTTCTCAGGTACGCAGCCGGTGTGAGCGGCCCGTTTTCGAGGTGCGCGGGGTAGTAGACGCCGTGCGTTGAGACGGGCCGGCGCCCTATGGTGTCGCGATACGACGTGTCGGCGCGATAGAAGATGCTCGTGGCTTCGTAGTACTGCGTGCTCTGCTTCGCCGCGAGGGTCATCGTCGGGAACACGCCGTTCGGGAGCTGGGCCACCGACCTGGCGCCGAAGCGGTAGACCTCCTGCGTCGCGATGGTGTTCGGAGCGTCGGTGCGGAACCAGACGACAGCGCCCTTGCGGGTTGGCCCGCCGACGGCGCTGAGCAGCTCGCTGCGCGAGACAGCCGGGAACATCGTCAACGACGGCCACTCCTTGTTGCCCGGGCCGTTGTCCCATTGATACGTCAGCGTGGTCCACGACGGATACGACCTCGTCGAGGAGTCGCTCTGGCGGAAGCGGAGGATCGGGCGGCGACGGTACCATTCGTTCGACTGGAATGCGACACCGACGGAGATCGAGTCCGCCGCGATCGAAGGGTGCAGGAACCCACAGGCGACGAGATTGGCGCTGGCATGCTCGGTCGGCGAGACCCACATGATGGGCTTGACCCCGGGCGATGCGATGTTGACGGCGATCATGTTGTACATGATGAACTGCGACGACATCGTATCGAGCCTCCCCTGCTGATATGCAAGGTGGACGATCAACCCGCTGTGCGCGCCGTTGGCCGGTGGCGTCTCGTCGGCTCCCACGATACATTGCCAGTGTCCCGAGCCCTGCAGGAACTCGCCCCAGTGGCGCCGGTGTGCGAGCGTCGGGAAGTACGCGGAATCCGATATGACGGGGTCGGCGGTGTTCGGCCACCTGATGTGGTGCGTCGTCAGGGTGTCTTTCGGATCGACCGACGTGCTCGTTCGCACGAAGTCACGCACGAGCGTGACGCTCATGCCCGCGCCCGATCCCGTCGACGGATAGGCGACGACATAGCCGTGATCGATCCCGATGACCGCGGGCGCATGTGCCGTACCGCCATCGCTATCGTGCGCGGTGCTCGGCGGTAACAGAGGGTGCGCGCTGGCAATGCGGAACCGAACGCCGGGCGGCAAAGTATCGACATCGGCCCGCGGTAGGTACCTGAGCAGCCGCGCCTCGACCGTGACGGTCGCCGGTTTGACGAAGCGCTCCCAGACGATCATGCACGAAGTCCCGGAGTCGTCGCGAACGGTTGCGACCGCGGGGTGGAAGTTTGCCGCCGGACGCTGCCACCATGGAAGGGCGGGTACCGCGTCGACCGAATCGGTCGCGTCGCTGATGCGGAACTCGCGACCCCATCTGCCGAGCGAGTCGAGCGTACGCAGGTAGACGATCGAGTCGCGCTCGTAGACGACGATGCGGTCCTTCGTCGCTCCGGGCCGCGAGGGATTCTCGCTGTGCACGGCGTTGTTGTAGGCGGTGCCCTCGAGCGAGATGCCGTCGCCAATCGGCGTGACGCGGTAGAGCGCGCCGTCGCCCGGCCTGAGCCAGTCGAGCTCGATCGAGTCCCGCACGGAGATGGTCCGCTTCCAGTTTCCAGTGTCGATCTTCTCGACGAGCAATGAATCGCCCAGCACCGGCGTCGAATTCCTGAGCCAGAGCACCGGCCGCCGCACGTCGATGTTACCGAGTCCCTTGAGGCGATGGCGCGCCGCCGTAGACGTATCGTTGCTCGTGACCGAATCCATGAGGAGCCGCGTCGCGTTGCTGTACTGCTGGAAATCGATCGGGTACAGCCGCCGGTTCGTCACGAGCAGATAGCGTGCGCTGGCACGCGTGCCGACAACGTCCCCCGACCGTGGCCAGTAGTGCGTGAGCTCGAGGTATGTCTCGTTCGGAAGATCCCGGCTCACGGTGTCATGCGGCCTGAACGTCGGGGTACTATCGACGGCCCGCTCGGTGACGGCCCTCGCGACCATCGGGAAGCCACTCAGGCTCATCGTGGGATCATGGAGCGAGATCTGCTCCTGCTCGTAGCGCAGATTCCTCCAGCCGATGACGCTGTCGATGTAATGGACCGAACGGGTGACCTCTTTGATCGCCTTGTACCGGCTCTCGAAACCGACCCATGTCGTGTCGAGCACGGCATTGGTGTCCTTGTAGAACTGCGGGCGGTCATACTCCCCGGCGTGCGGAGCGTCGCGATGCGCGGAGTCGAGCCGCAGCGGTCCGATCGCATGACCGCTGTAGGTCATCTCCGAGAACATGACCCCGCCGATGCCGCAGTTGAGGCCAAGCCACACCTGCAGACGGATCTCCTCCGGCGTCGGGATTCGCTTTTCGAATCGGGGGTAATAGGCCGCCGGCGACTCGGTCCGAGAGAACGGAATGAGACCGTGGACATCGACCAGGAGGTAGACCGGGGTCTTCGTCGAGTCACGCTTGAGGTAGCGGAACTGGGCCACGTCGACCGAGCGCGCCAGTTTCGACAACCACGGTCCGCTCGCGCTGGAATGGACCGCCGCCCCTCGCTCACCCGACGTCCCGATGTGACCCTGAAAGAACGTCGTGAAGTCCGCATAGTCCTTCATGCTGTTGCCGTACAGGTAGCGGTCACGCGTCGTGTCGGTGTCCGGCGCCGACAGGCGGTAGACGGTCCGGCTCGCCTGCGTGCTCATCCTGTCTGGGTTGGCGTAGAACATGGCGATCGGCTCGTTGGCCGAGATGATGTAGCTGTCATAGATGATCGTCTGCATCGTCTTGTGCCCGAGCGTATCCATGTCATTGCTGAAGACTCTCAATCCGTCGAAGGCCCCGTAGACCTCGGTGAAGACATTCCTGCGCTCGGTGCTTCGATTGGCGTTCATCCGGCGCTGCACCTTTCGTGACACCAGCCCGAAGGACCGTTGATGCTCGAAAATCGGCTCGTCGAGGATACCGAAGGCATGGAATGCGGAATCGACGATCGGGTCGTCGTAGACCGCGTCGATCTCCCGGTGGATGAGCGTATCGAAGGTCGTCGACGTGTTGAGTGTGTGGTAGACGTGCGTGCTGATCGAGCCGCGAAGCAGGGTCAGCGGAACGCTGTCGGAGGAGACGACGCGGTAGATGACGTCGGAGCGCTCGGCGGCCGATGCGGCCTTGAATGCTCCGGACGGCAGGTATCGTAGGTCCGTCGATGCCAGAGTCTTGCGCGCGGTCAGCATGCTGTCGCAATCCTCACAGGTAGCGCAGCCGTCGCCCTCCGGAAGCGGGCCGCCGTTGATGAAGCGCGAGACATGGTACGCTGTGTCGCCAACGGTCTTCCACACGGAGGGGAAGAACGTCCCAACCTCGATGTACGATCCGCCCGCCAGTCGCATCGAGTCCTGTAGAACGCGGCGGGTTATCTGGAACGTCCTGAAGGGGGCGTAGATGGTGCAGAGTGGATGGCCATCGACGAGTTGGTCAAAGTAATCACGGCGGTACAGGGTGACCGTCAGCAGCGGCGCATCGAGGTCGGTGGGAAGAGTGCTGTCTATTCTGACCGTGAAGGCCGCGCGATAGTAGCCGGAGCTGTCGACGAACCCGGGCTGGACGCTGCCCATCTCAGTGTAGATGCCGGACAACGTCGGCTCGTTGTCGTCACAGGGTCTGCCATGGTGCAGGTCCTCGACGGCGTTGTAGAGGCCGGAGACCGATTCGAGGAACGCCCGGTAGGTGAAGCGCGGCTTGTCGGCAATCGGCTGCCTGACGCCGTTCGTGTCGAGCGTGGAGGTGACGCTCCACCCTTGGACGAAGTCCTTGCTCCAGAGCGTCGTGTCCGCTTGGCCAGGGGCCGGGTGTTGAAAATCGGAGACCTGGACGACGGCCGAGTTGTAGGCCGCATACGATTCGACATTTGTCGCGGACTTCGCCAGGGCTCCCGTCAGCTTGGGTGTGTACATGAAACGAAGGCCGAGCTGTGCGGAATCGTTGAAGTCGAAGAGCGTGCGCTGGATCTTCGGGGTCGAATCGCCGGGCAGTGCACGGGTAATGCTCGCGGAGTCGAGCATCGTCGGTCCACCGTATCCTCCGATCATCCTGAAGTGCAGTTCGTCGCGGACCGGCTGGAGCAGCCAGGTGCGGGAGACAGAATACCCGCCAATCACGAACGTTGAGTCGAAGAAGTAGTACGGGAAGCGATTGGCCGGAAATGAGGCCTGTTGTGCCTCGACAACTGCAGCCGCGACCATTATTAGCGCGAGAAGCGTGGGTACTCGCCGCGGGAGCGTTGAGAACAGGATGGAAAACATGGTGATCTCGGCGGGATCAGTGGAGTGATACGATCCGGGCCGCGAGGTCGGTGGGGAGGTCCGGCGTGAAAGGAATCACCACATCATTAGAAGAGTCGCCGTATGTCCGACCGGCGCCTCGACGACGCAGATGACGGCTGCCGGACCATGGATGCTCAGCGTGATTGCGACAGCGTTCTCGTCACCGTTGAGCGCGACACGCCTGAGAAGCTCGCCGACGGGGGAATAGACCGATACCGCGGTCGCCGCGGGCGGCGCGCCCGTCCAACGCACGGTCATTGCGCCGGTGGCCCGGTCGTACGTTGCATGGACGGATCGTCCCGCGCTCGGCGTCGAACGTTGCTCGGCCGGCGGCACCGACGAAGCCGTCAGACACTGTTCACCGTCAACGTGCGGCATCGGGCGGCGCTCCCGGTAGTCGGTTTCGCGGATGAGGCCGGGCCGCACTGCGACAAAGATGATCCCACCGGGGAATGGATCGACGACGTCAGCAGGTAGAACGTTGAAGCCGAAGGCGAGCGTGGTACGGCCGGAGCCGTCGATGTCGCCGAGCCGCGTCGCGGTCGGGATCTCCGTGCCGGGGATTTCCACCCACGCATCGACGAGCGAATCCATCGTCGGTCCCGCCAGGTACGCAACGATGTACGGATAGGAGAAGAGCCAGATCTCGTCGCGGCCGTCGAAGCTCGCGTCGCCGAGCTTTCGGCAGGGACTGAAGCCCGACCACGTCCAGTCCTCGTCGAGGCGATCGGGCGTCCAGACCTCGGCCCACGGCTTCGGCCACCACTGCGCGCCGCCCGGCGCCTCGTCATAGCCGTCTCCATAGAGCTCGGTCAGTCGCTGGCCGGGACGTCCGCCGTAGATCCGGACGCTTGCCTCTCCGCCACAGTTCATCAGCAGATCCGGTGTGCCGTCGCCGGTGACATCGCTGAAAAGCGACGAGCGGCCGTTGACGGCAGTCGGCACCACCGATTCGGTCGACAGGGTGTCGGGCCAGTCGCCCGGGCGGCCATAAATGACGGAAAGCTGGGACGGGAATGGGTAATTGTCGGAGTAGAAGATGAGGTCCGGGGCGCCGTCGCAGTCCTGATCGAGGACCTCGAGACGCGGATTGAATCCGTACGTCGTGGTCGAGAAGCGCGGCACTCCCCACGTGTTCCAGGTGGCTGTGCGCGGTATGCTCCGGCCCCAACGGGCGCCACGCATGCCTTTAAAGATCCGCAGGGGTGGCATCGACACTGGCTGTCCATCGGTGAATCCTTCGCTGTTGGAGACCAGGAGATCGAGGCTCCCGTCGCCATCGAAGTCAGCAACCTCACCCGCATGAACCTGAAGCCAGATCCCGGCTTCGCATGCGAGCCGGCAGGTGTCCTCGACGCTGTAGTCGCCGCGGGCATTCCCCCAGAAGACCACGAGATTGCTCGTCGTCCAGTTCCCGGGATTGCCCTCGGACGTATCACTGTACACGCGGATCGAAACGACGAGATCCGGATGCCGATCGGCGTCGAAGTCACCACTAGCGATGTACGACGTCTCGGCGCCGATCTCGGTCGAGCCGATGCGAAGGGCCGATTCGACAGGAGGCAATCGTCCGCGCTGTCCGCGATACAGGAGGAGTTCCCGTGGGTAGGTCGATCCTTTGCCATCCGGATACGCAGACAGAGTGTCGCAGCGATCATGCGCCACGATCCAATCACTGAGCGTATCGCCATTGACGTCCCCTACCGCATAGATACTCCTGCCGAAATTCTCGCTAGTCCCGCCTCGTTTGGCCCGACGAATCGTCCCGATCATCTGGCCGAGTGTCGGCAGCACGACCGACTCTTCCGACAGCGGGTCTGTTCGCTCGGTCTGTGCGTGCGTCGTGACCGTCAAGAGTGCGGCTATGAGTGCGACGAGCAGTACTCTCGCACGGTCAGAGCTCACACCGGACCGACCGACGGAATCAACATCTCGTGATTCGCGTCGAGTCACGCAATTGAATGGTTCCGAAAGAGGCATCATCGCCACCTCCAACCGTCGAGAGGGTATGTCGGCTGCCATAGCGGCCCGGCGCACGAATACGGACGTCAGTCTGGGGGGGTGGGGACTGGAGCGCCGGCGACTCAGCGCCGGACGTACCGGGAACATACTGATCGGTCTGGTCGCCAACCATGACAATGGTCATGTTGTCCTCGTTCGAATGTCAGACGCGTGCTACCTGTCGTTCCATCTTCACGCGCTCATCACACGCGGCTTGCACGGCCGCACGGTCACGAGGCCTCCCATGCCAACGCGTGGATTACCACTCGCGCTCCTTCTCGTCATGCTCGCCGCACCGTCGTTCGTCGCCGTCGCACAGACCGGCTACTGGCGTCCGCCCAGCGGACCCGCGACGGCTGAGATCACGGCCTTCGAGAGCGCTCGCTCCGGCGCGCTGCTCGCAGGAACCGTGCGCGGACTCTACCGCTCGATCGACGACGGAGCGAGCTGGACGCTCGTCGCGCCGCCGCTCGCCGGCGGCGTGACGCGTGCGCTGCTGCGCACCCGTGCCGGCACGATCATCGCTAGCGGGCCGTCGGCGACGCTGCGCTCGACCGACGACGGCGCGACGTGGTCGGTGTCGCCGCTGCCGGACTCGACGGTGAGGAGCTTCTCGTCACTGATGCTCGACAGCGCCGGCGCGGTCTTCGGCTGCTCCGCGGGCCGGCTCTACCGCTCGACCGACGACGGCCTCACCTGGACGTGGACGACGTCGGCGTTCGACTCGTTCGCCTCGGTCAATGCCGACCTTCTCACGATCGACGCAACGACACGCCTCATCACCGACGGACGCTTCACGTATCGCTCGGTCGACGCCGGCCTGTCGTGGTCGATGAACACGATCGAGTCGACCGAGTCGGCCTGGGACATCGCCCGCGCTGCCGGCGGTGACGTCCTCGTCATCGCGCGAAGGCCGCGCTCGTGGGGAACCGTCGCATTCCGCTCCGTCGACGGCGGCGTGAGCTGGGCGCCGGCGATCGACGGCATGGACACGACGGCGATCTGGTCGCTCCGAAACGGCGTCGACGGCGAGGTCCTCGCCGTCTCGACCGCCGGGACGCTGCGCTGGGACGAGAGTACGTCGACGTGGACGCAGCATGCAGCATTCGCCACGGCGACGCTCGGTGCGATCTACCACGTTCGCGACACGCTGCTATATTCGGCGGGCGTCGACGGTATCAGCCTGTCCTTCGATCAGGGACGCGGCTGGTCGGCGACGGGATCCCCGGCGCACGCGCTCGTCAACGCGATCGCGATCGACTCGGCAGGATCGGTCTACGCGTCGTCGGGCTACAGCATCTACCGCTCGACCGATCTCGGCGAGACCTGGAGCCGCACCGGCTTCGCAGGACGCGACGCGATCCTCGCAGTCTCGGCGCGCGGGACGCTCGTTGCCGCGGCGACCCAGAACGGACTGGTCGCCGAGCGCAGGATCGGCATCTCGACCGATGCCGGAGCGACGTGGAGCTCCATGGCGAATCCGCGCGGGCGATCAGTCTCGAGCTTCGTCGGCGCTCCTGACGGAACGCTGTTCGCATCCGGATACGACGAGATCATCCGCTCGACCGACGACGGCCTGACGTGGCAGTCGATCGCGCCCGACTCGCTGGAGTTCCCGCATCGCACGCTCACGCTCTCGCCCGATGGAGAGCTGTTCATTGCCACGGGGAATGGCGGGATCATCCGTTCGGTCGACGCCGGCACGACGTGGTCGGAGCATGCGCGCACGAGCCTGCGCTACTTCGAGTCGATGGTCGCGATCGGCGGCGGTGATCTGGTGATCGGAGCGTACGCGGTTCCCGTGCAGCGCTATCGGCACGCGAACGCGACCGTCGAATCCCTCGGCGCGTTCTCCCCAACCGATTCGACCGTCGCGTACGGACTTGCGATCGGAGGTACGCGAACCCTGTTCGCGCGGACGCTTCGCGGCAGGATCTACGGCGCGCGGCTCGATGCCCCGGGATCATGGACCGACCTCAGCAACGGCCTTGCCGGGTCGGCGACCACGCTCGCGGTGCATCCGGCGGGATACCTGTTCGCCGGCGTTGGCGGCGCAGGCGTGCAGCGCACGGCCGACGCGATCGCGACGACGCCGGAGCAGCCGGCGCGCGCGACGTCGATCGCGATGCACGCCCTTCCGCAGCCGGCGCGTGATGCGATGACGCTGGCGTTCGCGCTCGAGCGCGGCGGTGTCGCCTCGATCGTCATCAGCGACGTCGATGGTCGCGTCGTCGCGACGGTTCCGGACGCGTACTTCGGCGGCGGCGAGCACCGCGTCGTCGTGCCGGTCGACGCGCTCGCCTCCGGTGTCTACGTCGCCGAGCTGCGTGGCGAAGCACCCGCGCGCGTGCTCGTGCGGATCGTGCGGTAGGCGACCGGAGAACTCCGCCTCGCCCGATGTATCTTTCGGTCCCCACCAGGCCCGTTCAGATCAATCCGAGGACCGCGTCATGAGAGATCTGTCGCTGGTTTCCATCCTCCTGCTCGCCGCCGTCGTGATGAGCGCGCAGGAAATCCCCGCGCCGCCACGGGACGCCGTCACGCTTGGATCGTCGCTACGCTCCGGCGCCCAGTCGACCGTCCTGTCGTGGATCGCGAAGCAGGCGACGTCCGCGACGGGCTCGAAGACCGACGCCGCGACGCTCGACGCGTCGCTTCGCACGGCGATCGGCACGCGCTTCACCGGGCAGTCGGTCTCGAGCACGCAGGTCGATGCGCTCGTGATGCTCGTGATGATCGAGACGGTCAACGGCTCGATCGTGGATGCCCGGTCGACGCTCGCCCGCCTCGCGGTGGTGCGCGCCGAGAAAGCGAAGCTCCGCGACGTCCACACGCGACTGAAGCAGATCGTCGACAGCACCGCCTCCCTCAAGAGCTCCGAGCCCTGCCGGGCCACGCCCTGCACGCAGTTGCGCACGACGCTGAGCCAGCTCAACGCATCGCAGACGCAGGCCGACATCCCATCGCCGGTCGTCCCGCGCGATGCGGTCACCCTCGGCGAGCTGCGCGTCGCGCTGATGGAGCTCGACGCCGAGCTCGATTCGATCGACGAGCTCGACGAGGATACCGCGCTCCGCCTGCAGGCGTTGGTCGAGCGCATCGCGAAGCTCAACGCGGCGCTGAGCGTGCTGATGAAGCGCGTCGCGTCGGCGCAGTCGACGGTCATCTCCAATCTGAAGTAGCCGCCTTCGCGGCGATCGTTGTTCGGCTCGACGGGCGCGGCGAAGGCCGCGCCCGTCGCGTATGGAAACCGCCATTCCCTCCGGGAATCCTCACAAATCGCCGTTCGGGCAAGCGAAACGTCCGAAGATTTTCCCTGGCTGAGCTGCAATATGCATTGTAACAGCTGATCAGTTAATCCCGTTTTGAATGCAAGATGAGCCACTGTCGTTCAATATTGAACGACGCAATCAATCCTTTCGGCTAAAACAGCAGGAAAATCGCTGTTCAGGGCCGTACCAACGCCGATGAGTCGCTCCGGCACGGGATTGCTAACACTCCTACCAGAGACCGATGATGAACCGATGAATTCGATGATGATAACGGGCACACGACTGAACTGGGCAGAACCAATGAACACGATGAACATCCTCCGAAGCGCCGCACTAATGGTCTCGTTCGCAGCGTACACCGCCGGCGCCGGTGCACAGACGCTGACTGCGCTCGAGGCGCAGCCCGAGCTCGTCGCGATGACCAGCGCCCGCGAGCTCGATGTGAACGAAGTGGAGACGAGGGCGGCCAGAGGTGAGAGGATCGTCGAGGCGGTGGCAGCAGTGAAGGGGTTCGAGGCGGATGCAGAGGTGAGGGCGGCGATCGAGGTGAGGGTGAGTGAAGTGGATCCCGAGGCGAAGGTGCTCCGCGCGGTGCTGACGAGCGACCGGTGGTCGGTCAAGGTTACGGAGCTGGGGATGCCGAAGAGCGAGTATCGTCGCGGCGTGGTCATCTACCGCGTGCCGGGACAGGACGCGGTGATCGAGCAGCAGATCGTTGTCGAGCGCCCGTACTTCGCGCTCTCGGAAGCGGATCGGCGGATGGCGGTGCGGCTTGGCACTCCGAGGTCGCGTTGAGGGGAAAGGAATGAAGGGACGAAGGGACTGAGGGACGAAGGGCGGAGTGAGGCGAGGGTGTACGGGAGGTCAATGAGTTGGGGATGTGAATAAGGAGTTGGGAGTGGATGGATAGTGCGTTGGGGATGTGAGGAGCATGAGCAGGGGGGAGTGAGTAATGGGATGTGCTGACGGTGGATGTGAGAACGAATGCGATGATTGGGATAGTGGAGGAGATGCAGCGGGGGGAGCGGGGAGAGAAGGGGGGAGTTGGTGAGAAGAGGATGGTGCAGGAGTGTTTTTTGTGAGGCGAGGGGCGATGCAATGAGATGCCTCTCTTTCCAAATAGATCTGGTCGAGTATCAAACAGCCGGGATGCGCTTCGTGCGCGTCTCGGCTGTTGTCCTTTCGTGCGAGTCATTACGCATCGAGCGTAAGCTGGCGATCCGATGCGACGTCGATGCGCTCGCCGGTCACCGGGTCGGTGAACGCGAGTCGCGAGGCGAGCAACTGCATCGGGTGCTCGTGGAGATCGGCGGTCTCCTCGACGACGACGGGATAGAGGCGGTCGTTGACGATCGGCCAGCCAAGAGACGCCATCTGCACGCGGAGCTGGTGCTTGCGGCCGGTGCGCGGGAAGAGGCGAAAGCGCCCCCGGCCGTCGCGCCACTCCTCGAGCACGATGCGGGTGCGCGCGTTCGGCTCTCCCTCGCCGATCCGCGATCGATACCACGGGTCGCCCTGCTCGATGTGACTCTCTATCTGCCATTCGCGCTCGGCCGGTCGCTCTGGCACGTGGGCGACGGCGATGTACTCCTTGTCGACGGCATCCTCCGCGAAGAGGGCGTGGTAGTGCGCGCGCAGCTCCGCGCCGATGACGAACAGCACGAGTCCGGCGGTGTCGCGATCGAGACGGTGCATCGGCGTGAGCTCGGTCAGTCCCGTGCTCCGTCGCACCCGCACCAGGACGCACTCCTCGACGTACGCGCCGCCGGGCACGACCGGCAGGAAGTGCGGCTTGTCGACGATGATGATCCTCTCGTCTCTATGGACGATGCGCTCCTCGAACGGCACATGCGGCTCGAGCTCCGACTCGCGGTAGTACGTGATCGTCAGCCCGTGCGCATACGGCGACTTCTCGGTGAGCTTCCGCCCGCTCGGGGTCGTGACGATGCCGCGCGTCATGCGGTCGATCCACACGTCGCGCGTGACGCCGGGGAATCGCTCGACGAGGAAGTCGAGGATCGTCGCCGGCGCCGGGTCGAGCTTCTGCAAGTAGATGCGCGAGGGATTCGCCATGGTCGTGCTCACGCCCCGTGGCACTTCTTGTACTTCTTTCCGCTGCCGCACGGACACGGGTCGTTGCGGCCGACCTTCGGCTCCGACCGCACGACGGTCTCGATCGGAATCTCGTCCTCGTCTTCCTCGTCGTCGTCGTCCTCGTCGTCGACGAAGCCCGTCTCGTGCAGGTCACTGTAGACCTTCAACAGCCTGGCGCGTGCGCTCGCGTTCAGCGGCTCGCCGGCGACGAGCTCTTCGTACTGCTCCTTCGTTCCGAAGATGCTCGACACGTAGTCGTCGCCGTGGCGGGCGAAGAAGTCATCGACGAGGGGCACCAGCTCCGGCGCGCGGAGGCTGGCCTGGAGGTCGACCCAGATCTCGGTCGGCATCGGCAGCGCGAAGAAGTCACCGTCGTCCTCCTCGGCGTGCTGCGCGATCGTCTCTGGCGAGCGGTCGTATCCGTGCGTGGCGATGCGCTCCGCGGCGAAGCGTGCGATGTCCGCGCGCGTCGCGGGGTGATTGAGCGCGATCTGCTCGACGCAGATGACGAGCTGCCAGTAGCGATAGAGCTCGCGGTCGTCGAGGTCGTCGCGATCGATCGCGTCGGCGTCGAGAAGCTCCTCGCGCTCGAGCCGATCGAGCTCTGCAAGCAGCGGCGCGAGCGCCGGCTCGCCGATCTCCGCGAGCACGGCGGGAGCGACCTCGGTGACTGCCTCCCACTCCTCGTCGACCGCGTGCGAGGCGAGCGCGAGCATGGGCTCGACCGCTTCGGCATCGCGCAGAAGCCCGACGAGGATCATGGCGTAGAACGGGACATCGTTCTCCGCCACCCGCTCCGGCTCCTCGTACTCCGGCCACGGCAGCGCGATGAGCTCACGCAGAAGCGCCATGAGCTCCGGCTCGGCGGTGAGTGAATCGACAGTGTCGGGGTCGAGCGGGCCGGTGCCGTTGAGCAGGTGGTCGTACCACGCGTCGCGTGAGAGTGCCATGGTAGAGGGTGGCGTTCGAGTGATCGGTTGAGCCGTCGGATCGATCCGGCGAGCACGAATCTAGCGGTTCGCGACGAGCCGACCATCACGAAGGGCGGGCGCATTGCGGCGGGATTCGCATCTTGGCGGCGCGACGGCCACAGCGGCCGACGTCGTCTCCGAATCCGCACTCAGCACATCAGCGTCGCCATGACTGACAGCCAGCGCATCATCGTCACGACCGTCGACATCCGGGGCGACTACGAGGTCCTCGGACAGGTCTACGTCCAGGTCGCCAACCGCGGCGAGTTCTCGAGCCACCTGCAGTTCCTCCGCGAGCAGTACGCCTCGGAGATCGACGACGCGATCGCGCGAGGGCAGATCGGGCAATGGAGCCCGATGTCCAACGACGACTCCGGCGGGCAGATCGACTTCGAGCACGCGTTCTACATCGCCACGCGCGAGCTCCAGAAGCGCGCCGCGCTCATGGGCGCCGACGCGGTCGTCGGCATGCGCCAGGACATCGACCTCGACGCCGAGGTGTCGATCTACTTCTTCCTGCAGATGTATGGGACGGCGGTGAGGTTCAAGGGCTAGAGAGCCTATCGAGGCCCCCGAAGCGGGTACGCCCATCTCGCGAATCATTTTCACGTGTGCGTTTGGGAGTCCCTCTTCGCCGGTAGCCGTGCCGGCCAGCGGATCTGGCTATCTTCGGCGGCCCCTCCGGTGACCGCTCACGCACTTTTCGCCAAAGCCATGAAAACCATCCTCGCCCTGCTCGCCCTTGTCGCGCTCGCTACCATCGCGCACGCCAGGCCGGTTACCGTCAGCGGCCGTCTGGTCGCATTCGACGGCTCACCGATGCGCGCCTCCGGCATCGCGCTCGTTGCATTCGAAGACGCCTCGCTTCCTCCGAAGTGGGTGAGTCCCGACCGCAACGGCGAGTTCGAAGTGACCGTGCCGGGTCCGGGTGTCTACACGCTGGTCGCTCACGGCGTCGATCACATGATGCACCGCGTACCGATCCTCCTGGCTGATGAACAGGACGTCGAGCTCGAAGTGCGACTCGGCACGTACGCGCGGTCCGCGACGCTCGACTCACTTCGCGTCATCGGCACGTTCAATGGGTTCGAGTTCCGATCAGGGGCGGTGCCGATGACGCTGCAGTCGGACGGCACGTTCGCGGCGGAGATACCGTGGACCGAGGCGACGCTCGATTATCAGATCCTCGGACTGGTACCGGACCACAGCGTCAACGGCACGACGGCTGACTCATGGAGCTATGACGGCGGCGGGGACTACCAGTCGACGATCGACGTGCGTGACGGCGTCGCGCGCATCGTGCTCGATCCCGCGAGGCTTCCCGCGGCCGGGCGCGCGCCGAGCGTCGAGGCGAAGGATCCTTCGTCGAAGACTGCGACGTTTCTGCGCATCAATGGCGAGATGGAGCGACGCGAGAACGCGGTACGAGCAGCGGCGCAGGCGTGGCAGGAGAGCGGAGGAGCGATGCGTGAGTTCCGCTACGATAACGCCGCGGAGCTGGCGGCGATCGCCGAGCGAATTCGGAGCGAGAAGGATCGCTTCACGCGCCAGTTACTTCTGTTGAGCTACATCGACGCGCAGTCGAGCACCGGACGTGATTCGACGATCGGTCTGCTGGCGATGAACGAGATCGAGCCGGAGTCGCTACTCTGGATGCTCGACGTCAATCGGATGTACTCGATGTACCGGTTGATGAAGTCGTTGAAGGGACCGATGACTTCCGCTGAGTACTCCGAGAAGGCGCGCGTGAATCACCCCTCCGGCTACCTACGCGGAATGCTCACGCTTCACCGGCTCGAATCGGCGCACTACGAGAAGGATTCGGTCACCGAGAGGCGCATGTACGATGAGCTTCTATCGAAGTACCCCAAGAGTCCGTGGGTCGAGCGCGCCCGTGCCGAATATGGACCGGACCGCGCCATCATGGTGGGCAAGAAAATCCCGTCGTTCGCCTTCGCATCGCTGACCGACACCTCGATCGTGTACGACGAACGCTCGTTCCTCGGCCGCTACTACCTGATCGACTTCTGGGCGACATGGTGCGGTCCATGCATCGGTGAGATGGAGAACATGCACGCCGCCTACGAGAAGTTCCACGGAAGGAACTTCGAAATCCTCTCGCTCTCGTTCGACGCGACACCCGAGACCGTCACGGCGTTCATCGCGAAGAAGTGGAAGATGCCATGGCACCATTCGTTCGTCGACGGAGCCTTCGGCAATCCCACGGCCGTGCGCTTCGGCGTAACCGGCATCCCGAAGCCAATCCTCGTCGGCCCGGACGGAACGATCGTCGCGACCGAGGAGGACCTGCGGGGCGAATCACTCGAGAAGACTCTGGCGCGCCTGATCGGCGGGTGAGCGCGGCCCGGTGTTTGCGCATGGTGAGGCTCGGGCCGGCGGTTACCGGCCCGGCCTTGCCGTGACTTCACTATCCGGGGACCATGGAATGATTCGTAGGACACTCTTTTCGCTCGGGGCCGTCGTGCTCCTGGGAATGTTCGCCGCCTGCGGCGACAACGACGGCGACGCGACGACCGCTGACACCACCGCCGCGGCCGACTTCACCGATCTCGACCGCACCTGGGACGCGGACGATAGCCTCTTCCTGGCCGACTATGATTCGGCCCGCGTCGCGTACGATCGCCAGTCGGCTGCGCAGAGCGCCGACACGACGGTCAGCGCGCGCATCGCGGCGCACAACCAGGCGCTGCAGGATCTCGAGACTCGCCGCATCGCCGCGCGCGAGAAGCGCGAGGCCGCCCGTGCGGCGAAGGATCGCGCGGCCTACGAGGCCGCACGCGCCGAGGCCGACTACCAGGCATGGCGCGCCGACCTGCAGCGCATCCGCGCCGAGCAGGCCGAGATCGAAGGCATGATCTCCATCGGCGACAAGAAGGTCGGCGGCGTCGACGTCAACGCCGCGCCCGGCAACCAGGACAAGCCGCTCATCCGCGTCGAGCCGGGCGAGGATGACGACAAGCCGCTGATCGAGAAGAACAAGAATCCGTAGCACGACCCCCGACCGCGACCGGGCCGTCTTCCTCGAATGGAAGACGGCCCGTTGTTCGACACGGCACCACTGCCCGATCCACTCCGTTAGGTTGACTGCGGTGTGCTCAGTAGATTCTCGCGACACCCCTCTGCTCGCTCCACACGCCCGGCCCGCATGACCATCGAGCCCGACCCGACACCGATTCCCGCTGAACCGTCCATCGCCGAGATCGACGCGATCCTCGCGGAGACGCGACGTCACTACGCCGCGCACGAGGCCGAGCCGATGGAGCGTTCGGCGCGTCAAGGACTCGAGCTCGTCCTGGCGCTCGATCCGGATGCACCTCGACGCCGGCAGCTCGAGCTCGAGTTCCGCTACTTTCTCGGCAATGCTCTGCTGGCGACCTATCGCTACGACGAAGCGTCGGAGGCGCTCGACGTTCCGATCGCCGACGACGAGCCGGTCGACAATCCTCGACTGCCCATTCTGCTGCTGCACACGCTCGGCCGCGTCGAGGAGCGTCGCGACAGGCACGCTCCCGCGCTCGCCTGCTACGACCGCGTCGTCGCCATGGCGCGCGCGGCCGGACTGCAGCGACAGGAGGTGATCGGACACAATGGCCGTGGGCGGATTCATCTGCAGCAGTCGCGGTTCGCCGAAGCGCTCGAGGCGTTCACCGAGGCGCTCGATCTGGCACGATCGGTCGGCGATCCCGGGCTCGAAGCAGGCGTGCGCAACAACATGGGCCTGCTCTACTCGAAGCTCGGCGACAACGCGCAGGCGCTCGAGCACTACCTCGCGGTGCGCACGCTCTTCGAGGGCACCGAATCGCCGATGCTCGGCGGCGTCCTCATCAACATCGGGAGCATCCATATCGCGCTCGGGAACTACGACACCGCGATCGAGTATTTCAACGAGGGCCTCGCCCTGTGCGAGACGCAGGGCAGGAAGGGATTCGCCGCGAATGCCCTCGTGAACATCGGACACGCCTATCTGTCACTCGGCAACGACGAGGCCGCGCTCGAGTGGCTCGAGCGCGGCCTCGCGGCCCAGTGTGAGGTCGGGCACGTCGAGCATGCCGCCAACGCGGAGATCCACCTCGGAGAGCTCAAGGCACGTCTCGGCGATCCGACGGCCGCACGCGGGCACTTCGAGCGTGCGGCGGAGGGCCTCGCCGAGTGCGGCTCGAAGCACAGGGTCGCAACCGCCGGACGACTCATCGGCGAGCTGGTGCTCGCGCCGGTGGACCCGACCGCCGCGATCGAGAAGATCGAGGCCGCGCTCGCGATCGCCGGAGAGGCGGCCGACGCGCCGGAGCAGATCGCCGCGCACGCGGCACTCTCGAAGCTGTATCGCGCGCTCGGCGATGCGACGCGCGCGCTGCACCATCTCGAGGAGTACCATCGCCTCCGCGAGCTGCGCACGACCGAAGAGTCGCGCGAGAAGCTCCATCGCATGCAGGTCCTGCACGACGTCGAGTCCGCACGGCGCAACGCCGAGCTGCACCGATTGCGGACGGTGGAGCTTGCGAGCGCGCTCGAGGAGCTCAAGGCCGCGCAGACGCAGCTCGTGCACGCCGAGAAGATGGCCTCGCTCGGCCAGCTCACTGCCGGCATCGCCCACGAGATCAACAACCCCGTCAACTTCATCCGCGCCAGCACCTCGCCGCTGCGTCGCGACCTCGACGAGGTCCGCGCGATCGTCGCGCAGGCCCTCGAGGACGAGAGCGCCGAGACGCGCGAGCGTGTCGAGCGACGTATGCGCGAGCTCGAGGTCGACGAGCTGCGCTCGGAGATCGACTCGCTGCTGCGCGGCATCGAGGAGGGCGCCAGCCGCACCGCGGAGATCGTGCGCGGGCTGCGATCGTTCTCGCGCCTGGGCGAGGACGACCTCAAGCCCGCCGACCTTCACGAAGGGCTCGACGCGACGCTGACGCTGCTGCGCCCGCGACTGCGCGACGGCGTGATCGTCGAGCGCTCGTATGGCGAGCTATCGCTGGTCGAGTGCAACGCGGGTCAGATCAACCAGGTGTTCATGAACGTCCTCTCGAACGCGATCGATGCGATGGAGGGGTCGGGTCGGATCACGATCGCGACGAGCATGCGTGACGATCACGCGTGGATTGAGATCAGCGACACGGGCGAAGGGATCGACGAGGCGGTGGCGTCGCGGATCTTCGAGCCGTTCTTCACGACGAAGGCGATCGGGGCGGGGTCGGGGCTGGGACTGTCGATCAGCTACGGGATCATCGAGAAGCACCGCGGGACGATCGCGGTGCAGAGCGTGCGGGGGGAGGGGACGACGTTTGTGATTGAGCTGCCCGTCTCTTCACCTCCCATACCGGGCTGAACGTCATCCTCGACGAGCGGAGCGAAGTCGGGGATCATTCCTCCGCGGTAGCGGTGCCGTCCGCCACGGCTACCGCCGAAGACAGATCCCCGCGGCGCTTCGCTTGCGAGGATGACGAGCACCGGTGCTAACTTGTCCGCATCCCCTCCCCGGCGTCCGGCCCGCCACGAATGCAGCCGCGATGACGGCATCCGTCAACTCTATTCCCCAATTCCCATGTCCTCACCTCGCACCAGTGTGATGCTGCGCGTCGCACGCACCCTCGCATCGCTCGGATTGCTCTCGATGCTCGGCGCCGCGGGCTGCTCCGACAGCAGCACCAGTCCCGACGATACCAACAACGGCACGGTCGCGCTGACCGGCAAGCACTACATCCAGGCGAAGATTGACGGCACGGTCGTCACCGTGCAGGACGACGGCAATGCCGGCACCGGGATCGCCTTCTCCGGCTCCGGTGGCGGCGGCAACAACCCCGACTACTACCTCGAGGCGCAGACGATCCACTTCGTCAAGGTCATGCTCGTCGGCAACCAGCCGGTACAGGACCCGACGTTTCGCTCGCCGATGATCACGTTCGTGCACAACTACTTCGACCAGCCGTTCGGCTCCGAGCACGATTCGGTGATCAAGCGCGGAAGCAATCCGTTCGGAAGCGAGGAGCTGGAGATCGATGGCGTCGAGATTCTCTGGACCGACGCCGCCGGCACCCAGTGGTCGTCGTCGAAGGGCACGGGCGATCAGACCGGCAGCAGCTTCGTCGTCACCGAGCACACGCTGCAGGACTACCAGATCGGCCAGTACAAGGCCGGCCGCTACTACTCCAAGGGCACGTTCAACGCGAAGCTCTACGACGGCACCGGCCGCTCGATCACCGTGACCGACGGCAAGTTCGCCCTGCAGACCGTCTGGGGCTGGTAACGCACATCTTCACGCACGCATGCGGCGCTCCGACACGGGGCGCCGCATGATACTCCCCCCGGATATGGCCCTCGCCCGGATCTTCGCGATTCTCGCAACGCTCATCCTCTCGCTCGTCGCGCTGCTTCAGGTGCTGCTCGCCGCCGGTGCGCCGCTCGGCAGGCTGGCGTGGGGAGGCGAACATCGCATCCTGCCGGCGAAGCTGCGGCTCGGAAGCGTCGCGGCCATTCCGTTGCTCGTGCTCGCAGCGTGGGCGATCCTCGCACGCGTCGACCTGGTCCTGCCGGGCACCGACGTCGCGATCGTCCCTGTCGGCACGTGGATCTTCGGAGGATTGTTCGTCCTCAACACGCTCGGCAATCTCGCTTCCAAGAGCCAGGTCGAGCGGATCGTCATGACCCCGCTGGCATTGATTCTCGCCGCCTGCTTCATCGCGGTCTCGCTCATGGGACGATAGGTCCCGACGGACTGCTCGACGACGGCGGCCTG
The DNA here is from genome assembly GCA_035539855.1 of Kapaibacterium sp. (SeqCode). Classification (GTDB taxonomy): domain Bacteria; phylum Bacteroidota; class Ignavibacteria; order OLB7; family OLB7; genus DATLHO01. The sequence goes on along the minus strand of DATLHO010000192.1, from coordinate 3,217 downwards.
CAACCCAACACGCGCACCATGAGCGACGCCGCGCCCGAGCTCGTCGAGCTGCTCGATCGGGGACACGAGCTTCTCCGCACAAACGACTTCTCCGCGCTCCCGGCGCTCGCCGAGCGCGCGCTCGAGCTTGCCACCGCGCTTCCCGCGGACGATCCACTCGCCGTCGACTCGAATCTCGACGCACGCTATCTGGCCGCGATGGCGAAGATCCGCGCGAGCGACTTCGCTGCGGCCGAGGAGCTGTTGAGCGACGAGATCCCCGACGGTCACGAGCCGCGCCGGCCCCGGCTTCGCTTCATGCGCCTCAACGCCCGCGGCCGCGTTTACGAAGTGCGCAATCGCTTCGAGGAGGCGATCGACTGCTACCGGAGACTGATCGACCAGAGCGTGGCTGCGGGCGACGAGCTTGCCGAGGCGTGGGGATACAGTGGACTGGGACGTAACTACCGGGGGCTCTTCCGGCTGCGAGAGGCGATCGAGGTCGAGACGACGGCGCTCGAGATCACGCGGCGCATCGGCAACCGCTCGTTCGAGACGACGGTGCTGACCAACCTCGCGCTCGTTCACCAGATGCTCGGCGACCATGCGCGAACGCTCGAGCTCTTTCTCGAAGTCCGAGCGCTCGCCGAAGAGCATGCGCCGCACATGGTCGCCGGCACGCTCGTCAACATCGGGATCGTGTACTCCGCACTGAAGGATCACCGTCACGCGCTCGACTACGCGATGCTCGGGCTCGAGGCGTGCGAGCGCAGCGGCAACGAGGCATTCGCGGCCAACGCGATGGTCAACGTCGGCAACGCCCTGCTTGCGCTCGGCGAGCTCGATCGGGCGCGCGAATACCTGCAACGTGGGCTCGCCGCGCAATTGCGCGTCGGCCACTTCGAACATGCCGGCAACGCGCGGATGGTGCTCGGCCGCCTCGAGCAACGGCTCGGCCATGTCGACGCCGCTCGCGGGCATCTCGATGCCGCGATCGAGCTGCACACCCGTGCGCGAGCGATACGAGGAATGGCAGACGCATACCGCCACCACGGCGAGCTGTCGCTGGAGCTCGGCGACGCACGTGACGCGCGAGCGCGTTTGGAGAAGGCGCTCGAGATCGCAGCCGGCAACGAACTGCCGGTTCAGTCGATGAACGCTCACCGCTTGCTCGCGCGGGCGCTTCGCGAGCTGGGTGAGCCCGAGCGCGCGCTCGAGCACCTCGACGAGTACGACCGTATCCGCCGTCGCTGGGAGACCGACGAGGCGCAGGCGACGCTCCAGAAGCTCCAGGTGCTGCACGACATCGAGTCGGCGCGCAACGAGGCCGAGCTACATCGACTGCGGACGGTGGAGCTGGCCAGCGCGCTCGAGGAGCTCAAGCAGGCGCAGACGCAGCTCGTGCACGCCGAGAAGATGGCCTCGCTCGGACAGCTCACCGCCGGCATCGCCCACGAGATCAACAACCCCGTCAACTTCATCCGCTCGAGCACATCGCCGCTGCGCCGCGACCTCGACGAGGTCCGCGCGATCGTCGCGCAGGCGCTCGAGGACGAGAGCGCCGAGACGCGCGAGCGCGTCGAGCGACGCATGCGCGAGCTCGAGGTCGACGAGCTGCGCTCGGAGATCGACTCGCTGCTGCGCGGCATCGAGGAGGGCGCCAGCCGCACGGCGGAGATTGTGCGCGGGCTGCGGTCGTTCTCGCGCCTCGGCGAGGACGACCTCAAGCCCGCCGACCTTCACGAGGGACTCGACGCGACGCTGACGCTGCTGCGCCCGCGACTGCGCGACGGCGTGATCGTCGAGCGCAACTATGGCGAGCTACCGCCGGTCGAGTGCAACGCGGGTCAGATCAACCAGGTGTTCATGAACATCCTCTCGAACGCGATCGATGCGATGGAGGGGTCGGGTCGGATCACGATCGCGACGAGCATGCGTGACGATCACGCGCGGATCGAGATCAGCGACACGGGCGAAGGGATCGACGAGACGGTGGCGTCGCGAATCTTCGAGCCGTTCTTCACGACGAAGGCGATCGGGGCGGGGTCGGGTCTCGGACTGTCGATCAGCTACGGGATCATCGAGAAGCACCGCGGGACGATCGAAGTGCGTAGCGTGCGGGGGGAGGGGACGACGTTTGTGATTGAGCTGCCGGTCTACTCCCTATCCATACCGGGCTGAACGTCATCCTCGACGAGCGGAGCGAAGTCGGGGATCCGCCTGTCGAATCCCCGCCCCCCCGTTCGACACTAGGGTGAGCCGCGCCCGGATGACCCGGCGTCGGTGACAATCATCCGAGAATCACTCAAGCGAGGAACAGCACCATGTCGAAGCTCCAGACGATCGCACCGTGCCTCTGGTTCGATTCCGAGGCGGAGGATGCCGCGAAGTTCTACACGTCGATCTTCCCGAACTCGAAGATCACGAGCGTCAACCGCTACAGCGAGGTGGGGAAGGAGTTCCACGGGAAGGAGCCGGGATCGGTGATGACCGTGGTATTCGAGCTCGACGGCACGCCGTTCACCGGGCTCAACGGCGGTCCTATCTTCACGTTCAACGAGTCGATCTCGTTCCAGATCAGTTGCGACACGCAGGAGGAGATCGACCACTTCTGGAACCGCCTCGGCGAGGGCGGCGATGCCCGCGCGCAGCAGTGCGGCTGGCTCAAGGACCGCTTCGGTCTCTCGTGGCAGGTGATCCCGTCGAACATGGATCGCTTCTTCTCCGGACCCGACAGCGGCGCCAACGATCGCGCGATGCAGGCGATGTTCGGCATGAAGAAGATCGTCATCGCCGATCTCGAGCGGGCGAGGGAAGGCAGCACCGTCGCTGGATAGCGGCGCGGCGCAGTCAGCATCACGAGGCCGTCACGCCGGGGTGACGGCCCCGTGGTGTCGCACGCCCGAATCGGTATCGCACGTCGGTATCGGTGCCGCACGTCGGTATCGGTGCCGCACGCCCGTATCGGTGCCGCACGCCCGTAACGGTGCCGCGGTACGTCGCAACGTCATGTGGTTGGCACCGCAGGCGCGTCCGGAACGCCGCGCGAATGCTCGTGTGTGGGCGCGCGCATCATAGAGCGCGTGCGGAGATTCGCGTCGATGTGTGCGCCACGACGGCGACTACTGGAGTACCGGTCGCGAGCTGAGGGATGCTCGTACAGAAACTGCTGGCGTGGGCACGAGCGCCGCACTATCTTTGCCGCCGGCATAATTCCCCCCGAATCCTGCCGCCACTC
>DATLHO010000191.1:0-46977 GCA_035539855.1 Kapaibacterium sp. (SeqCode) | reverse complement strand
TTCGAACAGCTCCAGCGCCAGGAAGTCGACGGGATCGTCGCACGCGGCCTCGATGAACTCCTCGAGGCGAAGGCCGGTCTCGGTGATCACCGCGTCCTCGGCGTTGAGCCGGATGACGAAGCCGTCGCGCAGCAGCCACTGATCTCCGAACGCGTCCTGTGCGAACGGGACGTCGTCGGCGAAGAGCTCCGGATAGAGCCGGTGGTACGCCTCCGGTCCCTCCCACGCCGTCTTCAACGAATGCCACGCCGGCCCACCGCAGATCCCTCTGATGTGCAGTCCACCGCCGAATGCGATCAGGCCGTTGGTACGCTCGAGCAGCGCCCGGTGCGCGTCGTCGAGGCGCTCGAGCAGCGCGACGTCGTCGATCGCGGGACCGGTGTAGGTGATGTCGGAAAAATTCATCTATGCAATAACGAGTATTGGTTGGATGCGGTCGGATGCGTCACGCGAACGCCCCGGCGCCAGTGGCGCCGGGGCGTTCGTCAGTTTCCGCGATGCGCCATCGCTCAGGCCGTCGCCTGCTCGCGCACCATGATCCGCTCGATCGCCGTCGTGTAGCGCTCGGTGATCGCCGCAACCGTTGACGCGATCGAGTTCAGCCGGAACGTCCCGCGCTCCACCCGTCCCAGCGTCAGCACCGGCACCGCATGTCGCGCCGCGATCTCGCGGACCTGCGCCGAGCGCTCCGGGTCGATGCTGATGACCACGCGCGTCTGCGATTCGCCGAAGAGCGCCGCAGTCTCGTCGTCACGTCGGTACTCCGCGACGACGCCGAGCTCGCCGCCACGACTGTTGATCGCGCACTCAGCAAGGGCCACCGCAAGGCCTCCCTCGGCCGTGTCGTGCGCCGAGCGGATCGCGCCCGCGCGGATCGCCTCGAGCAGCGCACGCTGCAGCCGGACCTCCTCGTCGAGATCCAGCGCCGGCGCGTCGCCGAGCACCTTCTGTCCCCGCAGCGCGAGCAACTCGCTGCCGCCGAGCTCGAAGCGCTCGAAGCCGAGCAGCGCGACCTCGTCGCCCTCCTCCATGAAGCCGGACGGCGTCACGTGCGCCAGGTCGTCGATGACGCCGAGCATGCCGATCGTCGGCGTCGGGAACACCGCGCGCTCCTGCGACTCGTTGTGGAACGAGACGTTGCCGCCGGTCACCGGCGTGTCGAGCGCGCGGCACGCGTCGCCCATGCCGCGAATCGCTTCACGGAACTGCCAGTAGACCTCGGGGTTGTACGGGTTGCCGAAGTTCAGGCAGTTGGTGATCGCCACCGGCTGCGCTCCCGTGCACGCGACGTTGCGCGCGGCCTCTGCGACCGCGATCGATGCGCCGACGTACGGGTTGAGATAGACGTAGCGGCTGTTGCAGTCGGTCGTCAGCGCGATCGCCCTGCCCTCGATCTCCTTGAGCCGGATCACCGCCGCGTCGGAGGTGAACGACTGCACCGTGTTGGTGCGGACCATCGAATCGTACTGCTCGTAGACCCAGCGCTTCGACGCGATGTTCGGCGACTCGATGAGCGCGTTGAACGCCTCGGTCGGATCGACGTCGCCGATGAGCGAGCGCACGTCGACCGAGCGCGCCTCCTCGACGTACGACGCCTCGCGCCACTCGCGCTGGTACACCGGGGCGCCGCCGCCGAGCACGAGGCTCTCCGCCGGAATCCGCGCGACGACACCGCCGCCGTGCAGCACTTCGAGCATCCCGTCACCGGTCGTCTCGCCGATGCGCGTCACGGGAAGATCCCACTTAGCGCAGATTCGCTCGACCTCGGCGATGAGCTCCGGCTTGACGACGAGAAGCATTCGCTCCTGTGACTCCGAGAGCATGATCTCGTAGGCGCTCATGCCCGCCTCGCGAAGCGGCACCAGATCCAGGTCGATCCGCATGCCGGTCTCGCCCTTGGCGCTCATCTCCGACGTCGAGCAACTGATGCCGGCCGCCCCCATGTCCTGCATGCCCTCGACGACGCCGTTGGCGATGAGCTCGAGCGTTGCCTCGAGCAGCAGCTTCTCGCCGAACGGATCGCCCACCTGCACCGTCGGACGCATGTCCTCGGTGAGCTCGTCGAACTCGCGTGACGCGAGCAGCGAGGCGCCGTGGATGCCGTCGCGCCCGGTGCGGGAGCCGAGGATCATCACCGCGAGTCCCGGGCGCGCCGAGGTCGCCGAGACGGTCGCGTCGGTTCGGACGATCCCCGCGGCCATCGCGTTGACCAGCGGGTTGTCGCGGTAGCAGTCTTCGAAGTAGACCTCGCCGCCGACGGTCGGCACGCCGAAGGAGTTGCCGTAGTCTCCGATGCCGCGCACGACGCCCTCGAACAGATAGCGCGTGCGCGCGTCGTCGAGGCGTCCGAAGCGCAGCGAGTCGAGCGCGGCGATCGGTCGCGCGCCCATCGTGAAGATGTCGCGCAGGATTCCGCCGACGCCGGTCGCGGCGCCCTGGTACGGCTCGACGGCCGACGGGTGGTTGTGGCTCTCGATCTTGAACGCGACCGCGTAGCCGCCTCCAACGTCGACCAGTCCGGCATTCTCGCTGCCGGCCTCGACGAGCAGTCGTCCTCCGCTGCGCGGCAGGGTCTTCAACTGTGCGATCGAGTTCTTGTACGAGCAGTGCTCGCTCCACATCACCGAGTACACACCGAGCTCGGTGTAGTTCGGTGCGCGGCCGAGCACGTCGCAGATGCGTCCGAACTCGCTCTCGGTCAGACCGAGCGACGTGGCGTCCTCGGCTGTGGTCGTGCGGGTCTCAACGGTTGATGACATCGACTCGAAGGTGGTTGCGATGAATACTGATCCGATCCCGACTCACTTGTCGACCGCGCCCGGGTAGTTGTACTTCGGACGCGGCCAGTTCTCGACGAGCACGACCGCGGCGTAGGCGACGATCGCGAGCATGATCGTGCTGTAGAGCACGATCAGCAGCCGGCGCATCGCCGGCGACGTGCTGCCGCGCGGAAGCCACCCACGCCAGTTGCAGTTGTGACAGCGATAGACGCCGTAGACCGGAAGGAGCACCCTCGCGACCTTCTCGCGGAAGTTCCGCGCGAGCGAGCGATGCACCTTTCCGGACGTATGGCAATGGGGACACGCGTGAACGAACGACGGCATGAGGAGTTGTTATCCGATGCGCTCGGCGACGGACGCGGCGAGCATTCGCTCGCCGAGTCGCTCGCCCGTGCGGATCGCGGCCGCGGCCGCGAGCCGGACGAGCTCCGGATCGAGCGGATGCTCGACGCCGTTCCAGTGCTCGCCGACGAAGCCGGTCGAGTAGTCTCCGGCGCGAAACGCCGGATGCTGCAGCACGAACCGGCAGAACGGGGCAGTCGTGCTGATGCCGGCGATGTGCAGGTGATCGAGCGCCTCGAGCATCGTCGCGATCGCCTCGTCGCGCGTCTCGCCCCAGGTGATCACCTTCGCAAGCATCGGGTCGTAGTACAGCGTGACCGGCATGCCATCATAGAGCGCCGAGTCCACCCGGATGTTCTCTCCCTCCGGCTCGATCACCTCACGGATCATGCCGATGCTCGGCATGAAGCCGGCGTGCACGTCCTCGGCGCTGATGCGGCACTCGATCGCCGCGCCGCGACGGACGACCTGCTCCGTCGTGATCGGCAGCGCCTCGCCGCGCGCGACCCGAAGCTGCAGCTCGACGAGGTCAAGGCCGGTGCACATCTCGGTCACCGGATGCTCGACCTGCAGGCGTGTGTTGACCTCGAGGAAGTAGTAGTTGCCCTGCGCGTCGAGCAGGAACTCGAGCGTGCCGGCGTTGGTGTAGCCGACGGCGCTGACGAGCGTGCGCGCGCTGTCGAACATCCGCTGGCGCAGGTCCTCGTCGAGCGCCATCGACGGCGACTCCTCGATGACCTTCTGGTGCCGTCGCTGCACCGAGCACTCGCGCTCGCCGAGCACCAGCACGTTGCCGTGCGTGTCGGCGATCACCTGGATCTCGACGTGGCGCGGCTTCAGCACGTACTTCTCGAGGAACACCTCGTCGCTGTTGAACGCCGTCTGCGCCTCGCCGCGCGCCATGCGCAGCGACTCCTCGAGCCGTGAGGGCTCGTCCACGACGCGCATGCCCTTGCCGCCGCCACCGGCTGCCGCCTTGAGCAGCACCGGGTAGCCGATGCGCTCGGCAACCTCGCGAGCCTCCTCGATCGATCCGATCGCCGCGGCCGAGCCCGGCATCACCGGCACGCCGGCCTCGATGGCGATCTGTCGCGCGTTGGTCTTGCTACCGAGCGTCTCGATCTGCTCGGGACTCGGACCGATGAACACGATCCCCTCCTGCTGGCAGCGTCGCGCGAACTCGGGGTTCTCGCTCAGGAATCCATAGCCGGGATGAACCGCGTCGGCGCCGCTGGTGCGAACTGCCCTGATCACCTTCTCCATGTCGAGATAGGTCTCGCGGGGCGTCAGTCCGTCGAGTCGGATCGCCATGTCCGCCTCGCGCACGTGCAGCGACGGCGTGTCGGCGTCGGAGTAGATGGCGACCGTCTCGATTCCCATCCGGCGCGCGGTCCGAATGACCCGGCGCGCGATCTCGCCACGATTGGCGATGAGGATTCGCTTCATGGGGTGTCCTGTGCGATTACTTCAGGTCGACGATCGTCACGCCCGCACCCCCCTCGGTGAGGGTGCCGAGCCTGAACGACGCGACGCTGGGATGAGTCTGCAGGAAATCGTGGATGCGACGTCGCAGCGCCCCGGTTCCCTTGCCATGGATGATCTCGATCGACGTGATGTGCGCGTTGAGCGCGGCCGTGATCGCCTGCTCGAGCTCGACGACCGCCTCGTCGCCATAGCGCCCGCGCACGTCGATCCGCGTCTCGGCCTCGTTGACGTTGACCACGGAGGTCCTGCCCGCCTGCTCCCGCTTGACCTCCTTGCGCCCGACCGCCTCGAGCTCGTCGATGTGCGAGCGCATCCGGAGGTTGCCGAACATCACGATGACGCCGCCGCGCTCGTCCGGATCGAACTCGAGCTCGCCGATCTGCGCGCCGCCCTTGAGCCGGACAGTATCGCCCTTGCGGAAGCCTCGCTCCTGCGCGGCCTGCGGGTCGGCCACCGGTGCGGTCCCCGCGCGCGCCTCCTCGATCGCCCGGCGCATCTCGCGCACCTGGTCGTTGCCGGCTCCGGCGCGTATCTCGCGGATCGTGTTTTCGATCAGGCTGTTCGCCTTCGCGAGCGTCGCGCGAGCTTCCTCGCGGGCATCGTTGATGATCGTCTGTCGGCGCTGGCTGTACTCGCGCTGCTCGCTCTCGAGGCGCTGGCGGAGCGACTCGGCCTCGTCGCGCTGGCGAAGGTGCTCGTCGCGCAGCGTCCTGCTCTCGGCGAGCGTCTCTTCGAGCTGACCGATGATCTCGGTCATCCGGTTGCGCTCCTCGCCGAGCTTCGAGCGCGCGCCGGCGAGGATCTTCTCGTCGAAGTTGAAGCGCTCGAGCAGCTCGAACGCGTAGCTGTTGCCCGGCATGCCGACGATCAGCCGGTAGGTCGGCGTGATCGTCTTCTGGTTGAACTCCATGCCCGCGTTGACGACCGCGTCGGTCTCGTAGGCGAAGATCTTCAGGTAGCTGTGATGGGTCGTCGCCAGGATGAACGCGCGGCGCGCCAGCAGGTGCTCGAGGATCGCCGCGGCGATCGCGCCGCCCTCGTCGGGATCGGTGCCGGTTCCGATCTCGTCGAGCAGCACGATGTCGCCGATCATGACGCTCGCGACGATCTGCCCGATGCGCGTCATGTGCGAGCTGAACGTCGACAGGTCGTTCTCGACCGACTGCTGGTCACCGATGTCGGTGAACACCGCGCACGGATGCACCGTGCACTCGAGCGCCGGTGGATGCATGCCGCAGAGCGCCATCATCGTCACGAGGCCGAGCGTCTTCATCGCCACGGTCTTGCCGCCGGCGTTCGGACCGCTGATGACGACGCAGCGCTGCGTGCGGTCGAGCTCGATCGACATCGGCACGACCGTCTCGAGCCGCGTCAGCAGGATCGGATGGCGGGCGTCGCGCAGGCGGATCACCTCGTCGTCGGTGACGACCGGCACCGCGCAGTCGAATCGCTCGGCGTAGCGCGCGCGTGCTGTGACCGAGTCGGCGAGCTGCAGCTTCCACATCGCGAGCTGGTACTGGTCGGCCTCGCTGGCGAGCTCCTCGGTGAGCGTGCGCAGAATCCTCTCGACCTCGCGACGCTCGGCGAACGTGAGCTCGGAGATCTCGTTGTTCATGTCGAAGATCTCGGCGGGCTCCAGGAAGACCGTCGAGCCCGACTGCGATTCTCCGTGAATGATGCCGGGAATGCGCCGCTTGTACTCGGTGCGCACCGGCAGCACGAGCCTTCCCTCGCGCAGCGTGACGTACTCCTCAGTCACGAGCTCGTCCTCGGCGACCCGGCGCAGGATGCTCTGCAGGCGCTGGCGCAGTGCGGCCGAGCGGTCGATGATCTCGCGACGGATGCGGAAGAGCTCGCGCGAGGCGTTGTCGCGCACGGAGCCGGCGTCGTCGATCGCGTCGGCGATGTGGCGCTCGAGAATTCTGTTCTGATGAATGTCGGCGGTGAGCTCGTGCAGCAGCGGCGATGAATCGCGGCGGCCTCCGAAGTACTCGCGCAGTTTGCGCGCGCCCTGGATCGTCGAGAGAATGTGCAGGAAGTTCTCGCCGCTGAGCACCGCGCCGGCGACCTTCGAGAACGACAGCGCCTCGCGGATGTCGTGGATGCCGTCGAGCGGTACCGACTCGGCCCGGCGCACGATCGTGCGCACCTCGTCGACCATCCCGATCTCGTTGCGAATGGCCTCCTCGTCGCTCATCGGCATCATCTCGGCGATGTGCTCGACGCCGAGCGACGACGCGGCGAACGACGCGACGTGCTCCAGGACGCGGTAGAACTCGAGCTGATCGAGACTCGAGCGGAACAGATCGTCTCGCGTCATCCCGCGCTTCCCTCCAATGCAGCGCGGACGGCTGCCTGAACCCGGTTGCCGTCGGCACGTCCCCGCATCGCGGCCATCGCCTTCGGCATCACCGTCTTGAAGTCGCCCGGACCGCTCGCGCCGGTCTCGGCGACGATCCGGTCCACCTCCGCGCGGATCTCGCCGTCGCTGAGCTGCTTCGGCAGATACTCCTCGATGATGACGAGCTCCGCTTCCTCCTTCTCGGCGAGATCGATGCGTCCGGCCGCGCGGAACTGCTCGGCGGCGTCCTTGCGACGCTTCGCCTGGTTCATGACCGCCTTGAGCTCGTCCTCGTCGGTCGTCGCGCCCTTTCCGCTCTTCTCGAGCTCCAGAATCGCCGCCCGCAGCGAGCGAATGGTCTCGAGGCGAAGCTTCTCTCCGGACCGCATCGCCTCCTTCATGTCGTTGCCGATTCGCTCTGCCAGCTCCATCGTCGTTCTCCCTGCAGTTCGTTTCCCCTGATGACCGATCATCGAGAATTCAAAGGTACGGATGAAACGGATCATCTCGCTGTTGCCAAGTGCGACGGAACCGGCCTCGCAGACGCATTCGGGACAGGTCGAGGGGCACGACAATTGAGGATGCCTGTCGACGGTACGAACGACGGTATCACCACCGCGAGGAACCAGACATGAGCACCAGGAGCAGCCGATTGGACGAGGGCGCCGAGGAGCGCAATACGCACGAGCGCAGCGCGGGCACCGGCAACGCGCCGGGCAACGCGACGGGCGGCGTCGAGCCGCGCGGGAAGATGGGGTCGGAGATCCGTGACGATGAGCACACCGAGAGCGACGGGCGTCCGCAGGGCGGCGAGTCGGGAAGTCACGGCTCGGGGAGCGGCATCGAGGGTGGCGCGATGCTGAACGACAGGGCGGCGTCAAGCGGGCAGTCCGGCGAGAACCAGGGCGAGCGCGGCGGCCACGGGTCGTAGCGCCGCATTGAAACCACGAGCCAGGCTCGTCGACGACAGGGATTCGTCGACGAGCCTGGCTCGACCATGTCAGGCATGAACGTCACGGCACGGCGCCGAACCACGCCCTCCCGTCGACCGACGCCGTCGCGTCGACAGCGTCAGATCGACACCGTCGGATCTACACCGTCGGACCTACACCGCCGGCTCCTCGCGAGTCTCGCGCGTGAGCAAGACCGCGCCGACGAGTGCGACCGCGCCGCCGACGAGTCCCCATGTGCCGAGCAGCTCGTGATCGATGAGCCAGCCGGCGACGATCGGGCCGATGATCGCGGCGATGCTCGAGAGCGACTGGCTGACGCCGAGGACCGCGCCCTGTTCGTGCGGACCGACGCTGTGCGTCAGCAGCGTGGTCAGCGCCGGCCGCACGACCGACGAGCCGAACGCGCCGACACCGACGAGCACGAGGAGCCACCAGAGCTCGTAGACGGTTCCGAGCAGGCCGAGTCCGAGGGCCATCGCGACGAAGCCGACGATGGCGAGCTTCTCCTCGCCGTAGCGCTTGACGAGCCGCCCGAGCAGTCCGCCCTGGATGATCGCGCCGATCAGCCCGGAGAATCCGAACATGTATCCGGTCTGCTCAGCGTTGAAGCCCATGCGATGGCCGAGGAACAGCGCGGTGCCGCCGATGAGCATCGAGAACGAGAGCACGAACGCGAAGAACTCGAGCAGGCGCCGACGCGGCAGCGGGCGGGCGAAGTAGCGCGTGATCGTCTCCATCCGCCCGCCCTGCACGCCGGCGGGCGGCTCGCGACGCGGCACCCGCGGCAGCAGAAACGTCGAGGCGAGGATCGACAGGAACGAGAGTCCCGCCGCGGCGAACGCCGGCCACTGCAGTCCGAACTGCGAGAGGTATCCAGAGATCGCCGGTCCAAGCAGGAAGCCCATGCCGAAGGCGATGCCGATGAGCCCGAAGGCGCGCGTGCGCTCCTCCGGCTTCGTCACGTCACTGATGTAGGCCTGGGCGATGGTGAGATTGCCGGCGGTGAGTCCGTCGATGATTCGTCCGAGGAACACCATCCAGAGCGAGCCCGCGAACGCGAGGACGAGGAAGCCGATGCACGTTCCGATCTGGCTGATGATGAGCGTCGGCCGACGGCCCGCCGTGTCGGAGATCCTGCCGAGGATCGGACCCGACAGCAGCTGGCTCGCCGCGAAGCTCGCCAGCAGCACTCCGACGATCAGCGGAGACGCGCCGAAGTGCTGCGCGTAGAACGGCAGCAGCGGGATCATCAGCGTCATCCCGAACACGTCGACCGCGACGACGAGGAAGATCGGAGTCAGTGGAGATCGGAACACGGCGTCTCGAGGTCAGAATGAAAACACGAAACGGGGTCCGACATCGCCGGTACCCCGTTTCCATGATCGGAGGCTTTCGCCTATCCCTCGCGAAGGGCTTCGGCGCCCGAGACGATCTCGAGGATCTCGGTCGTGATCGAGGCCTGGCGCGCCTTGTTGTAGCTCAACCGAAGCGTGCGTACGAGGTCGCGGGCGTTCTTCGTCGCGTTCTCCATCGCGGTCATCCGCGCCCCCTGTTCGGCGGCGTTGGAGTCGAGGAGCATGTTCCAGAAGCGCGTGTTGAGGTACTTCGGCAGCAGCGACGTGAGCAGCTCGGCTCGCGACGGCTCGAAGATGTACTCGATCGGCGCGGCCGGCATCTGCGACCCCTCGAGCTTCGGGATCGGCAGGAACTGCGAGGTGATCACCGTCTGTTTGATCGCCGAGCGGAACTCGGTGTAGACGATGACCACGCGATCGACGCGGCCCTGCAGAAACGAGTCGGTCAGGTCCGCGACGATCGAGCGCGCGAGGCTGAACTCGAGGTGCCCGAAGATCCCCGGATACGACGCGATGACGTTGTAGGTCCGCTTGGCAAAGAAGTCGACGGCGCGTTTGCCGACGGTGATCAGGTCGAGACGGCCGCTCGCGCGATGCGCGGCATACTCCTGATCGATCAGCGTCGTGGCCGCGCGGATGACGTTCGTGTTGAACGCACCGCACAGACCGCGATCGGCCGCGATGACGACGACGGCGACGCGCTCGACGTCACGCTCGGCGAAGAGCGGGCTGAGCGTCGCGCCCTCCTCGGTCGACGCCAGAAACTGCAGCAGCTCCTGGAGCTTGCGTCCGTACGGACGTGCCGCGATGATCGCATCCTGCGCGCGCCGCAGCTTCGCGGCCGCGACCATCTTCATTGCCGAGGTGATCTTCGCCGTGTTCTCGACGCCTGAGATACGAGCACGAAGCTCGCGAAACTTGGCCATGGGTCGCTGATTCGGTGAACGAAAGCCGGTTGACGAACAGTGCGACGGCCGGCCTTACGCCGGGACGACGGCCTCGGTCTTCTGGAACGAGCGCGAGAAATCGGCGAGCGCGCGATCGAGCTCTTCGGTGATCTCCGCGGTCAGCTCCTTCTTCGCCGCCAGCGACGGCAGCAGATCCTGATGACGCATCCGCAGGAACTCGAGCAGCTCGGACTCGAAGCGGCGCACGTCCTCGAGCGGCAGCGGATCGAGATGACCCTTCGTGCCCGCGTAGATGACCGCGACCTGGTCTTCGACCGGCATCGGACGGTACTGCGGCTGCTTCAGCAGCTCGACCAGTCGCGCGCCGCGACGCAGCAGCTGCTGGGTCGAACGATCGAGGTCGGAGCCGAACTTCGCGAAGGCCTCGAGCTCGCGGTACTGCGCAAGGTCGAGCTTGAGCGTACCGGAGATCTTCTTCATCGCCTTGATCTGGGCGTTGCCGCCGACGCGCGAGACCGAGATGCCGACGTTGACCGCCGGACGGACGCCCGCGTTGAACAGGCCCGGCATCAGGTAGATCTGTCCGTCGGTGATCGAGATCACGTTCGTCGGGATGTACGCCGACACGTCGGACTCCTGCGTCTCGATCACCGGAAGTGCGGTCAGCGAGCCGCCGCCGTACTCCTTGTCGAGCTTCGCCGCGCGCTCGAGCAGGCGCGAGTGCAGATAGAACACGTCTCCCGGGAACGCTTCGCGGCCCGGCGGACGACGCAGCAGCAGCGAGAGCTGGCGGTAGGCGATCGCCTGCTTCGACAGATCGTCGTAGACGACGAGCGCATGACGGCCCGAGTCACGATAGTACTCGCCCATCGACGCGCCCGAGTACGGTGCGATGAACTGCAGCGGAGCCGGATCCGACGCGCCCGCGACGACGACGGTCGTGTAGTCCATGGCGCCGTTGTCCTTCAGCGTCTGCACGACGTTGGCGACGGTCGAGGCCTTCTGTCCGATCGACACGTAGATGCAGTACACCGGGTCGATGCCCAGCGCGCGTGCCTCCGGCGTGTGCGTGTACTTCTGGTTGATGAACGTGTCGATCGCCACGGCAGTCTTGCCGGTCTGGCGGTCGCCGATGATGAGCTCGCGCTGGCCGCGTCCGATCGGGATCATCGCGTCGATCGCCTTGATGCCCGTCTGCAGCGGCTCGGTCACCGGATAGCGCGTGATGACGCCCGTGGCCTTGCGCTCGATCTCGAGCGTCTCGGTCGTATTGATCGGGCCCTTGCCGTCGATCGGCACGCCGAGCGGATTGACGACGCGCCCGAGAAGCGCCTCGCCCACCGGCACAGAGGCGACCTTGCCCGTGCGCTTGACCGTGTCTCCCTCCTTGATGAGCTTGTCATCGCCGAAGAGAATGACGCCGACGTTGTCCTCCTCGAGGTTGAGCGCCATGCCGACGACGCCGTTCGGGAACTCGACGAGCTCCGAGGCGAGGCAGTTCGACAGGCCGTAGACACGGGCGACGCCCGCGCCGACCTCGAGCACGGTCCCGACGTCGTAGACGTCGACCTCGCTGCTGAACCCGGTCAGCTGCTTGCGGAGGATCGCAGTGACCTCATCTGGACGTACTTCAACCATTGTATGCTACTCGGTATGAAAATTCTTCGGTTGCTCGATCCTCGATCGTCGGCGCAGTCGGGGCCGCGCGGGAGCCGTACTAGTTGCGGCCGCTGATCAGGCTCTCGCGCAGGCGCTCGAGCTGATGGCGCACCGAGGCGTCGACCATGCGGTCCTGGAAGCGTGCGCGGAAGCCGCCGATGAGCTCGGGATCGACCCGGTAGACCGGACGCAGCGATCCGCCGCTCATCGTCGTCAGATGCGCCTCGAGACGAGCCCGCTGCTCGGGATCGAGCACGACCGCGGTCGTGATCTCGGCCGGCGTGATCTGGCGCACGCGATCGAGAAGATCCTCGAACGCCTCGACGATGTCCGGAAGCTGCGAGGCCCTTCCCTTGCGCGCCATCAGCGAGATGAACCGGCCGACCAGCGGCGAGACGCGCGTCGCGAAGATCTCCGTCAGGATCGACTCCTTGCGGTGATCGTCGATGATCGGCGTCGCCAGGAAGTTCCTGAGGTCGCGCGAGCCGGCGATCGCCTCGCGGACGGTGTGGAAATCCCCCTCGACCTCGGCGACGATGTTGTCCTCGGTCGCCATCTCGAGCAGGGACTTGGCGTAGCGCTCGGCAACTCTCGATTTGATCATGATCTGAAGAGGCGTTGGTTCGCTACGACGCGACGGTGGTCTGGCTCAGGTACTGGTCGACGATCCGCCGGTGACGGTCGCCGTCGAGCGACTCGTTGAGGATTCGCTCGGCGGCATCGACCGCGAGATTGGCGACCTCGGCCCGGAGCTCGGTCAGCGCCTGCTGCTTGTTGCGCTCGATCTCGGCGTTGGCCTGCTCGAGCATGCGGCGGGTCTCGAGCTGCGCGCGCTGCGAGGCCTCGGCCTGCATGCGCTCTGCGAGCTCGCGTCCCTCACGCAGCACCTTCTGCGCCTCCTCGTCAGCACGCTTGAGTGCCTTCTGGTTTTCGCCGAGAATGCGCTCGGCGTCGGCACGGGCGTGCTCGGCACGGTCGAGCGCATCGCTGATCGCCGACTCACGCGACTCGAGCGCGCGCAGGATCGGCTTCCATGCGACCGCCCGCAGGAGGATCAGCAGGATCAGAAAGTTGATGATCGTCCAGATGATCGGGCCAAACTGGATATCGAGTACGTCCATGAATCTCCCGGCGTGTATGGTCGACTGATCGATGGAGACTGGCCGGAGCCTGCCGCGCGACGCGGCGTCGTCCGGTGGGTTGCATCCCGGCCGGAGCGCGCGATCGTCTGATCGGGCGCTCCGGCACGCGGAGCATTGACGGACGCGCTTACTTCGTCGCCAGGAGGATGCAGATGACGAGCGCGAACAGCGCGACGCCCTCGATGAGAGCGGCCGCGATGATCATCGTCGTACGCACGTCGCCGGTGGCCTCCGGCTGGCGTCCACTGGCCTCGAGGGCTGCGCCCGCGAGACGGCCGATGCCCGAAGCGGCTCCGAACACGGTGATAGCGGCACCAAAACCAGCGGCGAGGTAGGCGAATACGGTTGCGTCCATTGAAGAGCTCCTAATGGATGGTTGAGAGAATTGAATTGAGCTATTGCGTCAGTATTGCTTGCGTCGGAAGAGGACCGAGCATCGGTGTGAGACTCGCGAAACTACGGAGAATCGAGGCCGTGCGGTCCTACAAAAGTTTTCCAGTGGGTTTCGGCATCCCATCGGCCGCGCCCGATCAGTGCGCCGCGGCGTGCGCTTCGTCGTGGCCGTGGTCGTCGTGCCCGGCCGTCGCGATTCCGACGAACACCGAGGTCAGCATCGTGAAGATGTAGGCCTGGATGAAGGCCACCAGGAGCTCGAGGACGTTGATGAAGAGCGAGAAGCCGATCATCACGGGGATGAACGCGCCGGCGACGAACGTCAAGCCGATCAGCGAAAGCAGGATCACGTGACCCGCGGTCATGTTCGCGAAGAGTCGAACCGCCAGGGCGAAGGGCTTGGTGAACAGGCCGAGCACCTCGACCGGCACCATGATCGGCCACAGCCACGTCGGCACGCCGCCGGTCAGGTGATACAGCCAGGCGCCGATGCCGTTCTTGGCGATCGCGGCGATCTGGATCACGAAGAAGGCGATGATCGCGAGCCCGGCGGTGACGTTGAGACTTCCGGTCGCCGAGTGGCCCATCGGAACCAGGCCGATGAGGTTCATCGTCAGGATGAAGAAGAAGAACGTCAGGAAGATCGGCATCAGCTTGCGACCCTCGCTGCCAGCATTCGGCAGGACGATCTGGTCGCGGACGTAGACGACGACGGCCTCGACGGCGTTATGGAAGCCCTTGAGCGGACGGATGCCGGCACGCCTGTACTTCTTCGCCATCGGGATGAAGACGAGCATCAGGATCAGCATCGAGATCCACTGGAACGCGACCAGGCTGGTCACCGACATGTCGAGCGACGGGGCCTGCTCGGTTCCCGCGCGGTAGATGTGATGGTCGTCCTTGTCGGTCGTGTACAGACCCGCCTCCTTCATCGAGTGCAGGCTCGGGTAGAAGTGCACGCCGTTGTCGAACAGCAGGATCGGCAGCGGGATGTGCGCGCCGCCGAAGTGCAGCTCGCGGTGATCGCCGAGCGTCTTCAGCAGCGTCGTGAAGACGCTCCCCTCCTGCTTCGCACCGTCGTTGCCTTGGGCTCCGGTCGACGGTGTGCCCGTGGTCGTATCGACCTTCGTGTCGGCCTGGGCAAGCAGCTGATCGTTCGGATCTTTCATCGACGGTAGTACTGGTTGACTGCTATGGTGCGAGGAGAGAGGGAATCGACCGACCTGCGGGGCGAGCTGCGGCGCGAGGGACGCTTGTCGAGCTCGCGCAGGACGTAGACGATCTCGGCGATCGTGTAAACGACGTAGAAGCCCATCAGCGACAGTGCAAGCGACAGGGCGTGGTATCCGTTGAGAAGCAGCACGGTCAGGGCGACGAGGATCAGCCCCATGCGCACGCCCATTCCCCCGAAGACCACGTACATGAACGGAGCGTTCGCCTTGTCGATAGCCCATTCGAGGGCCACGAGCCCGATCGTCACGTTGACGATCGCGATGATCGCCGAGGCGACGATCGAATCGACGACCTCCGGCGTGGCCCAGGCGATGGTCGGATAGGCCATTGCTCCGGCGACGACGACGGTCAGCACGAGCACCGATCTGAGGAAACGAAAGCGCATTCAGTACCGATGTTAGTCCGGCGAGCGTTTCGCGTCGCCGCTCGATGTCCGGGCCGAGCGGATGCTCGTACGGATGATGCTGATCATCCCGCCGACGGCGCCGAGCAGGACGCCGACGACGAGCAGCCACGGCGTCGTTCCCCACCGCTCGTCGAGCCACCATCCGATCGCGCCGAAGACCACCATCGCTGCGGCAAGCTGGAAGCCGAGCCCCATGTAGGGCCCGAGCTGCTGCATCGTCGACTGCTTCGGTCTGCTTGTCGTCATGGGGCTGGCACCGGGGGCGCCGATCGAGCACAAAGAACGTCGTCCTGACCGCCGGCCGCAACGCGGGCCGCGCATTCGGCGAGCCGGGAACCTGTTTAGCCGCCAAAGTTACGCGCCACCCGCTCTAACGGACAAATCTTAAATCCCTCGCGCGACACTTTGTAGCGGCCCTCCCCTGCCCGCGGGCCGACCGGGGTTACCGAATCGTAACGCCCGAGCGACCCGCGCGCCCTTGAACGGCGCCGCCTCCGGCAGGTACCTTTGCCTGTCTCTCAACGCGCTTTCCCACAACGAGCCCATTCCGCATGGCGAAGACCGTTCTGGTTGTCGATGACGAGGAGGATATCGTGGCGCTGCTGCGCTACAATCTCGAGAAGGAAGGCTACGACGTGCTGACCGCCCATGACGGCGCCGAGGCCCTGACCGCGGCCGAGGCGCCTGTCGACCTCGTCGTGCTCGACGTGATGATGCCCGGAGTCGACGGCTTCGAGGTCTGCCGGAGGCTGCGCGCGACGCCGCGTCATGCCTCGACGCCGATCATGTTCCTGACCGCGCGCGCCGGGGAGTTCGACCAGGTGCTCGGCCTCGAGCTCGGCGCCGACGACTACATCGAGAAACCGATCTCGCCGCGCGTGTTCGTCGCGCGCGTGCGCTCGATCCTGCGCCGCAGCGCCGAGGCGGTACGGACCGAGACGCTCGTCATGCCCGAGGTGCTGCGCGTCGGCGACCTCGAGATAAACCGGCAGAACTACACCGTGAAGGTCGACGGGCAGGAGATCTTCTTCCCCAAGAAGGAGTTCGAGCTGCTGGCCTTTCTCGTCTCGAATCCCGGCAAGGTCTTCTCGCGCGAGGCGCTGCTGAACAGGATCTGGGGCGAGAACATCTACGTGCTCGACCGCACCGTCGACGTGCACATCTCGAAGGTGCGCGAGAAGCTCGGTGCGCACTCGGCGTCGATCGAGACGGTCAAGGGGGTCGGCTATCGATTCCGCGAGTGAGTGATGGCGCGCATGCTCCACGGCGTACCTTGCACGCCATGAACGGCGATCTGCAGCAGCGCGTGCGACTCTCGGCGGGACTCTGGCTCGGTGGGCTCGCCGTGTCGATCGGTCTGGTGCTGCTGCTGCGCGCGACGGGCGTGATCGCCGCGTCTGCGGAGCTCTGGGCGCTTGCCGGATCAATGATCGTCGTGACGCTGGCGGTGCTCGCGCGCGCGCGTTCGCTCGCTGCTCGCGACGCCGAGTCGGTGCGCATCCTGACCGCCGCGGCGCGCGATCTCGCCGCCGGACACTTCGAGCGCACCGTTCCGGTCGACCAGGTTCGGCTCCGGGAGCTCAGGCTCCTCGGTGAGGCGATCGACGCGCTTGCGATCCGAGCGCAGCGCGACATCGCCGATCTCAAGCGGCTCGAGCGCGTGCGCAGCGAGTTTCTCGGCAACGTCTCGCACGAGCTGCGCACGCCGATCTTCTCGGTGCAGGGGTACCTCGAGACGCTCATCGACGGCGCCGTCGACGATCCCGTCGTCCGCGACGACTTCCTGCGCAAGGCCCACCTCAACGTCCTCCGCCTGCACGGCCTGCTGACGGACCTCATCGAGATCTCGCGGATCGAGTCCGGCGAGATGAAGATGAGCTTCCGATACTTCGACGCCGTCGAGTTCTTCCGCGCGATCCTCGACGAGCTGCAGCCGACCGCGGAGATGGCCGGGGTCACGCTCGAGCTGAGGATCACCGCCGACGATCGCGATCACGGCGCGTACGGCGACCGGGATCGTCTGAAGCAGGCGGTGGTCAACCTCGTCGAGAACGCCATCAAGTACAACCGACCCGACGGCGCCGTGACGGTCGAGCTCGAGTTTCGCGAGAGCGAGCTGCTGGTGCGCGTGCGCGATACGGGGATCGGAATCCCGGCGGAGGACCAGGCGCGGATCTTCGAGCGGTTCTACCGCGTCGACAAGAACCGCTCGCGCGCGGTCGGCGGCAGCGGGCTGGGCCTGGCCATCGTCAAGCACATCATCGAGGCGCACCGATCGGTCGTCCAGGTCGCCTCGACGCCCGGCGTCGGCAGCACGTTCTCGTTCACCCTGAAGCGCTAGCGGCCCGGTGCCCGCGGGCCTCGGCGGAGCCAGGGATGCGACCGCGCGGCCTCCGCCATTGGATAATCCCCCCTGCCGCCGTTATATTGGTCGCTTCTCTTCAGTTCCTACCAAGTCGAACCGCATTTATGGGATTCATGCAGAAACTCCGGCAGAACATGCCGGCAGTCATCATTTTCCTCGCCATCATGTTCGTGGCGCTCATCGTCTTCGAGTGGGGCGATGCACGGCGAGGTCAGGGCTCGGTGCAGCCGGCCGGATCGACCGCGATGGGCGTGGTCAACGGTCAGGAGATCAGCCAGGCCGAGTTCGAATCCCGCGTCGAGGCGGTGATCGCGATGCAGCGCCAGCAGAATCCCGATGCCGAGATCAACGATCAGCAGATCCGCGACGCAGTCTGGGAGCAGATGGTCGGTGAGGCTCTGATCCGTCAGGAGGCCGAGCGTCTCGGCATCTCGGTGACCGACGAGCAGCTCGCCGAGGTCCTGCTGTACAACCCGCCGGACTTCATCAAGCAGCAGTTCTCCGATTCCGCCGGCGTCTTCCAGACGGCGATCTACCGCGAGTTCATGACCGACATCGACGGCTTCATGACGCGGCGCCAGGCACAGCCCGAGGACATCGCCAAGACGAAGACCCAGATCAAGCAGCTCGAGGAGGAGATTCGTCGCGACCTGCTGCGTCAGGCCGTCGAGAGCGCGGTGACCGCATCGGCGATTCCGTCGCTGCCGGACTTGCGCTCGGCGTTCACCGAGCAGCGCACGAAGATCTCGGGCAGCTACGCCCTTCTGCCGGTCACGGTCATTCCCGACGAGCAGGCGAAAGTCACCGACGA
The DNA here is from genome assembly GCA_035539855.1 of Kapaibacterium sp. (SeqCode). Taxonomy (GTDB): domain Bacteria; phylum Bacteroidota; class Ignavibacteria; order OLB7; family OLB7; genus DATLHO01. The sequence goes on along the minus strand of DATLHO010000191.1, from coordinate 28,804 downwards.
GGAGGCGCAGAAGTACTACAACGAGCACAAGGGCGACTTCTATCAGAAGGCATCGCGCGAGGTTCGTTACGTGATGTTCCCGCTCGATCCGTCGGCCAGCGATTCCGGCGCGGTCAAGCGCAAGCTCGACAACGTGATGACCGCGCTCGGCCGCACTCCCGACCCGCGAGCGAAGGACTCGATCTTCGCGAGCTACGTCGACCAGTACGGCGCCGGCCGCTACAACGGCTCGAACTACGTTCCGCTGCAGGAGCTCACGCCGGAGCTGCAGAACGCGCTCCAGGGCTCCAAGAGCGGCGACGTGATCGGACCGGTCCGCATGACCGACGGCACGTACCTGATCAACGTTGCCGACGTGCGTGATTCCGGCGAATCCTACGTCAAGGCGCAGCACATCCTCTTCCGCAGCGCGACCAACGACGACTCGGTCCGCGCCGAGGCGAACAAGGCGCTGGCGCGTGTCAAGGGCGGTGAGAGCTTCGAGGTGCTTGCGCCGCAGCTCAGCGCCGATCCGGGCTCGGCCGCGCGTGGCGGCGATGTCGGATACTTCAAGCGCGGCATGATGGTCAAGCCGTTCGAGGACGCAGCCTTCGCCGCGGCGCCGGGCAGCATCGTCGGTCCGATCAAGACCGACTACGGCTATCACATCATCAAGGTCAACGAGAAGACGACGCGCAGCTACAAGATCCGCGATCTCAAGTTCGACGTCCGGGTCTCGAACACGACGCGCAACCTTCTGCGCCGTCGCGCGGCGGACTTCCAGAAGACACTCGCGGCGGGCGGCTCGATCGATTCGCTCGCGGCCAAGCAGTCGATGCAGGTCTACGAGTCGGGTCCGATCAACCGCAACGAGCCGGCTGCCGGCACGCTCAAGCTGACGTACTTCGCCTACGGCGGCACGATCGGCGACGTCAGCGAGCTCATCGAGATGGGCGACGGCTCGGTCGTCGTCGCGCAGATCTCGAAGGTGCGCAATGCCGGCGCGATGGAGTTCGCCGATGCGAAGGCGGGCATCATCGAGAAGCTCCGCACGCAGAAGAAGCTCGCGCTGCTCAAGGCGCGCGCCGACAAGATGCGCGCCGCACTGGCGGCGGGCGACAGCCTCTCGAAGCTCAAGACGATCGAGCCCGCGGTCGAAGTCACGCCGTTCACCGACGTCGTGCGGACCTCGCCGTTCCCGGGCGTGGGCTTCGACTTCGCGCTGACCTCCGGCGCCTTCGACCTGCAGAACAATCAGACCTCCGGTGTGCTCAAGGGTGAGCGCGGCTACTACATCGCGCGGGTCGACCGCCGCGTGCAGCCGACCGACCAGGAGTTCGCCGCCGAGCGCCAGACGTTCATGCAGCAGCTGCTGACCCAGCGCCGGCAGTCGCTGTTCCAGGACTGGCTGCGCCGCGCGCGCGAGCAGGCGCAGATCGAGGACTACCGCTCGCAGATGTAAGGCCCTGACGGTCCCGGCCCGGTCCGGCAATGACGATCGAAGCGGGGAGTGAGCACGTGCCACTCCCCGCCTTTTTTTCCATCACAATTCCGTGGTCCCCGATGGACGAATCAGTCTATCATCTTCACTACGAGCAGGAGGAGAAGCACTGGTGGTTCGCCGCGCGATCGATCATCGTGCGACGGATCATCGAGAAGTACGCGAACCTGCGACCGGGGGACACGATCCTCGACATCGGATGCGGGACCGGTGCGATCCTCAAAGCGCTCTCGGAGAAGTACCGCGTCGTCGGCATCGACATGTCGCCGCTGGCGGTCGAGTACTCGAAGAAGCGGGGACTGACCGACGTCTTTCAGATGTCGGCCGAGGAGTTCCCGGCCGAGCGGTACAACGTGCGCGCCGCCCTCCTGCTCGACGTCATCGAGCACATCGACGACGACCTCTCGGTCCTCACGCGCGCTCGCGAGATCGTCTCGCCCGACGGCCGAGTGATCATCACCGTCCCGGCGTACATGTGGATGTGGAGCGCGCACGACGTGCTGCACCACCACAAGCGACGCTACAGCGCGCGGCAGCTCCGCGAGGTGCTCGACCGCGCGGGCCTGGAGCCGGTGAAGTTCACGTTCTACAACACGTTCCTGTTCCCCATCGGCGCGGCGAAGAAGCTGATCGACCGCGACAAGTCGGCGACGATCGATTCGACGAAGCTCGACATGCCATCACCCGCGATGAACACCATGCTCAGGGCGATCTTCGCAGCCGAGAAGAGCATCGTGCCGAACATGAATCTCCCGTTCGGCATCTCGCTGCTCGCGGTGGCGAAACCGAAGGGCGCGCGGTAGTGAAACGACGCGGCCCGGGCGGCAATGCCGCCCGGGCCCATCGACCGTTCCGGTCCGTTGATCAGTTGCTGAACTGCCGATCGACGATCGAGATCTCGCCCGGGTAGTTGATCGGTGTCGGGATGCCCGGGATCGTGACCTGGACCTTCGCCAGGAGCTCGAGGCGCGAGCTCGAACCTCGCGCGCCGCCGATGGCCGTCGCCAGGTTGATCATGTCGTTGAGACCGCGATCGGCGAAGAACTTGTAGAGGTCGAGCTGCATCGTCAGCGGGATCACGGTCGTCTGACCGCCGGCCGGGATCTCGAGCTGGCGGTTGACGACGCCGGCGATCGTCTCGCGGCCGTCGATCTTCAGGCGCCAGTCGAGCCGGCTGAGGTACAGCGGCGTGGGCTGCGCACCGGCGGTCGGCGTGTTCGGGTTGCGTGCGTTGACGTTGAGCGTGAACTCGACCGGCATCGTCTTCGTCGCGATCGCCTGACCGAGGCGGACCATGTCCATCGGCGACACGTCGCTCGGCTGGCTGATGCGGCTGATGTCGACGCCGTTGAGCCTGAAGCCCTGGACGGCGCCGAGCTGGAACTGGAGATTGCGGAGATTGCCGATCTGCGACAGCGCCGCGCAGCCATAGCCGCCGACGGTGGACGCGATCAGCGCGAGTGCGATCAGTGCGCGTGTGGTTGAACGTTTCATCGCGTGCAGGTATGGGTTGACGAGAATGTGCGACCGGGTACGAATACGGTTGTGACAGGAGCAGGCCGGTTCGGTTGCATCGGCCGGCGACAAGAACCGGCGTTGCAGGAATCGGACCGAACGCGCGCAAACATATCGAAATTGCCTCCCCGTGGGGCGCAATCCCGAGATTACCCAAGGATGGCCGAGCCGACGAATCCCCTCGATCTCTTCGCGACGATCTACGCCGAGGCGATGACGCTCGACCTGGCCGAGCCGAACGCCGTATGTCTGGCGACCGCCGACGCCGAGGGGCGCCCATCCGCGCGCATGGTGCTGCTCAAGGGCGCCGACAGCCGCGGGTTCGTCTTTTACACCAATCTGCGCAGCCGAAAGGCCCACGAGCTGACCGCCAATCCGCATGCCGCCCTGTGCTTCTTCTGGCCCCAGCTCGGCCGGCAGATCCGTATCGAGGGTGCGGTCGAGCCGGTGAGCGACACGGAGGCCGACGCGTACTTCGCCTCGCGCGCGCGCGCCAGTCAGATCGGCGCATGGGCATCGCTCCAGAGCCGCGAGCTCGCCAGCCGCGACGAGCTCGTCGCGAGGGTGGCGGAGATGGAGCGTCGCTACGACGGCCACGACGTGCCACGGCCAGCGCACTGGTCGGGTTATCGGCTCCTACCCCGTCGCATCGAGTTCTGGACCTCGGGCGAGCATCGGCTGCACGACCGGCAGGTCTTCGAAACGAGCGACGGCGATACGTGGCGGGAGTACCGGTTGTATCCGTAGGACACGACTCAATGCTGAGAGAGATACTACTATCGGTAGAGAGACTCGTACCGCCGGTCGTCAGGCGACTCGGTGAGCGGGTCTACCGGTCGTTGCCGCCGTCGATTCGATATGGGAAGCACTATGGCGAGGCGGTGCGATTTCTTGACGCCTCGCAGTGGTGGACCTCCGATCAGCACGAGACGTGGCAGCTCGCTCGTGTCCAGGAGCTGGTGCGTCACGCCTACGCGCACTCACCATTCTATCGAACGCGCTTCGATGCTCACGGCGTGCACCCGGACGACCTCCGATGCCTGAGCGATCTCGCGCGCTTCCCGACCGTAGGCAAGGAGGATCTTCGTGAGCACGCTGAGGACATCCGTGTCACGAATCTGCCGCGCTCGAAATTCCAATATCACACGACAGGGGGATCGACTGGCCGACCGGTGGGACTCTACTGGGAGGCTGATCGCACTGTGCCCCTCGAACGAGCGTTCATGCGACGCCAGTTCGGATGGGTTGGATTCGAGCTCGACGCGGATCGCTCGGTTGCGCTACGCGGAGTGCCGGTACGCGATGGGCGGCTGTACGAGACGCTCCCGGGCCGACAGATCCGATTCTCGTCGTACGACATGACGCCCGAGAATCTCGATCACTACCTCGACGTCATCGACGAGTTCCGGCCGGCCGCGATCATGGCCTATCCATCGGCCGCACACATCTTCGCACAACACGTTCTTGCGCGCGGCGGCCACCGGTTCGACGGCTTGCGGGTCGTTCTCTGCGGGTCCGAAAATTTCTACGCGTGGCAGCGTGAGTTGATCGCAGAAGCGTTCGGATGTCGCGCCTACTCGTGGTACGGTCAGAGCGAGTACGTGGCGCTCGGCGGCGAGTGTGAGCATTCCACCGACTATCACTTCTACAGCGAGTACGGAGTCACCGAGATACTGGGTCCGCACGGTGTTGCAGCCGGCCCGGGCGAGTCGGGCGAGATCGTCGCGACCGGATTCAACAACCGGGCATTCCCTCTCATCCGCTATCGTACCGAGGACGTCGCCCGCCGCTCCGCACGCCGGTCGTGCGAATGCGGGCGCAACTACCTGCTCGTCGAGACCGTCGAGGGCCGGCTTCAGGAGATGATTGTCGCGAAGGCAGGAAACCTGATCTCCATGACGGCGATCAACATGCACTCCGATGTCTTCGACAACGTTCGGCAGTTCCAATTCTACCAGGACACTCCCGGCCGTGTCACCTTGCGTATCATCCGTCACGAACGCTATTCAGACATGGATACGCAAAGGATCCGCGCCGCGCTGCTGGAAAAACTCCGCGATCAGTTCGATCTCGACATCGAGTTCGTAGCGAGCATTCCGTTGACCCCACGCGGCAAGGCGACATTCCTCGAACAGAAACTGCCCATCAATTCGGATTCAGCCCGGGATAGGCAACCCTGACCCGTGCGCCCCGGCCGACGACGCGCACGCCTACATCGGTACCTCGGCAACGTCGGCTTCCTCGTCCTCGAGCTCGACGTGGCCGACCCAGCCGGCCGGAGGATTGAATCGGAAGAGCGGACGCGACCAGTCGTGGTCGAGACTCGAGCTGACGTCATAGCGCTCGGCGGGCTCGGGCGCCAGCGCATACTTCCGGAGTCTCGTCGCACTGACGAGCATCTTCACCTTGCGCCAGTCGATTCCCATCATCGTCGTCGCAAAGACGTCGACCGTGAGTGGGTTGAATCCTCCGATCACGACGCCGGTGAATACCGGATCAGGAGTCAAGGGTCCTTCAGCATCGCCGCCGACGATTCCGTCGATCACCGAGAAGTACCGTCTCTGCGGCGTCGACTGCATCTGACCGTGCTCGTCGCAATACAGGATGATCTTGTTGAGATCCACCGCCGAGCGCCACGTCGTGTCATTGCCCCACCAGTCACCCTTGATGAAGTTCTGCTCGGGCTGGAATCGCCGGAGCAGGAACTTGTCGAGCACGTGCCACGCGACATAGACATACTTGCCGAGGGCGTGATGCTTCCAGAGCAGGAAGTCCTTCAGCCGTCGGTCGATCTTGTTGTTGAACGTATCCCGCGAGAACTCATCGCCTCCATGCTCCGGAGCTCCGATAACGAAATGCGGCAGGTAGTTCTTCTCGCCGTTGATGCCGATGAGGTTCTTGAGGTTCAACGTCACGCCGACCTTGCGATGGACCTTGAGCTTCGGCACGCAGATGAAGACGTCGGCTCGGAGGATCGTGTTGGCGACGTTGTACCGGTTCTGCGTCTCGTTGTGGAAGCGGCGCGTCCGGTCTCGGTCGTAGTCGGCTCCGTAGTAGTTCTTGTTCTGGACACCGACGAACTCGCTGTCCTCGTCGAGGACGACGGTCGTGTAACCGTGAGGATCGCCCTCGAGTTTGATACGCTCCCAGATGACGCCGCCGTGCTTGTACACCGTCCACTCCTTCCGAACATCACGAAGCTCGATCAGTAGCGACGCGGTCGCGTGGCGGGCGTAGTACTCGAACAACGACCGCGCGCCGTTGCGTGCGATGAGCTTCTCGAAGTCGGCATCGCCCTGCGGAGAATCCGCAACGACGATCTCGCCGGAACCCTGCAGAGCGATCCAGACATAGTCCATGATCGGACGCAGCACCGACGCGTGTGTGATTACGCACTCCAGCGGCTTGCCCAGGCGATGGTGGTGGCGGACGAAGTTCGGCTTGAGCACGACTCGATCGCCGGGCTTGACGAACTCGCCGAGCGGATTCCATTCGGCCGTGCCGAACCGTTCGGCGTCGAGCCCAAGACGCATGAACAGCTCGCGCACCTGACGATAGACATCGTTCGGTTCCGTGCTCAGCTCGTCGAATGGATACTCCGGGAAGCGCTCGGACGGGTGGAACCCGGGGTTGACGCTCTGGTCGGGATACTCGGGCACCCCCCGGGTGAGGGCGACCTTCAAAGGGTTGATCATGGCGTGATAGACGTGAGCCGTGAAGATAGGCAGATAGACGCTCACCGTCTGTTTGGATTGCCGGAACGTCAATGGCTATCTTCCACGCTCCAATGAACGGTTCGGCTCGGAAATGAACCCCGGCCGCCGACCGCGAGCGCATTTCGCACTGCCTATGCTGACGTTCATCATCCGCCAGTTCCTCTACTCGATTCTGATCATCCTTGGCGTGATGACCGTGACCTTCGTCGTGGTTCGGATCCTGCCCGGCGATCCGGCGCGCCTGATGGCCGGCCAGCGGGCCGACCTGCAGTCGATCCAGTCGCTGCGCCGCCAGTGGAAGCTCGACCAGCCGCTGCCGGTGCAGTACATCGACTTCCTCTCGCGCGCCATGACCGGCGACTTCGGACGCAGCTTCGCGTTCAACCGACCGGTCGTCGAAACCATCATCGACAAGGTCCCGGCCACCGCGATCCTCGCGCTCTCGGCGCTGACGCTCTCGAGCCTGCTCGGCATCGCCATCGGTGTCGTCTCGGCCTGGAAGCCCAACCGGTGGTTCGATGACGCGGCGATGCTCACCGCCCTTCTCGGCATCTCCGTGCCGTCGTTCGTGCTCGCCATCGTCCTGCAGATGATCTTCGCCTACTGGCTGCACCTGCTGCCGGCGGTCAACTACATGATCCGCGGCGGACGACTCGACCTGTCGTATCTGATCCTGCCCATGATCGGCCTGGCGGCACGACCGCTGTCGATCATCGCCCGGATCACTCGCAGCTCGATGCTCGATGTGCTGTCGCAGGACTACGTGCGCACCGCCCGGGCAAAGGGCCTGACCATCTCGGCGACGGTGCTCAAACACGCGCTGCGCAACGCGCTCAATCCCGTCATCACGACCATCTCGGCCTGGCTCGCGGCGACGCTCGCCGGCACGCTGTTCATCGAGCTGGTCTTCAACTGGCCCGGCCTCGGCTCGCTCGCGCTCAACGCGGTGCAGCAGCTCGACTTCCCCATCATCCAGGGCGTCGTGCTCTTCACCGCGATCACGTTCGTCGTGATCAATTTCCTGGTCGACATCCTGTACTCGCTCCTGGATCCGAAGGTCAGGCTCAGCTAGCTCTAAGCATCATCTACCGAATCGAACCCCATTCATGGCTGGCTCCGAAACCGATGCCCTCCTCGTCGACCGCCCCGAGAGCCTTCCGGCGACCAACGGCGCCGACGCTCCGAAGCCGCGCTCGCCGTGGTGGTATTCCTGGCGTCGGCTCAAACGCAACCGCCGCGCGCTCGTCGGTCTGTGCATCGTCGTTCTGCTCGTCTTCCTCGCGCTGTTTGCCGATCTACTCGCGCCGATGGATCCGAACCGGCAGATCCTCGAGTACGTCGAGAAGCCGTCCGGCTTCAAGGGCAACGTCCTGCTCGCCCGCAGCGAGTCGAGCTCCTACGGCTCGGAGATGATCCCGATCGAGCGTTATCGCATCGACGGCGACAGCGTGCGCTACGTCGACGTCCTCGGCCGCGACAACGTGATCGCGCGCAGCGCGCTCGCCGGTGCCGACGAGTCGGAATGGCACCAGGAGCCGGTCTATCTGCTGGGGGCGGACAAGTTCGGTCGCGACGTGCTCAGCCGGCTCATCGAAGGCGGCCAGATCTCGCTGCTCGTTGGCTTCTCCGCCGAGATCATCGCCCTTCTCATCGGCGTGACGCTCGGCGCGCTCGCAGGCTACTATCGCGGCTGGGTCGATGCCGTCGTCATGTATATGGCGAACGTCATCTGGAGCTTTCCGTTCATCCTGCTGGTCATCGCCTTTTCGCTCGCGCTCGGCCACGGACTGTGGCAGTCGTTCGTCGCGATCGGCGTCGCAAGCTGGGTCGACGTCTGCCGCATCGTCCGCGGCCAGTTCTTCTCGCTGCGCGAGACCGAGTACGTCGAGGCCACGCGCGCCCTCGGCTTCGGGTCGGTGCGCACGATCTTCCGGCACATGCTCCCGAACGCCATCGGTCCGATCACCGTCATCGCGACCGCGGGCTTCGCCTCGGCGATCATCGCCGAGGCCTCGCTGTCGTACCTCGGACTCGGCGTGCAGCCTCCACAGGCGTCGTGGGGACAGATGATCCGCGATGGCCAGGGCTATATCTCCGCCGGCAAGAACTGGGGACTCGCGATCTACCCGTCGATCGCAATCGCGCTGGCGGTCTTCGGCTTCAACATGCTCGGCGACGGTCTGCGCGACGCGTTCGACCCGAAAATGCGCACCTGACCACGCGCGGAACTCAATCTCCCGTTCGTCCTTCGACGTTCGTCATTCGTCGTTTACCTCATGGCCAAGCTCCTCGAAGTCAGAAATCTCCGCACCCACTTCTTCACCGATGACGGCACCGCGCGCTCGGTCGACGGCATCGACTTCAGCGTCGACCGCGGCGAGACACTCGGCCTGGTCGGTGAGTCCGGCTGCGGCAAGTCGGTGAGCGCCCTGTCGGTGATGCGGCTGATTCCCGACCCGCCCGGCAAGATCGTCAGCGGCGACATCCTCTATAACGGGCGGGATCTGTTGAAGCTCTCCGAGGACGAGATGCGCTCGATCCGCGGCAACGAGATCTCGATGATCTTCCAGGAGCCGATGACCTCGCTCAATCCCGTCTTCACCGTCGGCCACCAGATCGACGAGGCGGTGATCCTGCACCAGAAGGTCTCCAAGACCGAGGCGCGCCTGCGGTCGATCGAGATGCTCCGCCTCGTCGGCATCCCCGCACCCGAGCAGCGCTACGACGAGTATCCGCATCAGCTCTCCGGCGGCATGCGCCAGCGCGTGATGATCGCGATGGCCCTGTCGTGCAACCCCGCCCTTCTGATCGCCGACGAGCCGACGACCGCGCTCGACGTGACGGTCCAGGCGCAGATCCTCGAGCTCATCACGCGGCTGCAGGAGGAGCTCGGCATGGGCATGATCATGATCACGCACGATCTCGGTGTGATCGCCGAGGTGTGCGACCGGGTCGCGGTCATGTACGCGGCGAAGGTGGTCGAGTACTCCGTCGTCGACGAGATCTTCTACAACCCGAAGCATCCCTACACGATCGGTCTGCTCAAGTCGATCCCGAGGATGGGACAGCACAAGGTGAAGCTCGCCACGATCGAGGGCACGGTGCCCTCGCCGACGAACTTCCCCGCCGGCTGCCATTTCTGCACCCGCTGCGCGTACGCCGACGCCCTCTGCTGGAACGACGAGCCGCCGCTGGTCGAGGTCGAGACCGGTCACTTCGTCGCCTGCTGGCACATCGACCGCGTCGCCGCCGGCGAGGGTAAGGTCGCCGCGGAGGCCTGATCGGCGCAGAGTCCGGCTCCGGGCGTCGTTGAATCCTCTTGCGACCGCCTCTCTGGCATGTATTTTCCGACCCAGAGAGCCATTCGCTTCCGGTGCGCCGGGGGCCGCCCGATTCCAGCACGCAGAGTCGAGGATTTCAATGAAACGTCTGTTCGTCGCGCTCGTGCTCGCCGTCGCCGCCATCGGTCCGATGGCCCTGGCCCAGTCGCCGGGCGAGCCCGTGCCGACGACACGGCCGGGTGAACCGCAGTCGGTGCCGGAGGACACGCTCTTCCTGTTCACGCCGGCGCGGCCGCTGATCGACAGCACCGCGACGGCCGAGCGGTACGACGAGGCGATCGGCTTCGACATCCTGTTCAGCAACAGCGGCTTCGGCACCGGCGGATTCTACCAGCGGCCGATCTCCGAGAAGCTCGCGTGGTTCATCAACCTCGGGATAACCGGCTCGCGCAATCGCGACGAGCTGCCCGACCGCATTCCCGATCCCGACGACCCCTACCGCTATCGGTGGGATGTTCCCGGTAAGGTCAACCGCGTCTTCACGCTGCCGTTGACGATCGGCGTCAACTACCGCGTCCTCGAAAACACGCTCGTCGAGAACTTCCGGCCGTACGTCAATGCGGGCCTTGGACCGACGATGATCCTGGCGCTGCCGTACGAGTACGATTTCTTCGAGAGCTTCGGGCACGCCAGCGCGCACTTCACCGGCGCCGCGTTCGTGGGGCTCGGCGCGGAGCTCGGCAATTCGCAGCCGGCGCTCGGCATCAACGTCCGCTATTACTACATCCCGTACGCGCCGGGTGTCGAAAGCCTTCGCGGCGATCCGATCACGCAGTTCGGAGGGATCTTCCTGACGGCAAACGTCGGCTTCTTCCGGTAGCCGCCGGTCACACCGGAAACAACGAGGCCGGGATCTTCGATCGAGAAGATCCCGGCCTCGTTGTTTTCGGCGAGCTTACTCGGCCGACCTGGCGAGAAGCTCGTCCTTGATCTCGAGAAGGTAGGCTCGCGCCGGCTCGTACTCGTTCGGGATCCTCCCGTCGAGTATCGCCTCCTCGATCGCCTTCTTGAGCACGCCCACCGCTCGCGAGGGTCCAATGCCGCAGATCTCCATGATCTCCTCGCCGCGCACGGGGCTCTGGAACGCCCGCAGCGCGTCCTTCTCCTGCACGGCGCGAATGCGCTCGACGACACGGTCGTAGTTCGCGAGGTACCGCTGAACGCGACGCGGGTCGCGGCTGGTGATGTCGGCGCGGCAGAGCGTGAACAGGTCGTCGAGCTGCTCGCCGGCATCGACGACCAGCCGGCGGATCGCCGAGTCGGTGACGCCCTCGTCGACCAGCGCCATCGGCCGATGATGCATGCGCACGAGCGTCGCGACGTAATCGCGCTCCTTGAACGGGAGCTTCATCCGGCGGAAGATCCGCTCCTGCCACCGCGCGCCGATCTCGTCGTGCCCGTGAAACGTCCACCCGCTCCCCTCGACGAACCGCTTCGTTCTCGGCTTCGCGATGTCGTGCATGAGCGCGGCGAAGCGGAGCCAGACGTTGTCGGTCTTCTCGGCGATGTTGTCGACCACCTTGACGGTGTGGCGGAAGACATCCTTGTGCGCGTAGGAGATGCTCCCGGTCTGCACGAGGTCGACGCCACCCAGGCGATGCACTTCGGGAAACACCAGCTCGAGCAGTCCAGTCTCGTAGAGGATCGTCAGGCCGAGTCCCGGACGCGGTGACGCGAGGGTCTTCATGAACTCCTCGCTGATGCGCTCCTGCGACACGATCGCGATGCGCTCGCGCATCTCGGTGATCGCGTCGTGCGAGGCGCCGTCGAGCTCGAAGCCGAGCTGCGCGCTGAAGCGCGCCGCGCGCATCATCCGCAGGGGATCCTCGGAGTACGTCGTATGCGGATCGAGCGGTGTGCGCAGCACGCGACGCTCGATATCGGCACGGCCGCCGAAGAGGTCGATCAACTCCCCGGGCTCGTCGTCGATGCGGATCGCCATGGCGTTGACGGTGAAGTCGCGGCGTCGCAAGTCGTCTTCGAGCGTTCCCTCGGACACGATGGGCTTGCGCGAGTCCTCGACGTAGGTCTCCTGGCGGGTGCCGACGAACTCCAGCTTGAAGCCGTGCGCGGGCACCAGTGCCGTCCCGAAGCGCTCGTAGACGACGCAGTGGCTGTGGAGCTCATCGGCGACGATCTTCCCGAACTCGACGCCGCTGCCTTCGACCGTGAAGTCGATGTCGTTGTTCGAGTCGATGCCGAGCAGCAGATCGCGCACGTAGCCGCCGACGACGTACAGGCGCACGCCGTGACGGCGCGCGATGTCGCCGAGCCGTGCGGCCATCGGATGCGATATGCTGAGCTTCGAACTGTCCACGAGGGTCACTGAGGTTGGCGCTCTACGGTACTGTGGTGCGGTCATCGGTCGGTCAGGTGCGACTCGCGTCGCGCGATCTGCTCGACGATCTCCTCGGCGACGCGGAGCGCCGCCGCGGCCTCCTCGCCCGTGACCGGTGGAGCCGTTCGGGTGCGGATCGAGGCGACGAACTCCTGCTGCTCGCGGGCGATCGCGTTGACGGGCTCGAGCGCGGGTTGCTCATAGACGATCGAGCGGCCGCGCGTGCCGGCGTCGATGTCGCCGAGGAACATCGACGCGGGGATCGCGATGCCGCTCGTCGACTCGCCGGCGTCGGCCAGGCGGAAGATCTCGACGCCGGGCTTGGCGAAGTCGATCGAGACGTACGCGTCGCGCCGGAACAGGCGCATCTTGCGCATCGGCCGCTGCGAGATGCGGCTCGCCGTGAGATTGGCGACACACCCGTTGGCGAACTCAAGGCGCGCGTTGGCGATATCGACGGTGTCGCTGACGACGGCGACGCCGCTGGCGCGCACCTCGATCACGGGCGATTGCACCAGGTGCAGCACGAGATCGATGTCGTGGATCATCAGGTCGTGCACCACGGCGACATCGGTGGCTCGTGGCTTGAACTGGGCCATGCGATGCGACTCGACGAACATCGGGTCGAGCGTCGTTGCCCTGAGCGCGAGCACCGCGGGGTTGAACCGCTCGACGTGCCCGACCTGCAGGACGAGACCGCGCGCGTCCGCCTCGGCGATCAGCGGCGCAGCCTCGGCGTAGGTCGCGGTGATCGGCTTCTCGATGAAGCAGTGCACGCCGGCGCGCAGCGCCGTCAGCCCGAGCTCGGCATGCGTCGATGTGGGCGTCACGAGGCTGATCGCGTCGACCGCCTCGATGAGCTCCTCGAACGTCGCGAGCGCCGGCACGCCGTGCTCCGCCGCGATGGCCCTCGCCCTCTCGTTGTCGGCATCGTGGACGCCGACGAGCACGGCATCGTCGTGGTCCTTCCAGAGTCGCGCGTGAATTGCGCCGAGGTGTCCGACACCGGCCACGCCGATGCGGATTCGATTGCCGTCGTTGCTCATCTGCCTGTCCACCCCATTCCAGCACCAATGATGCGATCGTAGCCGCCGGAGCCGAGATCGCGATAGTAGATCAGCGCCATGTACGGATGCATGGCCTGCGCATTGTTCCCTTCGATGAGGCTTGCGTCCTCGCCGAGCAGCGTCGCGGTGGCGGCGTCCCACGTGCCGGCGACGTACTGGTATTCGTGTCGCGCGCGACGCAACAGTCCGCGCGCCTCGTACATGCCGCTGGTCGAATCGAATTGCATCCGCCATTCGGGCGCAGGCGTCCAGTCGTTGAACGTGCCGACGACGAAGATGTCCTCGCGCGCTGCACGGCCGGTGAGGTCCAGCCGGAACTCGAACTCGACGTAGTCCTCGTCGCGCGAGGAGACGAAGCGCGTCTCGGCCACGCCGTTGTTGTCGAACTCAAGGAAGCCCTGCCGCGGCAGGTCGCTCAGCGGCGTCGTCAGAACCTGGCCGAGCGCGGGGAAGATCGCGATGTCGGTGAGGTCGAGAATGCGATGCTCGTTTCCGGAGGCGATGTTCGAGAACTCCGCCACGCCCATGCCGCCCAGGAACGACTCCCATCGCGCCCGCGTGCCGGTCAGCGGCGGATCGTCGAACATCCCGTCGGATGACGCGACGGCGGGGCGCTTCCAGTCACCCCATCGGTAGAGGTGGATCGCGTTGATCTGATTCGAGAAGAGGTCGACGTCCGGACGGGCCTCGACGCGAATGCGCATCCCCTTCTGGATGACGTCGGTCAGCGGACTGTCGAAGAAGTCACCGTAGGTGTACAGCTCGACGTCGGCGCGCGCCTCGGCCACGAAGAAGCGGGTCTCGGCAACGACCACCTCGTCATCGTAGATGTCGAGGATGCGCGCGATGTAGTTGCCCGAATGCTGGATGCGCAGCATCCCGTCGGCGCGCGGGAAGGTGATGCTCGCGGAATAGTTGTAGTGCCGCGTCCCGGCGATCGTCGGGCGGATGTCCCAGTCATGGCTGCGCAGCCGCATGAAGTCCTGAACGAAGATGTTCTCCGTCGGCTGCCAGTGCCGGTCGCAGTGCACCAGCCGCAGCTCGAGATTGGGATAGGTCTCGGACATCAGGTCCAGCTCGATCGTCAGCGCCGTGGCGCCGACCGAGAGTCGATCGGCATCGCCGCCGCCGATGCGCAGCACCGGCGCGCTCGCCTCGCTCGCCGCACCGTGTATCCGAAGCCAGCGCACCAGCGGCTTCGCCGCGACGCGGGCGTCGGACCCCGTCGTCGACCCCGAGCTCGCGCGCAACGCGGAACAGCCGGGCTGCGCGAGCGCAACCAGGCAGAGGAGCGAGACGAGTCGGAGGAAAGTGTACAGGATGTTATGGCCTCGCGTTGACCCATTCGGCGCCGTCGACGAACACCTCCTTCTTCCAGATCGGTACGCGCTTCTTGAGCTCCTCGATGACGAATCGACAGGCATCGAACGCGGCGGCGCGGTGTGCGGTGGATACGACAACCGTCACCGCGGCCTCCCCCAGCGCGAGCACGCCAACCCGATGATGCACGAGCACGTGGAGCGCGCCGAAGCGCTCGACCGCCTCGTCTGCGATCGACTCGAGCTCGCGTTCGGCCATGGGCTCGTAGGCCTCGTACTCGAGTCGCGTGACCGCGCCATCGAGGCGCTCGGCGCTCGTGTTGCGTGCGGTGCCGACGAAGACGGACGTGGCGCCCGATCGCTCGTCGGAGACGCGCGCGATCAGCGCACAGGTGTCGATCGGAGTCGACACGACCTTGCATTCGATCATCTCAGCCTCCCGCCACCGGCGGTATGATCGCGATCTCGGTGGCGCCGCCGGCCGTCGCGTCGTCGGTCGCGTACGCCATGTCGATCGCCATTCGCGCGATGCCGCGGATGCGCTCGAGCGCCGGGTGCCGTGCCACGAGCGTCACCCAGAGCTCGCCGGCGGTCGTCGCGTCGGCCAGCTCGAGCTCCTCGGCGTCGCGCCCGGCGAGATCGCGAGCGATTCCGAAATAGAGAATCCGTGTCATCGATTCAAGATACGCAACGATGGATGGGCGGCTCCGGAGACGTACAACGTGTTTCCAGCCGGCGCCCGATGAGGCGCGAAGGCATGTGCGAACCGGCGGCTCCGGTGCCCTAGTAGCGTCCGTCGGAGACCTCGAAGTGCGTCGGCTTGTCCAGCGACGCGCCGCCGCCGCGCACCCATTCGGCGGTCCAGACGATGACGTCGTCGGCCGGAGTCGGCGGCGCGCCGAGCAGCTCGAAGGCACGCGTCGCGTCGTTGAGATACGCGCGATCCGACTCGGTTCCGGTGATCGTCACCGGAAGGCCCATGAGCGTCCCGAGACGCAGTGCCACGTCGCGAACCGCGAGCGTCTCGGGGCCGGTGAGGTTGAGGACGTCGGCCGGAGTCCGAGCAAGCGCGAGTGAGCGGATCGCGTACTCGTTGGCGTCGCGCTGCCAGAGGCAGTTGAAGTAGCCCATCGTCACGTCGACCGGCGCGCCGTCGAGCACTTTGCGCGCGATGTCGACAAGCACGCCGTAGCGCATCTCGACCGCATAGTTGAGCCGCACGAGGCAGACGCGGGTTCCGTTGCGCTGCGCGTAGTGCTCGAAGATCCGCTCGCGCGCGAGGCACGCGTTGGCGTACTCGCCGATCGGCTCGGGCCGCTCGGTCTCCCGCGATCCTCCGCTCACCGGGGTCGCCAGGCCGTAGACGGTGCCCGTCGACAGCGCGGCGATGCGCGCGTCGCGATACCGCTCGAGCGTGTTGACCGGGGCGATCGTGTTCATCGTCCACGTGAGCGTCGGATCGTCGCTCGTGCCGAATTTGCGACCGGCCAGATAGATGATGTCGGTCGCATCCGGCAGCACGTCGACCTGACCGCGGTCGAGCAGGTCGCACGCGATCGTGCGCACGCCGCGATCCTCGAGCCACCGTCGCGCCGACGGATCGCTGAAGCGAGCGACGCCGATCACCTCGAGGTTCACGCCAGCCATCTCCGCCGCTCGTCTGGCCAGCACGGCCAGCGTCGGACCCATCTTCCCGCTCGCCCCGATCACGACCAGGGGACTGGCGACCGAGCGCATGAACTCGACGAGCTCCGGCCGGGGCAGCGTCAGGCGATCTTCGAGCTCTTTGACAGTGGTCATGGTCGTGTGACTGGTGCGGGATGATCCCGGTTCGCTCGTGCTCAACCCTTGACTCCCCCGGCACCGATGCCCTGGATGAAGTAGCGCTGAGCGATCACGTAGAGAATGAGAATCGGAACGATGCTCACGACGGCGCCGGCCATGATCAGGTCGATGCGGGCGGCAAGCTCTCCGCCCTGCAGGGCCGCGATGCCGACGGTGAGCGTCATCTTCTCGCGGCTCGACAGGTACAGGACCGGTCCGAGCAGATCGTTCCAGTTCGCCATGAACGTCAGCACCGCGAGCGTGGCCAGCGCGGGCGTCGCCAGAGGCAGCAGGATCTGCCAGTAGATCCGGAAGCGCGAGGCGCCGTCGAGCACCGCGGCCTCCTCGATCTCCTTCGGCACGGTCGCGAAGAACTGTCGCAGGAGAAACACGCCGAACGCTCCCATCCCGAATCCGAAGTACGACGGGACGATCAGCGCCGCATGCGAATCGATCCAGCCGAGGGACTTGATCACGAAGAAGATCGGCACCATCGTCACCTGGAACGGCACCATCATCGTGGCCAGGACGATCCAGTACAACGCCCGGCGTCCGCGGAACTCCATGCGCGCGAAGGCATACGCGGCCAGCGACGCGCTCGCGAGCGTGCCCACGGTCGCGAGCACGGCGATGGTCAGACTGTTGACGGTGAACCTGCCGAACGGAAATCGTCCGAAGACCTCCGTGTAGTTCTCAGGCGCGAGCGAGTCCGGCAGCGACGGCGGATAGCGATAGAGCTCCGACGCCGGCGTCAGCGACGTGACGAGCATCCAGACGAACGGAGCGATCATCACGATCGCAACGGCCGTCAGAAGCAGGTACAGGAGCGCCCGTCCGGCGAGCGCGCCGCGGCCGCCGCGCTCAACCATAGAACACCCAGCGCTTCTGCAGCCGGAACTGCGCGATCGTCACGACGAGCGTGATGGCGAAGAGGATGTACGCCATCGCGGTCGCATACCCCATCCGGAAGTACTGGAAGGCATTCTGGAAGATGAAGTAGCTGAGCGTCAGCGTCGAGCTCGCGGGACCGCCCTGGGTCATCGTGTAGGTCTGCTCGAAGATCTGGAACGAGCCGATCAGCGTGATGACGAACACGAAGAACGTGGTCGGCGAGAGCATCGGCAGCGTGACCGAGGTGAACCGTCGAACGGGTCCGGCGCCGTCGATCGTCGCCGCCTCATAGAGCGTCTCGGGGATCGCCTGCAGTCCCGCGAGGAAGATCAGCATGTTGTAGCCGATCCCCTTCCAGATGCTCATCAGCGCGATCGCGGGCATCGCCCAATCGGTCGACAGCAGCCAGCGCGGACCCTCGATGCCGCCGAGCTCGCGCAGCAGATAGTTCAGCAACCCGAACTCCGGGTTGTACAGCCAGCTCCACACCACGGCCACGGCCACCATCGACGTGACCACCGGAAAGAAGTAGAGCGTGCGAAAGGCCGTGATGCCTCTGATGCGCCGGTTGACCATCAATGCCAGCGCGAGCGAGCACGCGACCGAGACCGGCGCCGAGAGCAGCACGTAGAGAAACGTGTTGCCGAGCACCTGGCGAAAGAGATCCGAGGCGAACGCCTCACGATAGTTGGCGATGCCGATCCACTCGGGCGCCGTCACCAGGTCCCACTTCGTGAAACCCAGGATGAACGACGCGGCGATCGCGCCGCCGGTGACGATGACGACGCCGATGGTCACCGGCAGCACGAACAGATAGGGCTCGACGCGGCGGAACCGGTCGCGACGCGACGCCTCTCGACGCGACGCTGCTCGCGAGTCCGGACCGCGGCCGCTCGTGCCGGCCGCGCCGGTTTCGTCGATGTCGGAGCTCCCTTCGTTCATCGTGCCCCTACTGTGCGAGAACCTCGTTGATGCGCTTGTCGGCGTCGGCGGCGGCCTGCTCGACCGACTTCTCGCCGATGACCATGAGATCGAGCTGGGGAAGGAATCCCTGGTCGCGGAACTGCAGCCAGCGCGAGCGCCAGTAGCTGAAGCTGTAGCGATCGATCATGTCGATGAGCACGCGCCGGTTCACGCTCGGCGTGCCGTTGAGATACTCGGGCGCGTTGGCGAGCCGCCGGCTGTTCGGCACCTGGCCGTAGAACATCCGATCGGCGTACTTCGCGGGCATCTCCTCGACCATCCAGCGCAGGAACTCCCACGCGGCCTCCGCGTTCTTCGACCCCTTCGGGATACCGAACGCTGCCCCGTAGCGCAGCGCGCGGCGACCGGCCGGACCGCTCGGCGGTAGCGCAATGTCCCATTTGAACGGGACGTTGCGGTAGGTCGAGATCGCGGCCTGCAGCATCGCCATCGCGAAGCGGCCGGTCTCGAACGGTCGTGTCGAGCCGCCGCTGGAGGAGCCTCCCATGACCGATGCGTTCGGCGGCGCGACCTTGTGCGTTCGAACCAGCCCCGTCCAGTACTTCAACGCCTCGATCGTGCGCGGCTCGCCGAACGCGCTGCGTGTGCCGTCGTCGCTGAGCACCGCGCCGCCGAGCGAGTAGAGCACGCCGTCGAAGCCGCCACTGTTGTCGAGGAGGAATCCATACTGATCCGTCCGGCCGTCGTTGTCTGTGTCGAGCGTGAGCCGCCGTGCGACCGCAAGCAGCGTGTCGTAGGTCCACGTCGAGTCGGGGTAGCGCTCCCCCGCGGCATCGAACAGGTCCTTGTTGTAGAACAGCGGATAGCTGCCGAGCGCGACGGGAAACGCCTGAAGCGAGGCTCCCTTGCGGTACGTGCCGAGCGAGGCCGCGAAGATCGCCGACGTGTCGAGATCGCGCGCCACCATCGGCGCGAGGTCGACGAACTGCTCGCGCTCGATGAGCTCCTGCGCGAACCAGTCCTCCAGCAGGACGAGGTCGCCGATGTCCTGTCCGGCGGCCGACGCGGTCTGGACCTTCTGGTAGTGCACGTTGAAGGTCATCGCCTGCTGCTCGACATCGATGTCGGGATGCGACTTCTCGAACTCGTCGATCGCCTCCTGCCAGACGTCCTGCACATCGCCCCAGAAATGACTGATGACGACGCGGCGCCTGCCGCCGTCGCCTGCATCGCCGCCACCGGCGTCGCCGTCGCCACAGGCCGACGTTGCGACGATCAGCAGAACGAGCATCAACCGGAGCGGGCGAGGGATTCGAGTGATCATGGGGCGTCGGGCGATTCGGTTGTGGGAGTATCCGGCGAATCGGAGCATGCGGCGAAGTACTCCGCGTTGCGTGCCTGCGTCTGCGAGAGCGCGGCGTATTCGCGCGCGTAGAGATCGAGACGAGTCATCGATGCGAGGTCCTCGCGGAAGTGATCGGGCTCCCGAAACAACACGCACCACGACGTCAGACGCACCTCGTCGAGATCGACTTCGGCGACGGCGACGCCCTCGCGCCGACCGGTCTGCGCGAGCACGTCACCGCTGGCGTCGATGATCCGCGCGGTGCCGGGTCGGTAGCGACCGGCATACGGCGCATAGGGCGGGTGCCCCGCCATGTTCGACTCGACGACGATGAGGCTGTTGTCGATCGCGCGCGAGCGGAGCTGCGCGAGCACTCCCTCCTGTGTCGGCCCGTGCATCACCGTTGGCCAGAAGAGCACCTCGGCTCCGCGGTGCGCATAGATCCTGGCGATCTCCGGGAAGTAGATGTCCATGCAGGTCATCACGGCGATCCTTCCGAAGTCGAGATCGATCACCGGCAGCTCGCTGCCGGCGCGCACGAAGCGTGCTTCGCCGCCGGTCGGCTGCACCTTTCGGTAGATCCCCGCGATCGCTCCACTGCGATCGAAGATCGTCGTCTGGTTGTAGACCGCATCACCCTCGCGCACGTACCAGTTGGCCAGCACGTTGATCGCGCCGTCACGCGCGGCGCGCGCGAACCGCTCGCTCGTCGGTCCCGGCATCTCCTCGGCGTCGTAGGCGTGCTCCGGGACATTGATCGTGCGCACCATCTCGGGAAGGCACACGACATCGCAGCGCTCGGCGGCCGCTCGCGCGACGTAGTCGCAGGCGCGATCGACGTTCATCGCGATCGTGTGCGGCTCATCCTCGAGGAGAAACGAAACGGTGCCGAGACGGACCTTGCGCATGCGTCGTCCAGGTGTTGTCGGGAAGTTATGAAACGATGCCCGTGCCCGCCGCGATCGAATAGAGATGCCCGTCGCCGCTGACGACGAGAATCTCGCTCGCGCCGTCGCCGTCGAAGTCGGCGACGATCGGCGGACCGAGCGAATACCCGAGATCGAGCGACCACTTGACGAGCCCGCTGCCATTGCTCGCCGACCCGATGCAGTACAGCAGACCCTCCCGCGTCGAGACGATCAGCTCGGCCCGTCCATCACCGTCGATGTCGCACGTGGCCATGCCGGTCGACACGGACCCGAGCACCAGTCGCCATCGCTCGACGCCGGTCAGCGCGTCGAGGCAGATGAAGTCGCCGGTCGCGTCCGAGACACAGAGCGAGAGACGTCCCTCCCCTTCGAGATCCGCCAGACCACCGAAGCCTCCCGTCAGCGACGAGAGCGGCGCGGCGTGCCACCACAGCGCGTTTCCGTCGAGATCGATCGCACCGTGTCCGCCGTAGTTGGCAACGAGGAGGCGCACGAGACGATCGCCGACACGCAGGGGCACGATCGAGCCATAGGCGCTGAAGTCGTCCATCCGCAGTCCGCGCGCCGCCATGTCGGCCGTGTTGAACGCGCGCAGTTGAAGCGGCGGCCTGACCATCGCGCCGGTTGCCGCGTCGATCGCGACGAGCGTGTCCTTCGCCAGAAAGTGCAGCGTGCTCGTGGCGCCATCGCGATCGATCGTCAGCGCGTTCCACGGACCAGGACCCAGCATGTGCCCGGGCATCGGTATGTCTTCGGCGGCCCAGCGGGTCCGACCGCCTTTATCGAGACAGATGGTCCGCTCCGAGTTCATCGATGGAGAGCGAAAGCCCGACACCACGAGCAGCGTGTGGTCGGGATGCTCGACGACGAAGTACTCGTGGATCCCCGTGCGCGCCGCGGGCGTCGCAGGCGAGCCGGGAAGCGCCGCGACAGGCCAGCTCGCACACTCGGCGCCACGCACGTCGATCGCGAGCAACCGTGCGGACCCATCCCCGATCGATGATCCCAGAAGCGCGGCCCGTTCATCGATCGCGATCCACGAGTACGCATGGAATGCCTCCTCGGGACCGACACGACCGCGCAGGGCCTGTCGCGACAGGATCTCCGGCGACGAGCGCGACGCGTTCCACCGAAGGATGTGCGCGAGCGTGCCTCCGTCTGGCACGGCACAGTAGCGACCGTGCGCGTCGGCGGTCACCACTGGGGTCGACATCGGCTTGGCCATGTAGTACGGTCCGGTGCCGGGCCGCAGTCGCATGCCCGCGCGCAGCGAGCCGATGACGGTGCCGTCGCCCTGCACGATGCTCACCGTACCGGTCGCATCGCTGACGACGAGCTCGTCGCGCAGATCGCCGTCGAGGTCGCCGGCCGCGAGGATCGAGACGACGTCGCGGCTCTCTGGAACATGTCGCAGACTCGGCACGTCGTCGCGAACGGCGAGCAGGCCGAGTCCATCGGCATCGAGCACCGCCACGACCGGCTCGCCGTCGAGCCATACGACCCACGCATCGTCGGCCGGAGGAAGGTCCGTGCGGAAGAACGCCCGATGAGGGTGAGGCTCGGCGAAGCGCCCGATGAACGCCGCCGCCGTGTGCGACCATCGCTCGACCAGCTCGCCGGAGCGCCACTCGAGCACGGCGATCGAGCCGCGCTCGCGCGGAACGCGATCGGCTTCGTGCGAGACGAGCAGCAGCGGCGCAGCGTTCGCGAGCTCGCGATCGATGCCGCGCAGATAGGCGTCGGGCCGGCGCGTGCAGACCGCGCCCGTAACAGCATCGATGATCTCGAGCCACCAGCGTCCGTCGCCGCGCTCGTTGTAGATGCTCACGACGATCTCGACCCTGCCGTCACGGTCGACGTCGACGACCGATCCGGAGACGAAGCGGAGCTCGCGCTCGTCGCCATCGTAGATGTGCTCGATGAATCGGTCCCAGCGATTGGCGAGCACCCCGCTGCCGTCGTTGCCGACGACCGCGATGTGCCGCGACACGCGATCGGAGATCACCACCAGGTCCAGCGAACCGTTGCCGTCGAGATCCACCGCCTCGAGCATTCCGTAGTTGCGCTTGGCGGTGCCGCCGGAAGACCAGCGGCATTCGCCGGTCATCGTCCCTTCGATCGGATCGAACGCATAGATCGCCGACAGCTTCGTGACGACGAGCTCGTCGCGGCCGTCGCCGTCGAGATCGGCGGCGAGCAACGAAGGATGGAAGAAGTCGTCCATCCAGAGGATGTGACGACGCTCGGGCGACGAGGCGCCCGGTCCGAAGTCGAAGAGCACGACCTCCTTCGAGCTCAGCAGGCCGATGGCGAGCTGGGCACCTCGCGTGAATCCGTCGAAGCGGTGGAGCCGTGCTCCGGTGTGCATGAAACCGCCGGCGAACGGGGGACCGAGATACTCCTGCCACAGGACGGCGCCCGAGTCCGCGTCGAGCACGAAGACGCTCTTGCCGTTCGATGCGACGATCTCGGTCGTGCCGTCATCGTCGATGTCGTCGACGCCGATGATGCTCTCGATCCCGAGCGCCGGGCTCTTCCAGAGCAGCCGGCCGCCGCCGTCGTAGCGATGAAGGCAGCCGCCGAACGGAAGGAGCAGATCCTGCCCCCTATCTCGAGCGATCAACCGCGCGTCGAAATGGGGTCCGCCCAGCCAGTGCCGCCAGCTCACCCGCGGTCGCTCGATCGCGCCGGCGAGCGACTGAAACCCGCTGAGCCGCTCATCGCAGCGAAGCAGGGGCCAGAGGCCGGGAGTATCGGGTGCGGGACGGAGCATTGGCGACCTGACGTGAGTACCGAGCGGGCGGCATGCGGAGCATCCGACGCCGTCTACAACTGCTGCACCGAGCGGGTTCGGATGGCCTCGACGGCGGCCAGGACCATTCGCGTCGCGCGCAGTCCGTCGAGGTGGGTCGTCGGCGGCGGGATCTCGCCGCGGAGGGCGCGGAGGAACGCGCGGTTCTCCTCGAGCATGCCGAGCTCCTCCTCGTCGCGGAGCGTCTCGACGCTCGTGCCGTCGAAGAACGTTCCCGCGCGCAGCCGATCGTGCAGGTGCACGGTGCGCGTGCCGTCGGCGAGCTGGAACGAGAACTTCGACACGAGCGGTGTCGTGCCGCTGTCGCCCTGCGCGAGCGATGCGATCGCACCGTTGGCGAAGCGGATCGTCGCGACCACGTTGTCGACGAGCGTCCCCTCATGGGTATAGGTTCCGCCGTCGGCGTAGATGCTCACCGGTTCGGAGCGATTGAGATGAACCAGCAGATCCATCGCATGCGGGCCCTGCGAGAGGACGTTGCCGCCGCCAATGACCGGGCGCGCCGCCCAGTAGTCGTCGGGCCAGTGGTTGTCCATCACCTGCGCGATGCTGATGATCGGCCGCTCGATGAACGATCGGGCGCGCTCGACCATCGGATAGAACCGGAGCTTCAGCGCCATCATCAGGAGGATTCCGCTGCGCTCCACCGCATCGGCGATGCGCACGCAGTCGCGCTCGCTGATCGCAATTGGCTTCTCGAGCACGACCGGACGGCGGGCCTCGGCGGCCATCTCGACGAGCGGTGCGTGCGAGTCATGCCAGGTGCAGATGTAGACGACGTCGACGCCGTCGTCGCCGATCACGCGCATCGGATCGGTCGTGGCGATGCGGCCGCCGTATGCCGCGCGCATCCGCTCGGCGCTCGCGAGCTCGACGTCCGACCATGCGACGAGCTCCGCGCCTTCGAGTCGCGCGAGCGCCCGGGCGTGCTCGTTCGCGATCGCCCCGCAGCCGATGAAGCCGATGCGAACACTCATGCGTCGACCCACCGGGCTGAGTTTGCCCGAACGAATTCGTCGTCGGTGAGCCAGGGGAAGCGGCGTGCGGCAGCGTCGATCGCGGCGGCCTGACCGGGCGAGAGATCCGCGTGAGGATCGAGGCAGAGACTCGTCTCCAGAAGGCCCGCGCGCCGAAGGACTTCGTTGACGCCGGCAATCGAACCGCGGTACGAATTCTCGACATCGAACACGGCCGCGTTGAGCCGCGTCAACTGCGCGCCGCGCTCGAGCAGATCGGCGGGGATCGAGCCGGCGGCGGTCGCGGCGCGGCACTCCCGGTGCAGCGCGACGGCACGCTCGGTCCAGCACGCCCATTGGCCGAGCAGGCCGCCGACGATCCGCAGGCGCCCAGTCGCCGCTCCGACGTCGAGGGGCGTAATCAGGTCGGCGACGATCGCGTCGTCGTTGCCGGTGTACAGCGCGACATCTCCGGCGCGGCCCGCATCTGCGACGGCGGCGGCGACGTCGAGCGTCTGGTAGCGATTGAACGGTGCGATCTTGATGGCGACGAGGTTCTCCAGCTCGCAGAGGCGACGCCAGAACTCGTAGGGCAGGTGCATGCCGCCGACGGCCGGCTGCAGGTAGAATCCGACGATGGGGATCTCCCCGGCCACCGCCCGGACGTGCGCGAGCGTCGACTCGAGCGTCGCCGCGCGCATCGCGCCGAGCGAGAGCAGGCCGGCATGGTAGCCGAGCGATCGCGCCAGACGCGCCTCGGCCACGGCATGGGTCGTCTCACCGGCGATGCCGGCAATGAGGACCGTGCGCCGATCAGCGGCCTCGTCGCACTCGATGACGGTCTCCGCGGCCGCGCGCAACACCGGTCCGTAGAGTCCGATCTGCGGATCGCGAATCTCGAACTGCGTCGTGTGCACGCCCACCGCAACGCCGATCGCACCGCAGGCATGGTAGTACCGGGTGAGACCACGCTGGCGTCGCTCATCGAAGCGACGGGCGCGGTCGAGCGCGAGCGGATGGGCCGGGATCACTCCCCCGTCGATGAGCGCTTCGCGAACCCACGACGGTGGTAACGGAAAATCCTGCATGCTCCTCGAGATCGTTGTCGATGCCGGTCGGAAGATAGCCGCTCGATCATTACTATGACACGCCGGGCGATTGCGGCCCGGCAGTTGATGTTCCTCCGGCAACCAACACACGGGCACCCTGACATGACTTATTCCAGTCCCGCCTTCGACGTCGAGTACTCCCTCGAGACCGACGCGCGTACCGCCTGCGTCAGTGGGACGATCGTCAACAAGCTCGACCGCGAGGTCTCGACCGTCCTGCTGTCGTTCCACTTCTACGATGCCGAGGAGGTGCGCCTGAGCCAGGAGCAGCTCTTCGTCAACGAGATCGAGCCCGGCGAGAAAGTACGGTTCATGGGCAACGTCATTCTCGGCAGTGGCGCGATCGAGTCGGTGCGCCTGGTCAAGGCCGAGCCGATACCGTTGTCGGATTATCCCGAGGCGATGACCGGCGAGACGGACGCCGGCGATGCCGCCGAGCAGCCGCGGCACTGATCGACGACGTGCTGACGATGACGTCCCACGAAGGACGAGCTCCCACGGCGAGTCCTCCATACGACGAGAGGCCCGGATAGACGTCCGGGCCTCCCTGGTTTTCCGACGTCGCTAGCGCTCAGCGCATCGCGGTCGCGGCCGTATCCGGCGCAGCCGCCGGTGCATGGCAGTCGATGCACTCCATGCCGGCAACGTCGACGCCCTCGGTGTGCTTGAAGCGCGGGAACGTCGCCCCCTGCCCCGTATGGCAGTCGGTGCAGGCGTGGTTGGAGAGTCCGCCGAAGAAGTCGAGCGGATGCTCGTAGCTGCCCGCGGTGATCGCCACCTGCTTCGGTCCCTCCTGCTGGTCGAGCGTCTCGTGACAGATGTTGCACTCGGCGCTGATGACCTTGCCGCTCTTGCTGACGTGCTTGCCGTCGTGGCAGCGGAAGCATCCCTGGTTGTAGTAATGGCCGGCGTTGTTCGGATGCGTCCGGAAGTCGGTCTTCATCTCCGGGAAGAAGTTCGTCGCGTAGATCTTCTGAAGCTCCGCGATCGAGCGCTGGATCGCCGGGCGCTGCGAGGCGAAGACGTCCGGATGGTTCTTCTGGTAGAACGAGTTGAAGCCGCCGGCGATCGCGCGCAGCGCCGCGTCGGTCGACGGATAGGCGGCCGCAAGCAGCATCACGCTCTGGCGCTTGACGAACGGAAGGCTCTTGTCGATGCGTCCGGCGAAGAGCGCCTTGTCGACCGAAAGATCCGGCGGGTTGTAGATGTGCGACGGCCGGTTGTGGCAGTCGATGCAATCCATCGTCCTCAGCGGTCGCTTCGCGAGGTCGCCGAGCTTGTCGGGCATGCCCTGGAGGAAATACTCCTCGACCTTTCCATCCTTCGACTTCATCCGCACCCACGGAATGCGCTGGCGCTGGTCGTCGGTCGAGACGTAGGAGATCTCGTTGGCGATGTTCATGTGCCAGTGAATCCCCTGCACCTGTCCGCCCTCGGCGCTGCCGCCGCCAGTCTTGATGAGCATCCGCGTATGCCGCGGCGTGTTCGCCTCGTCGTAGCCGAAGCGGTTGAACTCCTTGAGCTGCGCGCCGAAGAACTTCGCCGGCCAGTGGCACTGCTCGCACGTATGCTGCGCCGGCCTGAGGTTCGCCACCGGCGTCGGGATCGGCTTTGGATAGAGGTTGAACGTCGCGGCGTAGACCTGGTAGGCGCCCGAGAGCTTCGAGCGGACGTACCAGCCCGCGCCCGGACCAACGTGACAGTCGACGCAGCGGACGCGCGCGTGCGGCGACGACTGGTAGGCGACGAACTCGGGATTCATCACCTCGTGACAGACCTGACCGCAGAACTCGATCGACTCGGTGTACTCGAAGGCGTGGTAGCTGCCAACGGCGCTGATCGTCAGGAAGATGACCGACAGCGCCGAGAACGTATAGAGCTGGCGTCGTGTGCTGGCGCTGTTGAGATCGATCCTCGGGTAGGGAACCTCGCCCGAGAGCTGGAGCCGATGACGGCGCCGACGCTCGCGCTGCGCGCCGATGAACATGACCAGGAGTCCGATGACGAGGATCGTGGGGAACACGATGTACGTCAGGATTCCCATGTAGGGACTCGTCGCCGGACCCAGCATCTCGGCCAGGACGAGGAACAGAATCGCGACGAGCGCCGCGAGTGCGATCGCAATGCCGATCAGACTCGTTCCGTTGCGCAGTAGACTCGGACGCTTGCCGTGTGGGGTCTGGGGCTCCCCGGCGCGTTGTGCCGCGTCGGCCATGATCGTTCCTCCGTTTCGATTTCTGGCCGGGGACCCGCCGGCGCCCTTCTAGGCGCCGGCGATCACCCGGTCGTGTTGTCCGTCAGTCTGTGGGGATTGCGCCGGCCCGTTGTCGCCGGCAGCCGCGATCGCGTCGTCGTGCGCGCCGTGCTCGCGCACGCTGTAGCCGGTAAGGAATGCAGTGTCGAGCGGGTAGACGTCGGGATCGAAGATCACTCCGTAGAAGTGCCAGATCACGATCGCCGCCGCGGCGAGAATCGCTTCGTACCAGTGGACGGCCGTCGCCACGTCGAGCCATGACTTCGGCAGATAGGCCATCGCCAGGTTGTTCGCCCACAGCAGCAGTCCGGTGATCGACATAAGAACGCCGCCCCAGACGACCGCCCAGTACTCGGCCTTCTCGATGTAGCTGTGCGACGGTAACGCCGGGGCACTCTTTCGCAGACCAATGTTGTAGGAGAACTGTCCGATCGCGTCGCCGACATCCCGCCACTTCGGAATCATCTCCTTCCAGTGCGAGCGCAGGCGCGGGCTGAGGATCAGCGTCACCACGTGCGACAGCGAGACGATGATGAACACCACCGCCGCCACCCGATGGATGTTGCGCCGCACCTCGGCTCCCTCGAACCCTGTCAGCGGCATCGCCCACCACCGCTCCGGCCACACGAGCGCGAAGCCGCTCCACGTCAGGACGATGAACGAGATCGCCAGGCCGGCGTGCTGAAGGCGCTCGAGCGGGAACATACGATGCGAGCGAGCAGCTTTCGCTACGATGACCCGGGGCTGGCCCTTGCGCAGCTTGATCAGCTTGCGAATCCAGTCTCCGCCGTTGTGCACGAGCATCAGTCCGAGGGTGAGCGGAATGATGATCAAATAGAACAGGCGCACCCATGTGACGCCGACCGGCTCCTCCTCTCCCTCGGCAAGGTGCACGACGCCGATCGCGAAGCGCGATCCCGCGCCCTCATGGCACTGCCCGCAGGTCTTTGGAAGATTGCTCTCGTGCGTCATCGAGCGACGGTC
>DATLHO010000190.1:0-3444 GCA_035539855.1 Kapaibacterium sp. (SeqCode) | reverse complement strand
CACGCCGAGCTCGAGCTTGTCGCCCGGCAGCACGGTGAACGGACGTGCCGGCCACGGCGTCGTCGCATCCTCGCTGAACTCCGCGGCGTCGTCGCCCACGAACGCGATGCTGGCGATGCCGACGCTCGCGGTCTGCGAGTTCTCCAGCCGCGCCGTGCCGGTGACCGAGCTGCCGATGACGACAGGATCGAGCACCAGGTCCTGCGCGTCGAGTCCGGCCAGGCCGCGACCGCTGAGGTCGAGGTAGTAGCTGCCGCGCTCGACCAGGCCCGGTCTCGTCAGCGACGAGTCGTTGGTCTGGATCCACAGCGTGGCCATGCGCGTTCCCGAGCGTGACGGCGTGAAGCGCACCGTCAGCGTGTCGACCAGTCCCGGAGCCAGCACGTAGTCGCCGGTCGCGGCGTCGAGCGTCGCACGCCGTAGCGAGGTCATCAGTGTGAACTCGTTGACGTCGCCGGAGGAGATCCGCAGCTTGTTGCGGTTGATGCGCAGGTCACAGGCGCCGGAGTTGGCGATCGTGAACGACATCACCGCGGTGTCGCCGATACGGGTACCGGGGAAGCTCACCGTCTTCATCGGAAGTCCCGTCGCGTTGGCCGCGAGCTGGCTTCCGATCGCGCGGCCGACCAGATCGAACGTCAGCAGGCCCATGACCGAATTCGGCGCTCCGTTGAGCGTCGTGTCGGTGCCGAAGGCGTTCTGCGCGTTGCTGCGGATGTACACGCGGCCGAAGCGCTTGCCGGGGAACTGTCCGATGAAGGTCGCATAGAGCGTGCGCGTCTGTCCGGGGTCGATCGTGAACGGCACCGGCACCGGCGGGTTGACGCCGATCGGCGCGACGCCCGGAGTCTCGCTGATCTGGTAATCGGTCATCGCGACGACGCGTCCCTGCGCGTCGCGGATCAGCGGGAAGCTCGGCGTGCCCTGCTGATCGGTCGAGTCCGTGCGGTAGAGCTCGATCGACGAGACGATCAGCGGGAACTGTCCGGGGTTGTTCACCAGCAGTGGGATGACCGTCGTCTGCTCGCCGACACAGGAGTATGTCTGGTGGAAGACGGGGTTGCCTGGATCGGCCGTGACACCGAGCGCGGTGATCGCGATGCCCGGAGCGCCGGAGATCGCCTTGAGCGGGAACGACCGGATCTCGCCGTCGGCGTTGATCGTCAGCGTCGCGTGCTGGACGCCCAGGCCGGTACCGCGGAATCGGATGATCGGCGTGTGCGACTGACCGGCGCCGAGCGAGACGGTCGACGGCGTCTGGAGGGTGTACTGGGTCGAGAGACCGCCCGCCGAGTCGATCGAGTAGGTGATGACCGCCGGCGGGATCGCGCCGTTGGCGCTGAAATTCCGCAGGGTGATCGGCGTGAAGTCGCGCGGGTTGAGTCGCAGCACGATGATGTCCTTCAGCAGCGTGTCGCCGCTGGTGAGCGTGGGCGTGCCACCCTGGGCGAGATCGGGCGTCCAGCTGATGCGGGGCAGGCCGGTCGCGCGCAGCGTGTAGACCCTCGGTGCGCCGAGCGGATCGTTGATCGTCAGCGTCGCGGTGCGCTGGCCGATCGACTGCGGCGTGAAGGTGACGCTGAACTGGATCGTCTGTCCGGCGGCGAGATTGACCGCGCCGATCGGCGAGACCGTGTAGTCACCGGCGTGTGCGCCGGCGAGCGTGACCGTCATGTTGCGCGTCGCGCAACTGCCGGCGACGAGCGACATGGTGAACGGCTGATACGTCGCCGAGGCGCCGCGCTCGACCGACTTGGTCGACAGCAGGATGTCGCCGCTGGTCATCGTCGCGGTGCCGCCCTGGGCCACGTTGCCGATCACGTCGACGTTGCACGGCGTGAACGTGTAGATCGTGCCCGACGTGATCGTCGTGCTCGCGAGGTTGACGCTGTTGTTGGCCGTCGAGCGGTTGATCGATGCGGAGCTTCCACTCGGAGTGACGCTGATGAAGTCCGACGTGCCCGCGGCCAGGCCGATCGATCCGCTCGTCGAGGTCGAGCCGGAGCCCCAGTAGTTCTGCGCGCACGTCGGCCAGGTCGCCGACATGTTCGAGTACTGGAACTCGATTCTGTTCGATCCCTCGTAGATGCGAACCTGGAAGTCGATGAACATCGGTCCGTACTGGCATCCGTCGCAGTAGCCACGGGAGACTTTGTTGTAGTCGATCACCAGCACGCGCGATGGCGAGCTTCCGGTGGTGCCGTAGCGGATCGACGGCGAATAGCTGCAGCCCGGGCTGGGCGCGCCGCCGCCGATGTAGATGTTGTCCCAGAAGGCGGTGATCACCGGGTTGCCGGTGCCGGCGAGCGTGTTCGAATACGAACTGTTGACCGTCGACCCGAAGGCGATGAGCCCGTAGGAGCTCAGCGTGATCTGCGAGTACGAGGCGTTGTTGAACAGGACGTTGAACGGAAGATTGATCGTCCGCGTCGCGCCAGCGTACGAACCGCGGCTGCCCGCGCTGCCGGACCAGACGCTGGTCCAGCTCGACGGCGTCAGGGCCGAGCCGCTGGACACCGAGAACAAATAGTCCGTCAGCGCCGCCGTAGCGGTGCTCGACGACATCGCCAGCGCCATGAGCGCCAGGAGTAGATTGAATCGCAGTCCTCTCATAAGAGGGATCTCCGGGTAGTGTGCAGGGATATGATGTTTCGGGGACGTGCTTGTTCGAAAGTCAACCGACCGACGCGGGATCGAACGAGCGATCGCTCGTGGACGCACGATTCCTCGCGCCGTGTGCACATGCGAAATGCGCCGGCGAATCGGGGATGCAACGTCGAATCCCGGCGTCACGAGGACGTCGGATCGCTGAAAAACCGGGGGTGAGCTGCGGCAGGGGATGCGCCGCGGATTGGGGTGTCGGACCGATGTCGGCCTCGATGTCCGGAACGGATGTTCCGAAGAGAGCCTTCACCAATGCACTGGATAGCGCACGAGAAGATACACTCAATTCAGAAGAACCAAGAACCGTTCGATAGTTTCACCGAGCATGAAAACGCCGAGGGGCGGCTCCGTCTGGAGCCGCCCCTCGGTCTTTCGCAGGCGCGATCGTCGTCGATCACTCGATGTCATCGACCGGTCGCCGGCCGATCGCTCGATGTCGCCGCGCCCTAGCGCAGCGTCGGGATCCTCCATCCGCTGCGCGCCGGCTCCGGTGTCCCGTCCGCGTTCGGCGCGCCGGTCATCACCGGATCGATCGGATCGCGGCGGATCTTCAGCGCCGTGCCGCCGAGCGTCACCGTGTAGCTCATGCCCGTGCTGGCGCTGACCACCAGCTCGGCGCTCGTCTGACCCGGCGCCGTTGGCGCGAAGGTCATCTCGAGGTACTCCGTCTGCCCCGCCTCCAGATCGCGGCGCGGCAGCACGCCCATGCGGTAGCTCGACGCGTCGGCGCCGGTGATCGCCACATCGGTGATGCGCACCGGTAGCGTCCCGGTGTTCGAG